>NZ_JAQYWT010000244.1:0-153189 GCF_036322545.1 Streptomyces sp. SP18BB07
CCGGACCCTGCTTGCGCAGGTACATCACGACCGGCTCGTCGTGCTCCGAGGAGACGACCAGCTGCTTGATGTTGAGGATCAGGTCGGTGACGTCCTCCTTGACGCCCGGCACGGTGGTGAACTCGTGCAGGACACCGTCGATCCGGATGCTGGTGACAGCCGCACCGGGGATCGACGACAGGAGCGTGCGACGGAGGCTGTTGCCGAGGGTGTAGCCGAAGCCCGGCTCCAGCGGCTCGATCACGAACCGGGAGCGGAATTCGTCGACGACCTCTTCGGTCAACGAGGGACGCTGAGCGATCAGCATGGAGTGAATCCTTCAGTCATGGGCGCCCGCTATTTGACGCCCTTGAGAACTACAAGGGTACGGGCGGTATAGCCCCGAAGAGCCATACCGCCCGAAAACCTCAGACCCAGCAACCGTGGATCCGACCCGAAGGGTCAGACGCGGCGGCGCTTGGGCGGACGGCAGCCGTTGTGCGGGGTGGGCGTGACGTCCTGGATGGAGCCGACCTCGAGACCGGTCGCCTGGAGCGAACGGATGGCCGTCTCACGACCCGAGCCCGGGCCCTTGACGAACACGTCGACCTTGCGCATGCCGTGCTCCTGCGCGCGACGGGCGGCCGACTCGGCGGCCATCTGCGCGGCGAACGGCGTGGACTTGCGGGAGCCCTTGAAGCCGACGTGGCCGGCGGAGGCCCAGGAGATCACGTTGCCCGAGGGGTCCGTGATGGAGACGATCGTGTTGTTGAACGTGCTCTTGATGTGCGCGTGGCCGTGAGCGACGTTCTTCTTTTCCTTGCGGCGCACCTTCTTGGCAGCGCCCTGACGACCCTTGGGGGGCATCTACAAACTCCTACGGGGAGGTGGTCGGTCCTACAGCGAAGACCGCTGATGAAGCGTTGTCCGCTGAGGACTACTTCTTGCCCGGCTTCTTCTTACCGGCGATGGCGCGACGCGGGCCCTTGCGGGTGCGGGCGTTGGTGCTGGTGCGCTGACCGCGGACGGGCAGACCACGACGGTGACGGAGACCCTGGTAGCAGCCGATCTCGACCTTGCGGCGGATGTCGGCCTGGACCTCGCGACGGAGGTCACCCTCGGTCTTGATGTTGTTGTCCACGTACTCGCGGATCGCGACGAGCTGCTCCTCGGAGAGGTCGCGGACGCGGGTGTCGGGGTTGACGCCGGTCGCTGCCAGCGTCTCCTGGGAGAGGGTCCGGCCGATGCCGAACACATAGGTGAGGGCGACCTCCACGCGCTTGTCGCGCGGGATGTCAACACCGGAAACGCGTGCCATTCAATGGCTCCTGGTGATTGTCGGAGGTCTTCCACAGAACCGGCTCCCGGCCGCCGTACCAGGTACGAACCGGGTCCCCGGCCTCCGAGCCGGGGGTGTCAGACACCGTGCGGCGCCTGGGTCCTGCGTATGAACAAATTCAGCTCGCGTCGCGCGAATCCCTGCGATGAAGATGCAGAGGGAGTGGTCGAACGTGCGTCAGCCCTGGCGCTGCTTGTGGCGCGGGTTCTCGCAGATGACCATGACCCGACCGTGACGGCGGATCACCCTGCACTTGTCGCAGATCTTCTTGACGCTCGGCTTGACCTTCATGGGATCGAGGTTCTCCGAGTCAGAGGGATCTACTTGTAGCGGTAGACGATCCGGCCACGCGTCAGGTCGTACGGAGACAGCTCCACCACGACCCGGTCGTCAGGGAGGATGCGGATGTAGTGCATACGCATCTTGCCGCTGATGTGTGCCAGGACCTGGTGGCCGTTCTGGAGCTCGACCTTGAACATGGCGTTCGGCAGAGACTCGACGACAGTGCCCTCGATCTCGATGGCACCTTGCTTCTTGGCCACGCTTCGCCCTTCGAATCGACTACCTTGATCGACTCCACGTAACCGAATGAAGACACACGGAAACACGAGAGCCGACGAGTCAGTCTACGCCAGGGCCTCCAGAAACACGAATTCGGTATGCATGCCCAAGGCGGAAGATCCTTACTCCGCCCCGCAGGAGCGCCCCTGAAAGGGGCGCGGGGAACTGCGCGACCAGCCCCCACCCACCCGCGCCCGGCAACGCGAACTCAGCCCACCGGATCAGGCGCCGCAATGATCCCGTGCTCCGCCAGCTTCGCCTTGCCCCCGTCGGGAGCGGTCAGCACCAGCGGCCCCTGCTCGGTCAGCGCCACGGAGTGCTCCCAGTGCGACGACCACGTCCCGTCCGTGGTCACCACGGTCCAGTCGTCCGCCAGGACCTCCGTCTTCGGCGTACCCAACGACACCATCGGCTCGATCGCGAGGCAGAAGCCCGGCACCAGCTTCGGCCCCTTGCCCCGCCGCCGCTCGACGTAGTTCAGCAGGTGCGGGTCCATGTGCATCTCGGTCCCGATGCCGTGGCCGCCGTAGTCCTCGACGATCCCGTACTTCCCCCCGCCCGGCTTCGGCTGCCGGCGGATGTACGTCTCGATGGCCCGGGAGACGTCCACGAGCCGGTTGCCCAGCTTCATCGCGGCGATACCGGCCCACATGGACTCCTCGGTCACCCGCGACAGCTCGAGGAGCTCCGGAGCGTGACCGGACCCCACGAACGCGGTGTAGGCGGCGTCCCCGTGCCAGCCGTCGACGATCGCGCCGCAGTCGATGGAGATGATGTCGCCGTCCTTCAGGACGACCTCGTCGCTGGGGATCCCGTGGACCACGACCTCGTTCACCGAGGTGCAGATGGTCGCCGGGAAACCGCCGTACCCGAGGAAGTTCGACTTGGCCCCGTGCTCCGCGAGCACCTTGCGGGCGACCTCGTCGAGATCCTTCGTGGAGGCGCCCGGCACGGCGGCCTCCCGGGTGGCCGCGTGGATGGCGGCGACGACCAGCCCCGCCTCACGCATCTTGGCGATCTGCTCGGGACTCTTGATCTGCACCATGGGGGCCTGCGCTCTCCGTCTTCCTTCTTGTCCACGAGGCACGAGATCTCGTTCTCGCGTTTTTGCCTACACAACAGTACGGCCGCGGCGCCCCTCACGGGCACCGCGGCCGACGTACCGACCCGACGACCTAGTTGTCGTCGTTCTCGCGCTTGAGCGCCTCCATGGCGCGCTGGGTGACTTCCTCCACCGGGCCGAGGGCCGAGATCGTCACCACGAGGCCCTGGGCCTTGTAGTAGTCGATGATCGGCTCGGTCTGGGTGTGGTAGACCTCCAGGCGCTTGCGGACGGTCTCCTCGGAGTCGTCGTCACGCTGGTACAGCTCGCCGCCGCAGGCGTCGCAGACACCTTCCTGCTTCGGCTTCTTGTACGTGACGTGGAAGACGTGGGCGGAGTCGTTCCGGCAGATGCGCCGGCCGGCGATCCGCTTGACGACCTCCTCCTCGGGGACCTCCAGGTCCAGCACCGCGTCCAGGTTCATGGACTCGTCCTGGAGCGTCACGTCCAGCGCCTCGGCCTGCGAGACGTTGCGCGGGAAGCCGTCGAGCAGGAAGCCGTGCTCGGCGTCCGGCTGCTCCATGCGGTCCTTGGCCATCGCGATGGTGACCTCGTCCGGCACCAGCTCGCCCTTGTCCATGTAGGACTTCGCGAGTTTGCCGAGCTCCGTCTGCTTGCTGATGTTGGCCCGGAACAGGTCGCCCGTGGAGATGTGCGGGATCGACAGGTTCTGGGCGAGGAACGCGGCCTGCGTTCCCTTACCGGCACCCGGCGGCCCGACGAGGACGATACGCATCAGCGGAGGAACCCTTCGTAATTGCGCTGCTGGAGCTGGCTCTCGATCTGCTTCACCGTCTCCAGACCCACACCCACGATGATCAGGATGCTGGTACCGCCGAACGGGAAGTTCTGGTTGGCCCCAAGGGGTGCCAACGCCATTGTCGGCACGAGAGCGATCAGACCCAGGTACAGCGAACCCGGCCAGGTGATCCGGTTGAGTACGTAGCTCAGGTACTCAGCGGTCGGTCGGCCAGCCCGGATTCCCGGGATGAAGCCACCATACTTCTTCATGTTGTCCGCGACTTCCTCGGGGTTGAACGAGATGGCCACGTAGAAGAAGGCGAAGAAGATGATCAGGAAGAAGTAGATCGTGATATGGGCCGGCGCGGCGGTGTCCGCCAGGTTCTCCGTGACCCAACTCGCCCAGCCTGCCGTGGAGTTCGAGAACTGCACGATGAGGGCCGGAATGTAGAGCAGCGACGAGGCGAAAATCACAGGAATGATGCCCGCCTGGTTGACCTTCAGCGGGATGTAGGTCGACGTGCCGCCGTAGGAACGGCGACCGATCATGCGCTTCGCGTACTGGACCGGAATGCGGCGCTGGGCCTGCTCGACGAAGACCACGAGCGCGACCATGACCAGACCGACGGCGATCACGATGCCGAACTCGATCCAGCCGCCCGCCAGGTCGCCCTGCTCCTTGATGGCCCACAGCGCGGACGGGAAGGTGGCGGCGATCGAGATGAACATCAGGATCGACATGCCGTTGCCGATGCCGCGGTCGGTGATGAGCTCACCGAGCCACATGACGAGGGCCGTACCGGCGGTCATGGTGATGACCATGACCATGGTGGTGAAGATCGAATCGTCGGGGACGATCAGACCGGCCTGCGCACAGCCGCTGAAGAGCGAGCCGCTGCGGGCGGTGGCCACCAGGCCGGTGCCCTGAAGGATCGCCAGGGCCACCGTCAGGTAACGCGTGTACTGCGTGATCTTCGCCGTGCCGGCCTGCCCCTCCTTCTTCAGGGCTTCCAGACGCGGGATCACCACGGTCAGCAGCTGCAGAATGATGCTCGCCGTGATGTACGGCATGATGCCGAGCGCGAAGACCGTGATCTGTAGCAGCGCACCACCACTGAACATGTTCACGAGACCGAAGAGGCCGGAGTTCGTCTGGGCCTGGTCGATGCAGAACTGGACGGCGGTGTAGTCGACACCCGGGATCGGGATGTGTGTGCCGATCCGGTAGATCACGATGATGCCGAGCGTGAAGAGCAGCTTCTTGCGCAGGTCGGGCGTCTTGAACGCCCGGGCGAACGCGGTGAGCACGGTGCCTCCTGCGACCCCCGCGCTACTGCGTCAAGGGTGACGGTTTTGAGATTCTGATGGGGACGACTTACGTAACGTTTAACTGCCGCGACGAGTGCCCGAATGAGAGCACCCTGTGAAAACGGGCAGCGCAGGTCACCTTACCGGCGAGACTGCTTCCCTTGGAACGACCAACCGGGGATACCCCATTTGTGGGGTATCCCCGGTCGGGATCGCTCAAGTCATCGAGACACCTGGTGTGTTCAGACGAGCTCGGTGACGGTACCGCCGGCGGCGGTGATCTTCTCCTTGGCGGAGCCGGAGACGGCGTCGACCGTCACCTGCAGCGCCACGGAGATCTCGCCCTGGCCGAGGACCTTGACGAGGCTGTTCTTGCGAACGGCACCCTTGGCCACGAGGTCCTCGACGGTGACCTCGCCACCCTCGGGGTACAGCGCGCCCAGCTTGTCGAGGTTCACGACCTGGAACTCGGTCTTGAACGGGTTCTTGAAGCCCTTCAGCTTCGGAAGACGCATGTGGAGGGGCATCTGGCCACCCTCGAAGCGCTCCGGAACCTGGTAGCGGGCCTTCGTACCCTTGGTACCACGACCAGCCGTCTTACCCTTCGACGCCTCACCACGACCGACACGGGTCTTCGCGGTCTTGGCACCGGGGGCGGGACGGAGGTTGTGGATCTTGAGCGGGTTGTTCTCCGCCATGATCAGTCGACCTCCTCGACCGTCACGAGGTGGCGGACGGTGTGCACCATGCCGCGGAACTCGGGGCGGTCCTCCTTGACGACCTGCGTGTTGATGCCCTTGAGACCAAGGGAACGCAGGGTGTCACGGTGGTTCTGCTTGCTGCCGATGTACGACTTCGTCTGCGTGATCTTGAGCTGTGCCATTACGCAGCACCAGCCCCGGCACGCGCACGCAGCAGAGCCGCGGGAGCGACGTCCTCGAGGGGCAGACCACGGCGGGCCGCGATCTCCTCGGGACGCTGCAGACCCTTCAGGGCCTCCACGGTCGCGTGCACGATGTTGATCGCGTTCGACGAACCGAGCGACTTCGACAGGATGTCGTGCACACCGGCGCACTCGAGCACGGCACGCACCGGGCCACCGGCGATGACGCCGGTACCGGGGGAAGCAGGCTTGAGCAGGACGACGCCCGCGGCCTTCTCGCCCGTGATCGGGTGCGGGATGGTGCCCTGGATACGGGGGACCTTGAAGAAGTGCTTCTTGGCCTCCTCAACACCCTTGGCGATGGCGGCCGGCACCTCCTTGGCCTTGCCGTAACCGACACCCACGGTGCCGTCACCATCGCCCACTACGACGAGCGCAGTGAAGCTGAAGCGACGACCACCCTTCACAACCTTGGCGACGCGGTTGATCGCGACAACGCGCTCAACGTACGCGGTCTTCTCGGCGGCAGCTGCGCCGCCGTCACGGCCCTTCCGGTCCCGCCGCTCGCCGCCACCGGCACCGCCACCGCGGCGCTGGGGTCCAGCCATTGGATTTACCTCTCTCTTTCCGCTAGCTACGCAGCGAGCTCAGAACTTGAGCCCGGCCTCGCGGGCGGCGTCGGCCAGGGCCGCGATGCGACCCGCGTACCGGTTACCACCTCGGTCGAACACAACGGCCTCGACACCGGCGGCCTTGGCACGCTCGGCGACCAGGGCGCCGACCTTGCCGGCCTGCGCCGACTTGTCCTCGGACGCACCGCGGATCGACGAGTCCAGGGTGGACGCCGACGCAAGGGTGTGACCCTTGAGGTCGTCGATCACCTGGGCCACGATGTGGCGGTTCGAGCGGGTCACGACCAGGCGGGGACGCTCAGCCGTACCGTTGACCTTCTTACGGATCCGGATGTGGCGCCGCTTGATGGCTGCACGCTTGTAAGCGTCGCCCTTAGCGATCTTCGTACCGTATGCCATGGCTTACTTACCCGCCTTTCCGACCTTGCGGCGGATGACTTCGCCCTCGTACTTGACGCCCTTGGCCTTGTACGGGTCGGGCTTGCGCAGCTTGCGGATGTTGGCCGCAACCTCGCCGACCTTCTGCTTGTCGATGCCCTCGACCTGGAAGCGGGTCGGGGTCTCCACCTTGAAGGTGATGCCCTCGGGCGCCTCGACGGTGATCGGGTGGCTGTAGCCGAGCGCGAACTCGAGGTTCGAACCCTTGGCCTGCACGCGGTAACCGACACCGCTGATCTCGAGCTTCTTCACGTAACCCTGGGTCACGCCGGTGATCATGTTCGCCACCAGCGTGCGGGACAGGCCGTGCAGGGCCTTGCTCTGACGCTCGTCGTTGGGGCGGGTGACGTTCAGAACGCCGTCCTCACCCTTGGCGATCTCGATCGGCGAAACGACGGTGTGGGTCAGCGAGCCCTTGGGACCCTTGACCGAGACCGTCTGGCCGTCGATGGTGACGTCCACGCCGGCGGGAACCGTGATGGGGAGCTTGCCAATGCGCGACATAGCTGTTTCCTCCGTTCCCTTCCGCTACCAGACGTAGGCGAGAACTTCTCCGCCTACGCCCTTCTTGCCGGCCTGCTTGTCGGTGAGGAGCCCGTGCGACGTGGAGATGATCGCCACGCCGAGGCCGCCCAGCACCTTTGGCAGGGAGGTGGACTTCGCGTACACCCGGAGACCGGGCTTGGAGATCCGCTTGATGCCCGCGATGGAGCGCTCACGGTTCGGGCCGAACTTCAGCTCGAGGACGAGGTTCTTGCCGACCTCGGCGTCCTCGACCTTCCAGCCCGTGATGAAGCCCTCCTGCTGGAGGATCTCCGCGATGTGAGACTTGATCTTCGATGCCGGCATCGTCACGGAGTCGTGGTATGCCGAGTTCGCGTTCCGCAGACGCGTAAGCATGTCTGCGATCGGATCAGTCATGGTCATGAATTGGCCTTCGGCCTCTCTCGCCGGGGTTTCCTGTATGCGCCATCCCTCTCCCCACTCGGTGGCGGGACGGGTGCGGTGCGGGGACCTACGGCGTAGTAAGTCGTACGGGCTACCGTCAGGCGCCCAACCCTCCAAGCCTAAGCCATGGATGGGTGGGCGCCTGACACGCCCAGTGCTTACCGAGAGCTTCGGGAATCCCTGAAAAGCAGGGACTACCAGGAGCTCTTGGTCACGCCCGGCAGCTCGCCACGGTGAGCCATCTCACGGAGGCACACGCGGCACAGGCCGAACTTGCGGTACACGGAGTGGGGACGGCCGCAGCGCTGGCAGCGCGTGTAGCCACGCACGCCGAACTTGGGCTTGCGAGCAGCCTTCGCGATCAGAGCCTTCTTCGCCATCTCGCTCACGCCTCCTTGAAGGGGAAGCCGAGGTGACGAAGGAGGGCGCGGCCCTCAGCGTCGTTGGTCGCCGTGGTCACCACGGTGATGTCCATACCCCGGGTACGGTCGATCTTGTCCTGGTCGATCTCGTGGAACATGACCTGCTCGGTGAGACCGAAGGTGTAGTTGCCACGGCCGTCGAACTGCTTGGGGGACAGACCACGGAAGTCGCGGATGCGCGGGAGCGCGAGCGACAGGGTGCGGTCCAGGAACTCCCACATGCGGTCGCCACGGAGTGTGACGTGGGCACCGATCGGCTGGCCCTCACGCAGCTTGAACTGCGCGATGGACTTGCGGGCCTTGGTGACGGCCGGCTTCTGACCGGTGATCGTGGTGAGGTCGCGGATGGCGCCCTCGATCAGCTTGGAGTCGCGGGCTGCGTCGCCCACACCCATGTTGACCACGATCTTGACGAGGCCGGGGGTCTGCATGACGTTCTCGTAGGAGAACTCTTCCTGCAGCTTGCCCGCGATCTCCTCGCGGTACTTCGTCTTGAGACGCGGAGTCGTGGTGGTAGCCATCAGATGTCCTCACCCGTCCGCTTGGCAACGCGAACCTTGTTGCCCTCGTCGTCGAAGCGGTAACCGACACGCGTGACGACCTTCTTGCCGTCCTTCTCCACGACCAGCTGGACGTTGGAGACGTGGATCGGGGCCTCGGTCGTGACGATGCCACCGGCCTGCGAACCCTTGGCGGTCGGGCCGGCCTTGGTGTGCTTCTTGACCCGGTTGACACCCTCGACCAGGACGCGGTCCTCGCGGGGGAAGGCCGCGATGACCTTGCCCTGCTTGCCCTTGTCCTTACCGGTGATGACCTGGACCAGGTCGCCCTTCTTGATCTTCATGCTTACAGCACCTCCGGCGCGAGCGAGATGATCTTCATGAACTTCTTCTCGCGCAGCTCCCGGCCCACCGGGCCGAAGATACGGGTGCCACGAGGGTCGCCGTCGTTCTTGAGAATGACGGCGGCGTTCTCGTCGAAGCGGATGTACGAGCCGTCCGGACGGCGGCGCTCCTTGACGGTGCGAACGATGACCGCCTTGATGACGTCACCCTTCTTCACGTTGCCGCCGGGGATCGCGTCCTTGACGGTGGCGACGATGACGTCACCGATGCCCGCGTAGCGGCGACCGGAGCCACCGAGCACACGGATGCAAAGGATCTCCTTCGCACCAGTGTTGTCGGCGACACGCAGTCGCGACTCCTGCTGGATCACGTCTATCTCCTGATTGTCTGCCGGTTCCCCAACGGGGCTGAATGATCAGCCCCGTTGGAGCCTGGCGGAACTGTCCTGCGGGTTTGCCCGCAGGAAATTACTTGGCCTTCTCGAGGATCTCGACGACGCGCCAGTGCTTCGTGGCGGACAGCGGCCGGGTCTCCATCAGGAGGACGCGGTCGCCGATGCCGGCGGCGTTCTGCTCGTCGTGAGCCTTGAGCTTGCTCGTGCTGCGGATGACCTTGCCGTACAGGGCGTGCTTCTTGCGGTCCTCGACGGCGACGACGACGGTCTTGTCCATCTTGTCGCTGACGACGATGCCCTCACGGGTCTTGCGGAATCCGCGCGCCTCGGTGTTCGTCTCAGTCACGTTGTTCTCGCTCATCAGGCGTTCTCCACCGTTTCGATGCCCAGCTCACGCTCGCGCATCAGGGTGTAGATCCGCGCGATGTCCTTGCGGACCGCCTTCAGACGGCCATGGTTCTCGAGCTGTCCGGTCGCCGCCTGGAAGCGGAGGTTGAACAGTTCTTCCTTGGCTTCGCGGAGCTTGTTCAGCAGCTCCTCGTCACCCAGCTCGCGCAGCTCGGACGCCTTGGTACCGGCCGACATCACGCTTCACCTGCCTCGCGCTTGACGATCCGGCACTTCATCGGCAGCTTGTGGGCTGCGCGAGTCAGGGCCTCACGGGCGATCTTCTCGTTGGGGTAGGACAGCTCGAACATGACCCGGCCCGGGTGCACGTTCGCGATCCACCACTCCGGCGAACCCTTACCGGAACCCATGCGGGTCTCGGCGGGCTTCTTCGTGAGCGGGCGGTCCGGGTAGATGTTGATCCAGACCTTGCCGCCACGCTTGATGTGGCGGGTCATCGCGATACGGGCCGCCTCGATCTGGCGGTTGGTCACGTACGCCGGCGTGAGGGCCTGAATGCCGTACTCGCCGAACGCGACCGTCGTACCGCCCTTGGCCTGACCACGGCGCTTCGGGTGGTGCTGCTTGCGGTGCTTGACCCTACGGGGGATCAGCATGTCGGTCAGGCCTCCGTTCCGGTGCTCTCAGCCGGAGCGGCGGCGGCGGGAGCCTCGGCCTTGGGGGCCTCGGCGCCGGCAGCCTGCTGCGGCTTGCGACCGCGCCGCTCGCCACCGCGGCCACCACGGGCCGGGCGGTCTGCACCGCCACCGCGAGCCGGGCGGTTACCCGCACGGGCGGCAGCGTTCTCGGCGCGGACCTCGGCGATGTTCTTGACATCGCCCTTGTAGATCCAGACCTTCACACCGATGCGGCCGAAGGTCGTCTTGGCCTCGAAGAAGCCGTAGTCCACGTTCGCGCGGAGCGTGTGCAGGGGCACACGGCCCTCGCGGTAGAACTCCGAGCGGGACATCTCGGCGCCACCGAGGCGGCCACCGCACTGGATCTTGATGCCCTTGGCGCCCGCCTTCATCGCCGACTGCATGCTCTTACGCATGGCGCGACGGAAGGAGACGCGGGAGGAGAGCTGCTCGGCGACGGCCTGAGCAACCAGCTGAGCGTCCGTCTCGGGGTTCTTGACCTCGAGGATGTTCAGCTGGACCTGCTTGCCCGTGAGCTTCTCGAGGTCACCGCGGATGCGGTCGGCCTCGGCGCCACGGCGGCCGATGACGATGCCCGGACGCGCGGTGTGGATGTCCACACGGACACGGTCACGGGTGCGCTCGATCTCGACCTTGGAGATGCCGGCGCGCTCCATGCCGGACGTCATCATCCGACGGATGGCGACGTCTTCCTTGACGTAGTCCTTGTACAGCTTGTCGGCGTACCAACGCGACTTGAAGTCGGTCGTGACACCGAGCCGGAACCCATGCGGGTTTACCTTCTGGCCCATTACCGGGTTCCTTCCTTGCTGCTGACGACCACGGTGATGTGGCTGGTCCGCTTGCGGATCCGGTAGGCACGGCCCTGCGCACGCGGACGGAACCGCTTCAGGGTCGGGCCCTCGTCGACGTACGCCTCGCTGATGAACAGCGAGGAGGCGTCCGTGTGGTCGTAGTTGTGCGCGGCGTTGGCGATGGCGCTGTCCAGCACCTTGCCGACCGGCACGCTCGCGGCCTGCGGGGCGAAACGCAGGACCGCCTGAGCCTCCGTGGCGTCGAGGCCACGGATGAGGTCCACCACGCGGCGGGCCTTCATGGGCGTGACGCGGATGTACCGCGCCTGGGCCCTGGCTTCCATGGTTGTCCTTCCAGTGTCTGTCATGGTCATTCCACCCCGCTGTTAGCGGCGCTTCGACTTCCGGTCGTCCTTGACGTGACCCCGGAAGGTGCGCGTCGGCGAGAACTCGCCGAGCTTGTGGCCGACCATCGACTCGGTGACGAACACCGGAATGTGGGTCTTGCCGTTGTGCACCGCGATCGTGTGGCCGAGCATGGCCGGGATGATCATCGAGCGACGGGACCAGGTCTTGATGACGTTCTTGGTGCCTGCTTCGTTCTGGGCGTCCACCTTCTTGATCAGGTGGTCGTCGACGAAGGGCCCCTTCTTGAGACTGCGCGGCATCTAAACCCGCTCCTAGCGCTTCTTGTTCGTCTTGCGGCGGCGGACGATGTACTTGTTCGAAGCCTTCTTCGGCGAACGAGTACGACCCTCCTTCTGACCCCAGGGGCTGACCGGGTGGCGACCACCGGAGGTCTTGCCCTCACCACCACCGTGGGGGTGGTCAACCGGGTTCATCGCCACACCGCGGACGGTCGGGCGGACGCCCAGCCAGCGCTTGCGGCCGGCCTTGCCCCAGTTGATGTTGCTCTGCTCGGCGTTGCCGACCTCGCCGACGGTGGCGCGGCAGCGCACGTCGACCAGGCGAATCTCACCGGACGGCATGCGGAGGTGGGCGTAGGCGCCCTCCTTCGCGAGCAGCTGCACGGAGGCACCGGCGGAGCGGGCGAACTTGGCGCCGCCACCGGGACGGAGCTCGATCGCGTGGATCGTGGTACCGACCGGGATGTTGCGGAGCGCCAGGTTGTTGCCCGGCTTGATGTCGGCCCCGGGACCGTTCTCCACGCGGTCGCCCTGCTGCAGGTTGCGCGGGGCGAGGATGTAGCGCTTCTCGCCGTCCGCGTAGTGCAGCAGCGCGATGCGCGCGGTGCGGTTGGGGTCGTACTCGATGTGCGCGACCTTCGCCGGCACGCCGTCCTTGTCGTGACGACGGAAGTCGATCACGCGGTAGGCGCGCTTGTGTCCGCCACCCTGGTGGCGAACGGTCACACGACCGGCGTTGTTACGGCCGCCCTTGCTGTGCAGGGGGCGGACCAGCGACTTCTCCGGCGTGGACCGCGTGATCTCGACGAAGTCGGCGACGCTGGAACCACGACGGCCCGGCGTAGTCGGCTTGTACTTGCGGATTCCCATTTCTCAGTCCTCGTCCGATATCGGACGATCCGACCCGCTTACGCGGTCGGACCGCCGAAGATGTCGATACGGTCGCCCTCGGCAAGGGTCACGATCGCGCGCTTGCTGTCGGCACGCTTGCCGAAGCCCGTGCGGGTCCGCTTGCGCTTGCCCTGGCGGTTGATCGTGTTGACCCCGGTGACCTTGACCGAGAAGACCGCCTGGACGGCCTGCTTGATCTGGGTCTTGTTGGCGCCGGGAGCCACGATGAACGTGTACTTGCCCTCGTCGAGAAGCGCGTAGCTCTTCTCCGACACGACCGGCTTCAGCAGCACGTCACGGGGGTCCGTGAACGCCTTGCTGGGCGCGGTGACGACGGTGTTCTTGCCCTCGGCCTCGTGGCGACGCGCCTTGGCGACGCGCGCGGCCTTGGCGGCCTTGGCCGCCTTGGAGGCGATGGAGGGGTGACGGATAGCCATCAGCCTTCAGTCCCTTCGGTGTCGTTGGCCTTGTTCGGGCCGGACACGAAGGACTCCAGGGCGCCCTGGGTGAAGACCACATCGTCGGAGACGATCACGTCGTACGTGTTCAGCTGGCCCGGCTCCAGGATGTGGACCTGGGGCAGGTTGCGGGCGGAGAGCCACGCGGCCTCGTCGGCACGCTCGACGACCAGGAGCAGGTTCTTGCGCTCCGAGATCTTGCCGAACAGCGACTTCGCGGCCTTCGTGGACGGGTTCTCGCCCTCGATCACGCCGGAGACGACGTGGATGCGGTTGTGGCGGGCCCGGTCGGTGAGGGCGTGGCGCAGGGCCGCGGCCTTCATCTTCTTCGGGGTCCGCTGCGAGTAGTCACGCGGCACGGGACCGTGCACGACGCCACCACCGGCGAACTGCGGCGCGCGGGTCGAGCCCTGACGGGCGCGGCCGGTGCCCTTCTGCCGGTAAGGCTTCTTACCGCCACCACGGACTTCGCCGCGGGTCTTGGTCTTGTGCGTGCCCTGGCGGGCAGCCGCGTTCTGCGCGACGACGACCTGGTGGATCAGCGGGATGCTGACCTTCTCCACGCCGAAGATCTCCGCGGGGAGTTCGACGCTTCCGGTCTTCTCGCCGGCAGGCGAAAGGATGTCAACAGTGCTCATCGGTACCTCAGGCCCCCTTGGCCGCGGTGCGGACCAGGACGAGGCCGCCGTTCGGACCGGGAACCGCGCCCTTGATGAGCAGCAGACCCTTCTCCGCGTCAACGGCGTGGACGGTCAGGTTCTGGGTGGTGACCCGCTCGTTGCCCATGCGACCCGCCATGCGGAGGCCCTTGAACACACGGCCCGGGGTGGCGCAGCCACCGATGGAGCCGGGAGAGCGGTGCTTGCGCTGGGTGCCGTGACCGGCGCCGAGGCCCTTGAAGTTGTGACGCTTCATGACACCGGCGAAGCCCTTGCCCTTGCTCTTGCCGGTCACGTCCACCTTGACGCCGGCCTCGAAGACCTCGGCGGAGATCTCCTGGCCCAGCGTGTACTCGGAGGCGTCCGCGGTGCGGATCTCGACGAGGTGGCGGCGGGGGGTGACGTCGGCCTTGGCGAAGTGGCCCTTGAGGGGCTTGTTCACCTTGCGCGGGTCGATCTCGCCGAAGGCGATCTGGACCGACTCGTAGCCGTCGACATCGTTCGTACGGACCTGGGTCACGACGTTGGGGCCGGCCTTGACGACGGTGACCGGAACAACACGGTTGTTCTCGTCCCACACCTGCGTCATGCCGAGCTTCTCGCCCAGGATGCCCTTGATCTGCTTAGCCATTCTCAGCTCACCGACCCTCAGAGCTTGATCTCGATGTCGACACCGGCCGGGAGGTCGAGTCGCATCAGAGAGTCAACGGTCTTGGGCGTCGGGTCGAGGATGTCGATCAGGCGCTTGTGCGTGCGCATCTCGAAGTGCTCGCGCGAGTCCTTGTACTTGTGCGGCGACTTGATGACGCAGTACACGTTCTTCTCAGTGGGCAGCGGCACCGGGCCCGCGACCGACGCACCAGTGCGCGTCACCGTCTCGACGATCTTCTTCGCCGAGGAGTCGATGACCTCGTGGTCGTAGGCCTTGAGCCGGATGCGGATCTTCTGTCCCGCCATGGCTACTCAGTAGTCCTTTGTCTCGTTTAACGCTCTGGAACCCGGTGTTCCGTCACCCGCTCCTCCGACCCACGCGGTCGGGCGTGTCGCGCTTCCACTGACACAGATGCCCCTTGTTCGAGCATCCCCAGTCCTGGGAAACGCGGCCCCACCTTCAGCCGCCGAGCCGGGGGCGGAAGCCCACCGGGTGCCTGGCCTGTGCCGCACTGACACTTCCCGAAAGATTCCCGTACGTCCGCTCCAGCGCTGCCATGAGGCAGTTGGGGCGACGAGTACTGTGGGACTCGCTTCCGGTCCTCCCGGCGGGAGGCGCGCAGCATCAACACTCGACCGAGCAACCCCGCTAGTCTGCCATACGGCGCAGCGCCTCCGCCAATCGAGCCGGAGAGATTACCCCGAGAGTGACGGAGGTCAAACCCGGGTGTCGGCACCCTCGCCGTGCGGGGCCTCGCCCGGGGTGTCCGTGTCGCGGTCGGGGTACACGAGGCGGGCTCCGAGGCTGATCGCCCCCAAGGACGCCAGCGCCAGCGCGGTGCGTAACCATCTCATCCCCCCGGTCCATTCCTGAGGTGCACCGAGGGCCAGCCAGAGACAGACGCAGATGCCGGTGAGCATGGTGGCCGCACCGGCGAGACGGCTTGCTGAGACAGTCATGCGCCCATGATCCACAGCCGTTTCGCGGGAGCATCCTGATTCAGCCGGGCGCCGACGGACGCCGACGCGGCACCGCCCAGTACACCGCGCCCAGGGCCAGAACCAGCGCGGCGGGCAGCAGGACCACCGCCGGGTGGACGTGCTCGTGCAGGAGCCACGCGCCCAGCAGGCCCCCGGCGAACATCGCGCCGACCGAGGTGAGGCGGCGGCCCTCGTTCGTGGCCCCCGAGCCGATGCGGGTGTCGGACAGCAGGGGCAGGCCGCCGAGGAGCGCGGTCAGGGCGCGTGTGGACACCGTCGTGGGCAGGTCGGGGACCCGCGCCCGCAGGGTGGTGACGTTGCGTACGCCCATGGCCCCGGCAACCAGGACGACCACGGTGAAGTGCGGGCCATAATCCGCTCGCCCACCCCCACGCCCCACTCCTACGCTGATCAGGTAAGTCGGCCGGCACGGGGAAATGTCCATCATGCGCACGCACTATCCGCGGACCCGGCATCTGCCCTGGTCCCCCGGCGCGACCGCCGACGATCTGCGGGTCACCGACCTGTCCGGCCTGCGCGGCCGGGAGGTCGTCGTGACCGAGAAACTCGACGGCGAGAACACCACGCTGTACCGCGACGGCGTGCACGCCCGCTCACTCGACTCCGCGCACCACCCCTCCCGTACCTGGGTCAAGGCGCTTCAGGCCCGGATCGGCCACGCCGTCCCGCCGGGTTGGCGGGTGTGCGGCGAGAACATGTTCGCCCGCCACTCCCTCGCCTACGACGACCTGGACAGCTGGTTCTACGGCTTCTCAGTGTGGGACGCGGACGGGCGCTGCCTGGGCTGGGACCGGACGGTGGAGCTGCTGCGCGGACTCGGCATCCCCGTGCCGCGCGTGCTGTGGCGGGGCGTGTTCGACGAGAGGGCGCTGCGCGCGCTGCGGCTGGACCTCGGGCGGCAGGAGGGGTACGTCGTCCGGGTCGTGGACGGTTTCGCCGCGGACGAGTTCGGTACGCGCGTCGCCAAGTGGGTGCGGGCCGGGCATGTGCGGACGGACACCCACTGGATGCACGCGGCCGTCGTGGAGAACGGGCTGGGGGCGCGTGCGCCGCTGTGGGCGGTGCGCTCCGGCGCACCCGTGGACGCCGACACGCTGGCGGAGGCCGTCGGACTGCCCGGCCAGGGGGACAGGGAGGCGGTGGCCCGCTTCGACGCGGAGGGGCGCACCGGGGACGAGCGGCTCGCCGGCGCCCTGGCCGCGCTGCTGCACGAGCACGCCCCGGGCGGCCGGCGGGCCCGGGTGGCCGCGCGGCTCGCCGGGGCCGTGGGCATGCCGCTCGCCCGGCGGGTGGCCGACCTCGTGGGGCTGCACTCCGCGCTCCACCGGCCGTACCCGGACGAGGACCGCCCCACCGGCCTGGCGCGGCTCTCCCTCGCCGCCGATCTCGGGCTGCTGCACGCGGTCGCCCGCGCCACGGCGGCCACGGACGAGGCTCGCGAGCAGGTCGAATGGTCGGCGCTGCACGCCGAGGAGGTGCCGGGCCTCGACGAGGAGGCCCTGGCGGAGGCGTTCGCCGAACTGCCGCCGGAGGCGGCCGTCCGGTGCCGGGCCGAGGCGCGGGAGGCGTACGCGCGGGGGCGCATCGGTGGGGGCGGGTTCGTCGGGGGTGGAGGCGGGTCCGCCGGGGGTGGGGGCGGCTCCACGGGCGAGGCCGTCGCGGCGACGTGGCGGTGGCGCTCGGGGGCCTTTCCGAGGCTGGTCCAGCTGGTGGGTCCGGCCGGCAGCGGCAAGAGCACGTTCGCGCGGGGGCTCACGGGCGTGGACGCGTATGTGTCGCTGGACGATCTGCGCGAGGCGCGCGGCGACCGGGCCGACCAGCGCGCCAACGCGGACGTGCTGCGCGCGGGGCTCCACCGGCTGGACGGGGCGCTGGCCGCCGGCGGGACCACGGTGTGGGACGCCACCTGCCTCACGCACCAGCAGCGCTCGCTGGTCCACGCGGTCGCCCACCGCCGCGACGCCCTGGTCACCCACGCCGTGGTCCTGGTCGACGAGGACGAGCTGGTCCGCCGCAACGGCCGCCGCGAGCACCCCGTGCCGCCGGACGTGCTCACCGCCCAGCTGCGCCGCTTCGCCCCGCCGTATCCGGGCGACGCGCACCGCACCTGGTACGTGGGGGCGAGCGGGACCATGGAGGACGAGCACTGAGGAAGAGGGCTGAGGAACCGTGCGCACGAGCGAGGAGATCTACCACCGGGTGCGCTGGGACGCGCGCTTCGACCCGGCCCGCTTCGTGCTGGGCGTCCTCCAGCGGAACGCGGCGCCCAAGCGGGTCCCGCTGCCCGCGTTCGTGCCCGGCGGCGAGATCCCCTGGCACCGGGTGCTGTTCTTCGAGGCCGACGGCGAGCTGGTCTGGGACCGCTCCACGGGCGTGGACCGGATCGACGCCACGGAGGCGGGGCGCGTGCGGGAGGCGCGCCTGCTCCGGGCGCCGTTCTTCACGGCGCGCACGCCGCACGCGTGGGACGGGGAGCGCTGGACCCCCACGCGCGCACCGCGAGGACTCGCCTCGGCATCCGTGCGGGTGCTGACCTGGAACACCCTCTGGGACCGCTACGACGCCGACCTCATCGACAGCGCCCGGCGCAGGCCCCTGCTGCTGCGGGCGTTGCGCGACGCCGACGTGGACGTGATCGCGTTGCAGGAGGTCGAGGCGGAGCTGCTGACGATGCTGCTGCGCGAACCCTGGGTGCGGGACGGCTGGACGCTGGGGACGGACCCGCGCGGACGTGACGTGGACGTGTGCGGTCTGCTCCTCCTCAGCCGGTTGCCGGTCCGCGAGGCGGCGTTCCACGCGCTGGGCCCGCACAAGGCGGTGACGGCCGTGGTCGTGGAGACCGGCGCACGCCCCCTCGTCGTGGCGGGGACCCATCTGAGCAGTGACCATTCCACGGACGGCGCCGGCCGCCGGGCCGCCGAACTGGCCCGTGTCGCCGAGGGGTTGGCGGGCCTGGATGCCGACCTGCTGGTGCTGGGCGACTTCAACGACGGCGGTGACACCCCACAGACGACCCTCGGTATGCGGGACGCGTGGAGCGAGACGCACGGCCCCGCCGACGCGACCCCGACCTTCGACCCGGGCGCGAATCCGCTGGCCGCGGTCTCGTCCCTGTCGGGGCGGGCGTCCCGGCTGGACCGGGTGCTCGTGCGCGGGGAGGGGCTCCGGGTGGCACGGGCCGAGCTCTACGGGGACGCGCCGACGCCGGAGGGGCTGCACATCTCGGACCACTACGGGGTGCGGGCGGAGGTGACCCCGGGCGCCCCGGGTACGGATTCCCCGGCCACGGACGCGCCCGCGCGCCTCGACGTCCGGCCGACCGCCCGTACGGCGCTGGCGTGGCTGCCGCCCGAGAAGCTGTGGCCGCCGCTCCAGGAGATCCGCCGCGACCACGACCCGCAGATCCACCGCTGGCCCCCGCATGTGAACGTCCTCTTCGGCTTCGTACCGGAACACGCCTTCGAGGAGGCGGCCGCCGTGCTCGCGACGGCGCTGACGACTCCGACGGTCCCGTTCGACGCCCGGCTGGAGGGCGTGCACTGGTTCGGCCACCGGGACGACGCGACGGTCTGGCTCGACCCGGCGGCGGCCGGGGAGGGACCGTGGGCCGACCTGCACGGCACCCTCGTACGCCACTTCCCGCGCTGTCGCGGCCGGCACGAGGGCTTCACCCCGCATCTGAGCCTGGGCCGCACCACCGACCCGAACGCGTTGGCCACGGCCTGCGCGGTCCGGCTCACGCCCCTGTCGGCCAGGGTCGGCGAGCTGGCACTGCTGTCGAGGCGCGCGGACGAGCCGATGCGGGTGCGGGGGACGGTGAGCCTGGGGACGGGAGAGGTGCGGTGGCGGGACGAGCCGGCGCCGTACGGGGCTGGCGGGGGCGGCGAGGACAGCGGCGCCGACCTCGCCGTGGCGGACCGGGTCGCACGCCTCGTGGCGGACGCGCTCCCCGGCGGTGTCGTGCACATCGTCGGCTCGCGGCGGATGGGCTGTGCGCTGCCCGGCGCGGATCTGGACCTGGTGGCGGCACTGCCCGGCTCGGTCGAACTCCCCTCCGTACAGGCAAGGTTGGCCGAGTCCCTGCCCGGGGCGGGCGGCATGCGCGAGGTGGTCGGCGCTCGTGTACCCGGCCTCCGGCTGCGGCTGGACGGCCTGGACGTGGACCTGGCGGTGGTGGCGACCGGCGCGATGGATCCCGTCGAGGCGGTGGCCCGGCGGGCCGAACTGGGCGAGGCGGCGGCGATCGCGCTCAGCGCGGTGAGCGACGCGGAGGCGGTGCTCGCCTCGGTGGACGCCCACGGACCGACGTTCGCCCGGCTGGCCCGGCAGGTCAAGGCATGGGCGAGGGCCCGGGGCCTGGACTCGGCACCGTTCGGCGGGCTGCCGGGCCTGGCGTGGTCCGTGCTGGCGGCCCGCACGGTGAACGAGGCGGGCGACCTGCCGCCGGCGGCCCTCCTCCGGCACTTCTTCGCGACGTGGGCGGCGTGGGACTGGCGCGAGCCGGTGGGAGAACTCGACGGCGTCGCCGCCGGGGCCCTCACCGTCGCCACCCCCTCCGCCCCGGTCCGTTCCTGCACGGACCAGGTCACGGAGGGCGTGCGCGACCTCATCATCCAAGAGCTGTTCCGCGCCTGGGAGTTGCTGGAGGAAGACGGCTCGTTCCCCGACCTCCTCGCCCCTCCCCCGCTCCACCGCCGCCACGCGGCCTGGGCGATCGTGACGGTGGAGGGGGCCCGGGGCGGGAGTGCTGACGAGGGCCGCGTCCGGGGCAGGATGCGGGCCCTGATCACGGACCTCGCCGAACTGGCCCCCGACTGCCACGCCTGGCCCCGCCCCTTCACCACGACCCCCGCCCGCTACGCCATCGGCCTGGGGCAGACCCCGCCGACCACCGACGAACTGACCGCCGTGGCGGAACGCCGGCTACGCGGTCTGGCGGGGGTCACGCTCACGCGGGCGGAGGGCGGCGAGGTGCCGACCCTGCACTGAGGGGTCCGGGCGGTCAGCGCACGTCGACGTAGTCCGACGCGCCAGCGGCGACGCCGGTCGTGCTGTTCCCGTAGTACACCCAGCGGTACGAGCCGTCGCCGGAGGCCGTGACCGTGGTCTTCAGCGCCCCCGTGCTGCTGGTGGTGGCCTTCTTGAGCGTCTTGAAGGTGTCGGTTCCCTTGGCCTTGAACTGAAGGCTCACGGTACGGCCGCCATAGCCGTCGTACTTCTTCGTGCTCCAGTTCGCCCGGGTCAGCTTGCCCGTGACAGTGATCTTCTTGCCCTTGGTGACGGGCTCGGGTGAGGCGTTGGTGGTGGCCTTGGCGGCGCGCTTGAGCTGGGCGGTCTTGGACCGCTTCTCGATCTCCCCGGCCTTGAGGTTTCCACTGGCCTTGAACAGACGGAGAGACACGGCGAGCTTCCACGTAGTGGCGTCGCTGTTGGAGTCGACTTGCTCCTGGCTCGGATGGGGGTCGATGTAGAGGTTGCCCTCGCAGCGGGCGTGCCTGGAGTCGATCTCGTAGCAGGTGTAGCTGCCCGGTCCGATGTAGTTCTCTCCGGTGTCGGCGGCCCTCTTCAGGTCGCCCCGATAGAGGAAGGGGTGCGCGCTCCAGCTGCCCGCCGTTCCCTCGACGCTGTACCCGGCCGGCAGCGCCAGGTTGAACGTCATGGGCGGCTCCACCTCCTTCGACGTACCCACCACGATCGGCTTGCCCTTGTTGATGACGATGTCCGACACGGTGATACCGGTGTCCGCCGCGTTCGCCGCCGGCGCGTTCAGCACCGAGAGCCCGAGCGCCCCCACGAGCGTGGCCACCGCGACGGTCCGTCTGCCTGACTTCATTCACACCTCTTCAGAAGGATCTCCATACAAGAGGCGGCAGATTACCAATGACGTGCCCATGCCCCCCCAACCCACCCACGCGCTGCAGCCCAGGGCACCAAGGACTTGGCCAAGCCGGCCAACTGGGCGTACTACGCCGCGTATCTGCTCACGAAGTACCGGTTGCAGCCCCTGCTGCTGGTCGTCTGCCAGGACCGCTCGACCGCCGGATGGGCGGCGAAGCCGGTCCGCTTCGGCCCACGCCAGTGGCCCCGAAAGCCGGGCGGAGGATCTCCTTGTTCGTCCTGGAACAGCGCGGCCTCGACGTCCCCGAGGAGGCTCGCGAACGCATCGCCGGGAGTAACCGCACCCTCCGCGCTCCCGACTCCGGCGCGCGTCGCGGTGAATGCGCCCCATCCACCGCGACGCGCCCCTCCCCTTACCTCCCCCGCCCCACCGCAAGCCCCTCCCGCAGCGCCCCGTACGCCGGCTTCCGCCCGTACTCCTCGTCCATCGGTGTTGCCGAGCCCTGGCCCTCGAAGACGCCCGGCACCCACGAGTACTTGTCCGTGAATCCCCATACCGTGAATGACGTGCAGCTCCGCGAGCCGAGGCACGCGTCGAGAAGGCGTCGGTAGTAGTCCGCTTGCGTCGCCTGCTTCGCCTCATCCACCGGCAGGATCATCCGCACGTCCACCTCCGTGAACGCCGTCCGCATCCCCAGCGCCTCGAAGCGGGCCAGGTTCTCCGCGACCTGCCCCGGGAAGCCGTACTGGATCGCGAGGTGTCCCTGCGCGCCGAAGCCCTGCACCGGTACGCCCTGCGCGCGCAACCGCTTCGCCAGTTCGTAGTACGCCGTGGACTTCGCGTTGACGCCCTCCACGTTGTAGTCGTTGAGGAAGAGCTTCGCCTTCGGGTCGGCGGCGTGGGCCCAGCGGAACGCGTCCGCGATGTACGACGGGCCCAGCTCACGCAGCCAGATCGAGTTCCGCAGGCTGCCGTCCTCCTCGAAGACCTCGTTGACCACGTCCCACTGCTGGATCTTCCCCTTGTACCGCTTCACCTCGGTGGTGATGTGCTTGCGCAGAATCCCGCGCAGCTCCGCCGCGCCGATCGACCCGTCGGCCACCCCCGCCGTCAGCCACCCCGGCAGCTGGCTGTGCCAGACCAGGGTGTGCCCGCGCACCACCTGCCCGTTCGCCCGCGCGAAACGGACCAGGTCGTCGGCGGCCTTCCAGTCGTACACCCCCCGCTGCGGCTCCACCGACTCCCACTTCATGACGTTCTCGGCGGTCACCGAGTTGAACTCGCGTACGGTCGTTCGGCGGTACGTCCGGTCGTCGGCGAGGGCAGCCATGTCGACGGCCGTGCCGATACGGACCCCCGCCCGGTCGGCGAGCGTCCGCAGCGATGGGCCGGACTGAGGTCCATGCGCCGAGGCCGGCTGCACGGCCACCGCCGTGGACAGCAGAGCCCCGGCGACCACCCCGAGCGCGGGCAGGCGAAAACGGTTCAGGTACGTCATCCTCAGGTCCCTTCTCAGATCCGGCGGCTCTCCAGCGGCCCCAGATACGTCGGCGTCAACCCACCCGTGTCGATCACCAGGCGCTGCAGCACCACCGTCGGATCGACCATCCAGAACGTCAGCCGGTGCGCCCCGGGCCCGGCGATCGCGTGCCGGGTCACCGTCACGTTCACGTTGTCCGACGTGTTGCGCGCCCACTGCTTGTTCATGAGCCCGTCGTCGGCCCCGGTGACGGCGTTGATGTCGACGACCTGGGGTTCCCCGTCGTCGAACGACACCCCGTACCGCAGACCGCCCGTCGCCAGCGTCGGGTTGCGCGGCGAGACGTACGCCCACACCGTCACCTCGTCCGCGGACGACAGGACACTGACCTCGTACTCCAGGCGCGGCCCGTCCCCGCCCGGCGTCTGCCGGGCCGCCGTCACGGGCCACGGCGTCACCCCCGCCCCGGTACGCCCGATCCGCTCGATCCGGCGCCAGCGCACCCGCCCGTCGGCCGACCCCACCGCCCGCGCGTAGTGCTCCGCGTCGATCGCCACATAGCCGCCTGCCTCGACGAACCCCCGCAGCCCCCGGACCTCCCGCGCCGACGGCTTCTCCGCGACGGCCTTCACCGTGACCGAGGCCCCCGCCCCGCTCACCGTCAACGCCCCCTCCGCGCGCCCCCCGCCCGGCACGCGCCCCCAGTCCACCCGCACCGCCACCCGTACCTGCTCCTCGACCCGCCCCCGCGACCGCTCCACCTTCAGCCACGGCACCGACGACTCGATCCGGTACGAGAAGGGCGTACGCCCCCGGTTGAAGATCTCCACGTACTGCTGGGGCCTGGTCTGGTACGGGCTGAACACCGGAAGCACCGCCTCCGAACCAGCGGCACCGGGCCCGGAGCCGGGCCACCACTCCCCCGCGTCGTCGGCCCCGTCGACCGCCACCCCCAGCCCGGCGGCCTCCGGCACCTCGATCCGCCGCACCTTGGGAAAAATCTCGTCCGGCAGGGCGACATGGTCCTTCTCCGGCTGCTGCCACCCGGCGTTCGGGCCGTAGCGCTCCACGTCCCCGTACCCGATGTGCGGCTGCGTCTGGAAGCCCCGCCACTTCCCGCCCGCCACCTCGGAGTTGAAGTGGTCGGCGAGCGCGAAGTCCCGCTCCAGACCCTTCTCCGCCTCGGCCGCCATACGGTTCGTCGCCGCCCGCCCCTGCCCCGCGTACAGCAGGTTCCGGAACTCGGCCTCCCGCAGCCCGTACAGGTTGGCGGTCGCGGCCACCTCGTACCCGACCAGCTCGAACCACGCGTCCCGCACGGCCGCCGGGAGCCGCCGCCCCACCCGCTCGGCCCGCTTCGCCAGCGCCCGCCACTCCTCCGTGACGCGCTCCAGCTCACGGTGGCCGAAGTAGTACGGCGTCTCCTGGTCGTCGTAGACGATCGCCCGCTCGTCCTTCGTGGGGTCCTTCGTCGTGTCGAGCGTGATCCGGCGGTTCAGCAGCTCGGGCTTGCGGCGGGCCTGGAGTTGCCCGTAGGCGCTCAGCACCTCGGCGATCTCGGCCGCCGCCTCCTCCCCGAAGTTCTGCCGCGCGAACCGCCGCTCCCACTCCTCCAGCCGGTCCTGGCCCCAACGCCCCGGATTCCAGGCGTAGTCGAGGAAGAACCCGGTCGGCAGTTCATTGCCCTTCAGATCGCCGACGTTCGCCACCCAGAGCCCGTGGTTGCCGTAGGCGTCCGCCTCGTGCAGCTGTTCCCAGAGGTTCGCCAGGTTGACCGTGTCGACCCACTTGTAGTTGCGCCCGACCCCGACGTAGTCGAAGTGGTAGTACAACCCGTACCCCCCGGGCCGTACGGGCTCCCCGGGGTCCGGATGCTTGCGGATGTTCCCCCAGTTGTCGTCCGTGAGGACGACGGTCACGTCGTCCGGCGCCCGCAGCCCCCGGTCCCAGTAGCGCTGGACCTCCTTGTAGAGGGTCCACACCTGCGGGGTCTCCGTGGCGGGCCGCCCCGTCTCCTCCTCGATGATCCTCCGCTGCGCCGCGATGATCTCCTGCATCAGCTCGATGCCGTCGCCGTCCGGGAGGCTCGTGTCGCCGTTCCCCCGCATCCCCAGCGTGACGACGCCCTCGAAGCCCTGGTCCACCATGCGTCGGATGCCGTCGCGCCAGTACGCCCGGACGGCCTCGGCGTTGCGCCGGTACGACCATTCGCCGGTGCCCCCGTAGGGGTCGCGCCCGGGGGTGACCACCTTGCCGGCGCTGTCCCGGACCGCCGGCACGGCATGGCGGTTCCACTCCTCGATCCCTCGCATCATGGGCGCCTCGTGAGACGTGCCCATGACAATTCCGTACTCCGTCGCCCGTGCGTGGTTCTCCGGATCGTCCTCGGCGAAGGCCCGCCCCCACACCGCCGGCCAGACGTAGTTGCCCTTCAACCGCAGCAGCACCTCGAAGACCTTGGCCCAGAAGTCCGCGGTGAAGCCCCCGGGATACCCCGGCGCCTTCCCAGGCCCGAAGTACGCCGGCGCCCACGTCCCGAGCGCCGGGTTCTCGTCGTTGATGAAGATCCCCCGGTACTTCACGGCCGGCGTCCCCTGACTGAACCGCCCCGGCCGTACGTACACCGCGTCCCGCCGGACCGGCGGCACGTCGTCCCACCAGTACCAGGGCGAGACCCCGATCCCGTACGAGACGTCGTACGCCCCGAAGATCGTGCCGCGCGGGTCGCTGCCGGCGATGACGAAGGCCCGCCGCACCCCGGGCATCGGCCGCTCGACAACCGTCTGCAACGAGGTCTCCCACTCCCCCCGCACCCCGCCGACGTCCAGCTTCCCGGCAGCGATCAGCCCGTCGATCAACGGACTCCGCCCGATGGTCCCCACCAGAACCACCTCCCGCGCAACCTCGCTCCCCGGCCGCACCCCCGTCACCCGCTCGATGTCGTCCCGGAGGTCACCCGCGACCCGTACGACACCGGGGTGATCCTCAGGACTGACGACGACCGGGGCACCGACCAGGGGAAACCCACCCGGCATGGGCGAGAAGGAGAGATACGCCCCCGGGTCCGTCACCCGCGGAGCCCCGCCGCCCCCCTCGGCCCACGCATCCTCGGCCCACGCATCCTCGGCCCACGCACCCCCGGCCCCCAGCGACAACACCGGCACAGCACCGATCCCCGCTCCGAGCACACCCCTACGGCTGACGTACCCAGACATGCCACACCCCTCGATCCCGTATTTGGTCAGCGGCATGACAAATAGTGAAGGGAGTGACCGGCGGGGGGAATGGGTCGTGACCGTCGAATAGTTTCGAGCCCGCACAGCGAAAGGGCCCGTACGACCGAAGTCGTACGGGCCCCTTCAGGAGCTCAGCTGTGCTGGAGCTACCAGGTCAGACCGACAAGCTTACTTGTTGATCTTGGTGACCTGGCCGGCGCCCACCGTGCGGCCACCCTCACGGATGGCGAACTTCAGGCCCTCTTCCATGGCGATGGGCTGAATGAGCTCAACCTTCATCTCCGTGTTGTCGCCGGGCATGACCATCTCGGTGCCCTCGGGGAGGGTCACCACGCCGGTCACGTCCGTCGTACGGAAGTAGAACTGCGGGCGGTAGTTGTTGAAGAACGGCGTGTGGCGGCCACCCTCGTCCTTGGACAGGATGTAGGCCTGGGCCTCGAACTCGGTGTGCGGCGTGACCGAACCGGGCTTGATGATGACCTGGCCGCGCTCGACGTCCTCGCGCTTGATGCCACGGAGGAGCAGACCGACGTTCTCACCGGCCTGGCCCTCGTCGAGCAGCTTGCGGAACATCTCGATGCCGGTGACCGTGGTGGTGGTCTTGTCCTGCTTGATACCGACGATGTCGACGGTCTCGTTGACCTTGAGGACACCACGCTCGATACGACCGGTGACGACGGTGCCACGACCGGTGATCGTGAAGACGTCCTCGATCGGCATCAGGAACGGCTTGTCGACGTCACGCTCGGGCTGCGGGATGTTCTCGTCGACGGCCTTCATCAGGTCGAGGACGGACTGGCCCCACTCCTTGTCGCCCTCAAGGGCCTTGAGCGCCGAGACCTTGACGACCGGCAGGTCGTCGCCCGGGAACTCGTACTCGGAGAGCAGCTCACGGACCTCGAGCTCGACGAGCTCCAGGATCTCCTCGTCGTCCACCATGTCGGCCTTGTTCAGGGCGACGACGATGTACGGAACGCCGACCTGGCGGGCCAGGAGCACGTGCTCCTTGGTCTGCGGCATCGGGCCGTCGGTGGCGGCGACAACGAGGATGGCGCCGTCCATCTGCGCCGCACCCGTGATCATGTTCTTGATGTAGTCCGCGTGACCGGGGCAGTCGACGTGGGCGTAGTGACGGGTCTCCGTCTGGTACTCGACGTGCGCGATGGAGATGGTGATACCGCGCTGGCGCTCCTCGGGAGCCTTGTCGATCTGGTCGAACGCCGAGGCCTCGTTCAGGTCCGGGAACGCGTCGTGCAGCACCTTGGTAATGGCGGCCGTGAGGGTCGTCTTACCGTGGTCGATGTGACCGATGGTGCCGATGTTGACGTGCGGCTTAGTCCGCTCGAACTTCGCCTTCGCCACGGGGGTCCTCCTGGGAGTGGTTCTGGAACGCCTTGCTTCATCGGCGCCAGGTGATCTTTGCTGGAAAGTCCGGGTCCTTGGGCAAACACCCGTGTTGGCGGGTGTTTGCCCCCTGAGGCTCCGGAGTCAAGCCTAAAGCGTGTGGACGCGGTGCGTGGAACGCGGTGCGTTACTCGCCCTTGGCCTTCGCGATGATCTCCTCGGCGACGTTCCGCGGAACCTCGGCGTAGGAGTCGAACTGCATCGAGTAGCTTGCGCGACCCGAGGTCTTGCTGCGGAGGTCTCCGACGTAGCCGAACATCTCCGAGAGGGGCACGAGGCCCTTCACGACGCGGGCACCGGCCCGCTCCTCCATGGCCTGGATCTGACCACGGCGGGAGTTGATGTCGCCGATGACCTCACCCATGTAGTCCTCGGGCGTGGTGACCTCGACGGCCATCATCGGCTCGAGCAGCACGGGGCTGGCCTTGCGCGCGGCCTCCTTGAAGGCCTGCGAACCGGCGATCTTGAACGCGAGCTCGGAGGAGTCGACCTCGTGGTAGCCACCGTCGATGAGCGTCACGCGGACGCCCGTCATCTCGTAGCCCGCGAGGATGCCGAACTGCATGGCCTCCTGCGCACCGGCGTCCACCGAAGGGATGTACTCCTTCGGGATGCGGCCACCGGTGACCTTGTTCACGAACTCGTACGAGGCGTCGCCGCCCTCGATCGGCTCGATCGCGATCTGCACCTTGGCGAACTGGCCGGTACCACCAGTCTGCTTCTTGTGCGTGTAGTCGACGCGCTCGACGGCCTTGCGGATCGTCTCGCGGTAGGCGACCTGCGGCTTGCCGACGTTGGCCTCGACCTTGAACTCACGGCGCATACGGTCGACCAGCACCTCGAGGTGCAGCTCGCCCATACCACCGATGATGGTCTGGCCGGTCTCCTCGTCCGAGTGAACCTGGAAGGAGGGGTCCTCCTCCGCGAGACGCTGGATGGCGACACCCAGCTTCTCCTGGTCACCCTTGGACTTGGGCTCGATGGCGACCTGGATGACCGGCGCCGGGAAGTCCATGGACTCCAGGATCACCGGCTGCTTGTCGTCGCACAGCGTCTCACCGGTCGTGGTCTGCTTCAGACCCATGACGGCGATGATGTCGCCGGCGCCCACCGACTCGATCTCCTCACGCTTGTTCGCGTGCATGCGGTAGATCTTGCCGATGCGCTCCTTCTTGCCCTTGACGGAGTTCAGCACGGCGGTGCCGGACTCCAGGCGGCCCGAGTAGACCCGGACGAAGGTGAGCTTGCCGAGGTGCGGGTCGCTCATGATCTTGAACGCCAGCGCGGACAGCGGCTCGTCGTCGGACGGCTTGCGCTTGACCACGACCTCGGGGTCCTTGACGTCGTGGCCCTCGATGGCCTCGACGTCGAGCGGGGTCGGGAGGTAGCGCACGACCGCGTCGAGCAGGGGCTGGACGCCCTTGTTCTTGAACGCGGTGCCACAGAACACCGGGGTGACGGTGACGCCGTCGGACTTGCCGGACGCGATGGTGATGCGACGGATCGCGGCGTACAGCTGCTCCTCGGTGGGCTCCTGGCCCTCCAGGAACAGCTCCATGATCTCGTCGTCGTTCTCCGCGACGGCCTCGACCAGCTTGCCGCGGTACTCCTCGGCAGCCTCGGTGTGCGTGGCCGGGATGTCGACGACGTCGTACATCTCGCCCTTGGCGGCCTCGGCGGACCACACGAGCGCCTTCATGCGGACCAGGTCCACAACGCCCTTGAAGTCCATCTCGGCGCCGATCGGCAGCTGCATGACGAGCGGGACGGCGCCCAGGCGGCTGGAGATCATGTCCACACAGCGGTGGAACTCCGCGCCCGTACGGTCCAGCTTGTTCACGAAGCAGATGCGCGGCACACCGTAGCGGTCGGCCTGACGCCACACGGTCTCGGACTGCGGCTCGACTCCGGCGACACCGTCGAACACCGTGACAGCACCGTCGAGCACGCGGAGCGAACGCTCCACCTCGACCGTGAAGTCGACGTGACCCGGGGTGTCGATGATGTTGATCGTGTAGTCGTTGTCCTCGAGCGGCCAGTGACAGGTGGTGGCAGCAGAGGTGATCGTGATGCCACGCTCCTGCTCCTGCTCCATCCAGTCCATGGTGGCAGCGCCGTCGTGGACCTCACCGATCTTGTAGCTGACGCCGGTGTAGAAGAGGATCCGCTCGGTGGTGGTCGTCTTGCCCGCGTCGATGTGGGCCATGATCCCGATGTTGCGGACCCTGGCCAGGTCAAGTGAAGTGGTAGCCATAAGGCTTCAGTCTTCTCTCGGTCTCGATGTGGGTTGCGACTACCAGCGGTAGTGCGCGAAGGCCTTGTTGGACTCGGCCATCTTGTGGGTGTCCTCGCGCTTCTTCACAGCGGCACCGAGGCCGTTGGACGCGTCGAGAAGCTCGTTGAGCAGACGCTCGGTCATGGTCTTCTCGCGACGGGCGCGGGAGTAACCGACCAGCCAGCGCAGCGCGAGCGTGTTGGCGCGACCGGGCTTGACCTCGATCGGAACCTGGTACGTCGCACCACCGACACGGCGGGACTTGACCTCGAGGGTCGGCTTGATGTTCTCCAGCGCGCGCTTCAGCGTGATGACCGGGTCGTTGCTGGTCTTCTCGCGCAGGCCCTCCATGGCGCCGTACACGATGCGCTCGGCGGTGGAGCGCTTGCCGTTCAGCAGCACCTTGTTGATGAGGGAGGTCACCAGAGGAGAACCGTAGACCGGGTCGATGATGACCGGGCGCTTCGGGGCGGGGCCCTTACGAGGCATTCTTACTTCTCCTTCTTGGCGCCGTAGCGGCTGCGGGCCTGCTTGCGGTTCTTGACACCCTGGGTGTCAAGCGAACCGCGGATGATCTTGTAGCGAACACCGGGCAGGTCCTTCACACGGCCGCCGCGCACGAGCACGATGGAGTGCTCCTGCAGGTTGTGTCCCTCACCCGGAATGTAAGCGGTGACCTCGATCCCGCTGGTCAGACGCACACGCGCGACCTTACGCAGGGCCGAGTTCGGCTTCTTCGGGGTGGTCGTGAACACACGCGTGCAGACGCCGCGACGCTGGGGCGAACCCTCGAGTGCGGGCGTCTTGTTCTTCTCGACCTTGTCCTGCCGGCCCTTACGGACCAGCTGCTGGATCGTAGGCACTACTTCTCCGGTTTCTGTGTGCCGAATGGTGAAGCTAACCTGGAACATTCGCCGACCCACGCGGTCGGGTGTGTCGAAACTGCGGAACTCCCGCCGCGAGGCAGAAAGGGCGCAGAGTACGGCGGCCGCTTACGGCTCCCCCTGTGCGGTTGAAGGCACGCACGAGAGCCAGGGCACACCCCAGGCACAAGGTCTGAGCGTACCTACCTCATTCGCTATGGTCAAAACAAATGGGCAGGCGGGGGTTTAAGGACGGGCACATCCGCGCCAATGAGCGCCTCCGGGCCTCAGATCCCGCTGCTCGACGACACTCCCGCGATCATGAAAAGCAGGAGGAAGAACGCCCAGCCCGCCACGGAGAGCCAGCCCAGGATGACGCCGGCGAGAGCAAAGCCCTCACCGCCCTCACCTGTGCGCTTGATCTCCGCGCGGGCGGTGTGGCCCAGGATGACCGCCGGAATGCCGGTGAGCCCGAACGACATGGTCGTGAGCACACCGCAGACCATCGCGCCCACGGCCTTGCTGTTGGTGGGCGGGGGCAGCACGGGCGCCGGCATGAACGTTCTCGGGACCATCGGCGTCATGGGTGCCATGGCGCTCGGCTGCATCGCTGAGGGCCCCTGGGGCAGGTCGGCGACCAGGAGAGCCAACTCCCCCACCGTACGCGCCTGATAGGCCCTCTCGACGCGCCTCTCGTACTCGTCCTGCGGGAGACGCCCTTCGGAGAAGCCCGCCTTCAGTACATCGACGGCACGCTCACGGTCGGCATGGGCGGCGAGCAGGGACGGGCTGCTGCCCTGCGCCTGCTGCTGCCAGGGCATCGGCTGCCACGACGGGTTCGACACGAGAAACACTCCCCCGGACTGGTTGTCCCTCCATGATGCGACAACGCACGCCGCATGGCATCGGTTCCCCGCACCGCTTCTGTCCCGGTTCTGCCACACCGAACATCCGTACGCCCGCGCCGGGCACCCCGGACGGAACGCCGAAGGGCGGCCACCCGAAGGTGACCGCCCCTCAACTCAAGCAACTGCAACCGCTCGCCTACTGGTTGTACGGACCGTAGTCGTAGTCCTCCAGCGGGACGGCCTGGCCGGAGCCCGTGCCGAACGGCGAGTAGTCGATGTCGTCGTAGCCGACGGCCGAGTACATCGCGGCCTTGGCCTCCTCGGTCGGCTCCACCCGGATGTTGCGGTAGCGGGACAGACCCGTACCGGCCGGGATGAGCTTACCGATGATGACGTTCTCCTTGAGGCCGATGAGGCTGTCGGACTTGGCGTTGATCGCCGCGTCCGTCAGGACTCGGGTCGTCTCCTGGAAGGAGGCGGCCGACAGCCAGGATTCCGTCGCCAGCGAGGCCTTGGTGATACCCATCAGCTGCGGACGACCGGAGGCCGGGTGACCGCCCTCCTGGACCACACGACGGTTCTCGGTCTCGAACTTCGAGCGCTCGACCAGCTCACCGGGCAGCAGCTCGGCGTCGCCGGACTCGATGATCGTCACACGGCGCAGCATCTGCCGGATGATGATCTCGATGTGCTTGTCGTGGATCGACACACCCTGCGAGTTGTAGACCTTCTGGACCTCGCCGACCAGGTGGACCTGGACGGCACGCTGACCCAGGATGCGCAGCACGTCGTGCGGGTTGGTGGCACCCACGGTGAGCTTCTGGCCCACCTCGACGTGCTCGCCCTCGCTCACCAGCAGACGGGCACGCTTCGAGATCGGGAACGCCGTCTCGTCGCTGCCGTCGTCCGGCGTGATGACGATCTTCTTGGTCTTCTCCGTCTCCTCGATGCGGACGCGACCGGCCGCCTCGGAGATCGGCGCGACACCCTTGGGCGTACGGGCCTCGAAGAGCTCGACGACACGCGGCAGACCCTGCGTGATGTCGTCACCGGCCACACCACCGGTGTGGAAGGTACGCATCGTCAGCTGGGTACCGGGCTCACCGATGGACTGGGCGGCGATGATGCCGACCGCCTCACCGATGTCGACCAGCTTGCCGGTGGCCAGGGAGCGGCCGTAGCACATGGCACACGTACCGACCTTGGACTCACAGGTCAGGATCGAGCGGGTCTTGACCTCCTCGACACCGTGGTGCACGAGCTGGTCGATGAGCACGTCGCCCAGGTCCACGTTGGCCGGCGCGATCACCTTGCCGTCGATGACGACGTCCTCGGCGAGCATGCGGGCGTAGACGCTGGTCTCGACGTCCTCGGCCTTGCGCAGGACCCCGGTCTCGTCCTCCGAGGCGATCCGCAGCTTCAGACCGCGCTCGGTGCCGCAGTCCTCCTCGCGGATGATGACGTCCTGCGAGACGTCCACCAGACGACGGGTCAGGTAACCCGAGTCGGCGGTACGCAGGGCGGTGTCCGCCAGACCCTTACGGGCACCGTGCGTGGAGATGAAGTACTCCAGCACCGACAGACCCTCACGGAACGAGGCCTTGATGGGACGCGGGATGGTCTCGTTCTTCGCGTTCGACACCAGACCACGCATACCGGCGATCTGCCGCATCTGCATCATGTTTCCTCGGGCACCCGAGTCAACCATCATGAAGATGGGGTTCGTCTTGGGGAAGTTCGCGTTCATCGCCTCGGCGACCTCGTTGGTCGCCTTGGTCCAGATCGCGATGAGCTCCTGCGTGCGCTCTTCCTTGGTGATCAGACCGCGCTCGTACTGCTTCTGGACCTTCTCGTCCTGCGCCTCGTACCCGCGGACGATCTCCTTCTTCGCCTCGGGAACGACGACGTCGGAGATGGCCACGGTGACACCGGAACGGGTCGCCCAGTAGAAGCCGGCCGCCTTCAGGTTGTCGAGCGTCGCCGCCACGATGACCTTGGGGTAGCGCTCGGCGAGGTCGTTGACGATCTCGGAGAGCTGCTTCTTGCCCACCGAGTAGTCGACGAACGGGTAGTCCTCGGGCAGCAGCTCGTTGAAGAGCGCACGGCCCAGCGTGGTCTTCAGCCGGAAGCTGTCACCCTGCTGCCACTCCGGCTCGCCCTCCTCGCGCTCCGGCGGGGTCCAGCCGCGCGGCGGGATGGTGCCCACCGGGAAGCGGATGTCCACCGCGGACTGCAGCGCGAGCTCGTCGGCGTCGAACGCCATGATCGCCTCGGCCGTGGAAGCGAACGAACGCCCCTCGCCCTTGGTGTCACGGAGCTCGCCGTCGGTGGTGAGGAAGAACAGACCGAGGACCATGTCCTGGGTCGGCATCGTCACCGGACGGCCGTCGGCGGGCTTGAGGATGTTGTTCGAGGACAGCATCAGGATGCGGGCCTCGGCCTGCGCCTCCGCGGAGAGCGGCAGGTGGACGGCCATCTGGTCACCGTCGAAGTCCGCGTTGAACGCGGTGCAGACGAGCGGGTGGATCTGGATGGCCTTGCCCTCGACCAGCTGCGGCTCGAAGGCCTGGATGCCGAGGCGGTGCAGGGTGGGAGCACGGTTCAGCAGCACCGGGTGCTCGGCGATGACCTCTTCGAGGACGTCGTACACGACGGTGCGGCCGCGCTCCACCATGCGCTTGGCGCTCTTGATGTTCTGCGCGTGGTTGAGGTCCACGAGCCGCTTCATCACGAACGGCTTGAAGAGCTCCAGCGCCATCGCCTTCGGCAGACCGCACTGGTGCAGCTTCAGCTGCGGACCGACGACGATCACCGAACGCGCGGAGTAGTCCACACGCTTGCCGAGCAGGTTCTGACGGAATCGACCCTGCTTGCCCTTCAGCATGTCGCTGAGGGACTTCAGCGGGCGGTTACCGGGACCGGTGACCGGACGACCACGACGGCCGTTGTCGAACAGCGCGTCGACGGCCTCCTGGAGCATGCGCTTCTCGTTGTTCACGATGATCTCGGGCGCGCCGAGGTCGAGAAGCCGCTTCAGACGGTTGTTCCGGTTGATCACACGGCGGTACAGGTCGTTCAGGTCGGAGGTCGCGAAGCGGCCACCGTCCAGCTGCACCATCGGGCGGAGGTCCGGCGGGATGACCGGCACGCAGTCGAGCACCATGCCCTTGGGGCTGTTGCTGGTCTGCAGGAACGCGGAGACGACCTTGAGGCGCTTGAGCGCACGGGTCTTCTTCTGGCCCTTGCCGGTGCGGATGATCTCGCGGAGGCGCTCGGCCTCCTCGTCCAGGTCGAAGGACTCCAGGCGCTTCTGCAGCGCCGCGGCACCCATCGAACCGTCGAAGTACGTGCCGAAGCGGTCACGCAGCTCGCGGTAGAGGAGCTCGTCGCCCTCCAGGTCCTGGACCTTGAGGTTCTTGAACCGGGTCCACACCTCGTCGAGACGGTCGATCTCGCGCTGCGTACGGTCGCGCAGCTGCTTCATCTCGCGCTCGGCACCTTCGCGCACCTTGCGGCGCACGTCGGCCTTGGCGCCCTCGGCCTCCAGCTCGGCCAGGTCGGTCTCGAGCTTCTTGGCGCGGGCCTCCAGGTCGGCGTCCCGACGGTTCTCGATCTGCTGCCGCTCGACGGAGACGTGCGCCTCCAGCGAGGGCAGGTCACGCGTACGGCGCTCCTCGTCGACGTACGTGATCATGTACGCCGCGAAGTAGATGACCTTCTCCAGGTCCTTCGGGGCGAGGTCGAGCAGGTAGCCCAGCCGCGACGGAACGCCCTTGAAGTACCAGATGTGGGTGACGGGAGCGGCGAGCTCGATGTGGCCCATCCGCTCACGGCGCACCTTGGCGCGCGTGACCTCGACGCCACAGCGCTCACAGATGATGCCCTTGAAGCGGACGCGCTTGTACTTGCCGCAGTAGCACTCCCAGTCCCGGGTCGGACCGAAGATCTTCTCGCAGAAGAGTCCGTCCTTTTCGGGCTTGAGCGTGCGGTAGTTGATCGTCTCGGGCTTCTTGACCTCGCCGTGGCTCCACTGACGGATGTCGTCAGCGGTGGCCAGACCGATCCGGAGCTCGTCGAAGAAGTTGACGTCGAGCACTATGCGTCAATCCCTCTCAGGGTTGTAAGTCATGGGGTCTGATACGGGGGTCCTGGGGCCGGCGGCCTTCATGGCGAAGGCCGCCGAACTCCCGTCAGACCTCTTCGACGCTGCTCGGCTCGCGCCGGGACAGGTCGATGCCAAGCTCCTCCGCAGCGCGGAAGACATCCTCGTCGGTGTCGCGCATCTCGATGGACATGCCGTCCGAGGACAGCACCTCCACGTTGAGGCACAGGGACTGCATCTCCTTGATGAGCACCTTGAAGGACTCGGGGATGCCGGGCTCAGGAATGTTCTCGCCCTTGACGATGGCCTCGTAGACCTTCACGCGGCCGGTCACGTCGTCGGACTTGATGGTCAGCAGCTCCTGGAGGGCGTACGCGGCGCCATAAGCCTCCAGCGCCCACACCTCCATCTCACCGAAGCGCTGGCCACCGAACTGGGCCTTACCACCCAGCGGCTGCTGGGTGATCATCGAGTACGGACCGGTCGACCGGGCGTGCAGCTTGTCGTCAACCAGGTGGTGCAGCTTGAGGATGTACATGTACCCGATCGAGATCGGGTCCGGGAACGGCTCACCGGAGCGGCCGTCGAACAGCCTCGCCTTACCGGTCGGCTGCACCATGCGCTCGCCGTCGCGGTTCGGGATGGTGTGCTGGAGCAGGCCGGCCAGCTCGTCCTCGCGGGCACCGTCGAAGACCGGGGTCGCGACGTTGGTGCCGGGGGCGACGGAGTCGGCGCCGATGACCTGCAGACGCTTCGCCCAGTCCTCGCCGAGGCCGGAGACGTCCCAGCCGCGGCTGGCGAGCCAGCCGAGGTGGATCTCCAGCACCTGTCCCGGGTTCATTCGGGACGGCACACCCAGCGGGTTGAGGATGATGTCGACCGGGGTGCCGTCCTCCAGGAACGGCATGTCCTCGATCGGCAGGATCTTGGAGATGACACCCTTGTTGCCGTGACGGCCGGCGAGCTTGTCACCGTCCGTGATCTTGCGCTTCTGCGCCACGTAGACACGAACCAGCTGGTTCACGCCCGGCGGCAGCTCGTCGCCCTCCTCACGGTCGAAGACGCGGACGCCGATGACCTTGCCGATCTCGCCGTGCGGCACCTTCAGCGAGGTGTCACGGACCTCACGGGCCTTCTCACCGAAGATCGCGCGGAGCAGGCGCTCCTCCGGGGTCAGCTCGGTCTCACCCTTGGGCGTGACCTTGCCGACCAGGATGTCGCCGGCGACGACCTCGGCACCGATGCGGATGATGCCGCGCTCGTCGAGGTCGGCGAGGACCTCCTCGGAGACGTTCGGGATGTCCCGGGTGATCTCCTCCGGGCCGAGCTTGGTGTCACGGGCGTCGACCTCGTGCTCCTCGATGTGGATCGAGGAGAGGACGTCGTCCTGCACGAGGCGCTGCGACAGGATGATCGCGTCCTCGTAGTTGTGACCCTCCCACGGCATGAACGCCACGAGCAGGTTCTTGCCGAGGGCCATCTCGCCGTTCTCGGTGGCCGGACCGTCGGCCAGGACCTGGCCCTCGATGATCCGGTCGCCCTCGTTGACGATGACCTTCTGGTTGACCGAGGTGCCCTGGTTGGAACGGGCGAACTTGGCCAGGCGGTACGTGATGTACGTGCCGTCGTCGTTGGTGGTGGTGATGTAGTCCGCGGAGACCTCCTGGACCACACCCGCCTTCTCGGCCTTGACCACGTCGCCGGCGTCGACGGCGGAGCGGTACTCCATGCCGGTGCCGACGAGCGGGGACTCGCTCTTGATGAGCGGCACGGCCTGACGCATCATGTTCGCGCCCATGAGGGCACGGTTGGCGTCGTCGTGCTCCAGGAAGGGGATCATGGCGGTCGCGACCGACACCATCTGGCGCGGCGAGACGTCCATGTAGTCGACGTCGTCACCGGGGACGTAGTCGACCTCGCCGCCACGACGGCGGACCAGGACGCGGTTCTCGGTGAAGCGCATGTCGTCGTCGAGCGTGGCGTTGGCCTGCGCGATGACGAAGCGGTCCTCTTCGTCGGCCGTCAGGTAGTCGACCTCGTCGGTGACGATGCCGTCGGTGACCCGTCGGTACGGCGTCTCCACGAAACCGAACGCGTTGACGCGGCCGTAGGAGGCGAGCGAGCCGATCAGACCGATGTTCGGGCCTTCGGGCGTCTCGATCGGGCACATGCGGCCGTAGTGCGAGGGGTGCACGTCACGGACCTCGAAGCCGGCCCGCTCACGGGACAGACCACCGGGACCCAGCGCCGAGAGACGACGCTTGTGCGTCAGACCCGACAGCGGGTTGTTCTGGTCCATGAACTGCGACAGCTGGCTGGTGCCGAAGAACTCCTTGATGGAGGCGACGACCGGCCGGATGTTGATCAGGGTCTGGGGCGTGATCGCCTCGACGTCCTGGGTCGTCATGCGCTCGCGGACGACTCGCTCCATACGCGCCAGACCCGTACGGACCTGGTTCTGGATGAGCTCGCCGACGCTGCGCAGACGACGGTTGCCGAAGTGGTCGATGTCGTCGGTCTCGACGACGATCGTCTGGCCGTTGTCCGCGGCCGTCTCGGTCTCGCCCGCGTGCAGCTTCACCAGGTACTTGATCGTCGAGATGACGTCCTCGACGGTCAGGACGCCCGCGTCGAGCGGAGCCTCCGCACCCAGCTTCTTGTTGACCTTGTAGCGGCCGACCTTCGCGAGGTCGTAGCGCTTGGGGTTGAAGTACAGGTTCTCCAGCAGCGTCTGCGCGGCCTCACGCGTGGGGGGCTCGCCCGGACGCAGCTTGCGGTAGATGTCGAGCAGCGCGTCGTCCTGCCCCTGGGTGTGGTCCTTCTCCAGGGTGGCGCGCATGGACTCGTACTCGCCGAACTCCTCCAGGATCTGCTCGGTGGTCCAGCCGAGTGCCTTGAGGAGGACGGTCACGGACTGCTTGCGCTTGCGGTCGATGCGCACACCGACCATGTCGCGCTTGTCGATCTCCATCTCCAGCCAGGCACCCCGGGACGGGATGATCTTGGCGGAGAAGATGTCCTTGTCGGACGTCTTGTCGATGGAGGAGTCGAAGTAGACACCCGGCGAACGGACCAGCTGCGACACCACGACACGCTCGGTGCCGTTGATGACGAAGGTGCCCTTGTGGGTCATGAGCGGGAAGTCGCCCATGAAGACCGTCTGGGACTTGATCTCGCCGGTCTCGTTGTTGGTGAACTCGGCGGTGACGAAGAGCGGGGCCGCGTACGTGAAGTCGCGGTCCTTGCACTCGTCGATGCTGTTCTTCGGCGGCTCGAAGCGGTGGTCGCGGAACGTCAGCGACATCGACCCGGAGAAGTCCTCGATCGGGGAGATCTCCTCGAAGATCTCCTCCAGACCGGACTTGGTGGGGACGTCCTGTCCGTTCTCCAGAGCCTCCTCGACCCGACTCTGCCAGGCGGTGTTGCCGAGCAGCCAGTCAAAGCTCTCGGTCTGCAGCGCGAGCAGGTTGGGAACCTCGAGAGGCTCCTTGATCTTTGCAAAAGAGATGCGCAGCGGGGCGGTGCTGGCGGCGGGGTTCGTATTCGCGGTCGAGGCGTTGCGCGAGGCGGCCAAGAGGGGGTCCTTCCGAGGGCTCGGACTCACTACGCGCGTACCGGCCCCCTCGACCGGGCGCGGAGATGGAAAGCCCCAGTTGAGGGACGTTCAATCGTCGGTGCTCGAGCGAGGGCATGCCCCTGGTGACGGGCAGGAGGCAGCTAACAGGCAGCGCAAAGGGTCAGTGTAGCCAGTTGGCCCACTGATGTCCAGTGCGGGTTTACGGACCCTCGGAAACCCTCGTTGTTCCTCAACGCCTGCGGCAAGCCACGCCCTCGATGCACATCGATACTGCCCTCTTCGCCGTCGATCCATGCCTCGGAGTTCGGATCCGTGTGACGACGCGTCCTGAGAATTGCGCGCTGCGTGCAGTTCGTCAAGGCCCCCCATGCCCGAACCAGATGCTGCGATCGTCACTCGCGGCCGGTCACCAGGGGTGCTCGGAGGCACGACGAAGATCACCATACTCGCCGCCACCGACAGTGCAAGGCAGCCGTCACTCGACGTCCCCGAACGCCGAAAGGCGACCACCCACATGGGTGATCGCCTTTCAGTGCGTCCGCGTTACAGCCCCACGTCGGGGGCCGTGTGCGAGCAGCGGGTCCGGTACGGACCCGTGGGCCTTACTTGACCTCGACGGAGGCGCCGGCGCCCTTGAGGGACTCGGCGGCCTTCTCCGCGGCCTCCTTGGCGACCTTCTCGAGAACGGGCTTCGGGGCGCCGTCCACGAGGTCCTTGGCCTCCTTCAGACCCAGGGAGGTCAGCTCACGCACGACCTTGATGACCTGGATCTTCTTGTCGCCGGCACCCGTGAGGATGACGTCGAACTCGTCCTGCTCCTCAGCGGCCTCGGCCGGGGTGCCGGGGACGGCGGGGCCGGCAACGGCGACGGCCGCGGCGGCGGTGACGTCGAACTTCTCCTCGAAGGCCTTCACGAACTCGGAGAGCTCGATGAGGGTCATCTCCTCGAACTGCGCGAGCAGGTCTTCCTGGCTGAGCTTCGCCATGATGGGCGATCCTTCCACTAATTTCGGCAGGTGCCGGATGTATCGATACGGCGGGCGTACTTACGGCCCGCTACGACCCGCGCCTCAGACGGCGCGGATCAATGCGCGAGCCGAATTACTCGGCACCGCCCTGCTCGGCCTGCTTGGCACGAAGCGCGTCCACGGTGCGGACGAGCTTCGACGGGAGCGCCTGGAAGACCTGAGCAGCCTGGGTCTGCTTGCCCTTGAAGGCGCCCGCCAGCTTGGCGAGCAGAACCTCGCGGGACTCGAGGTCCGCAAGCTTCTTGATCTCGTCGGCGGACAGAGCCTTGCCGTCAAGGACACCGCCCTTGATGACGAGGTTCGGGTTGTCCTTGGCGAAGTCACGAAGACCCTTCGCCGACGTCACCGGGTCACCGGTGATGAAGGCAACCGCCGTCGGACCGTTGAACAGGTCGTCGAGCGTCGAGATCCCGGCCTCGTTGGCCGCGATCTTGGTCAGCGTGTTCTTCACCACGGCGTACTGGGCGTCTTCACCGAGCGAACGGCGCAGGTTCTTGAGCTGCGCCACGGTGAGACCCCGGTACTCGGTCAGCACGGCGGCGTTCGAGCTACGGAACTGCTCCGTGAGCTCGGCCACCGCGGCAGCCTTGTCGGGCCTTGCCATAGAGCGTCGGCCTCCTTCCGGGTGATGAGGACCGCTCGGAAGGGGCCGAGAACAAACGAAACGCCCCGGCGCAGGCGCACGGGGCGTAGCTCGACCGGACGAATTCCGTACGATCACGGAACCGGACCAGGAGCAACTTCCACAGTCACCTGCGCGGGTCGTCCGCTGTTCAGCGGATCCTTCGGCCACCGCGCCCTCTTGCAAGCGCACGGCAACGACCAGCGGTCTTTGGCTTCTCCGGAAGGTTAGATGACACACGGCGTGTCAAGCAAATCCGCTCCCTGAGGGCGGCGGCACTCAGCCCTCTCCCGCCCCGTCCACCCGCTCCGCGAGGTCGACGGTGTCCTCGGCCGGCGGGGTCTCGACGGTCACCGGCCGATCGAAGTCAAGAAGGGTGACGGTCAGGTCGAGCGGGCCCGTGTCGACCATCCGCCCGTCCTTCAGGGCCTCGGTCTCCCCCCGGAGCCGGTACCGCTTGGCCCGGCCGTCGTCGTCGACCCACAGGTCCATGGTGAGCGTCTCCTCGATGTCCAGCATCATGAACTGGTCGAGGCTGGTCGTCCGCAGCTCCCGGGTCGCCTTGTCCCGGGCGGCCGTCTGGGCGTCCCGCAAGCTGTTCCAGGTGACCGTTCCCCGGTAGTGCGTGGTCCCGCTCCCGTCGACCGTCCCGGTACCGACCTTGCGGACCTTCTTCGCGCCGGTCAGGAGTGTGGACTGCGCGAGAGGGCTCGCCTCCAACGCGGTGGGCAGGACGCGGTACGTGTTGTTCTCCGCGCCGCCCCGCCCCCACACGGCCGGCCCGACGCTGATCCACTCCTTGTCCGCCGGGGCGCCGATGGCGGCCGGGTCCCCCTCGGCGTAGAGCACCCCGTCGGCGAACCGCAGGTCCATGGGCTCGCCCTCGCTCGCGCCCAGCCCGGTCACATCCATGCGCATCGCGGTCGGCCGAGCGGTCATCGCCGCCTCGACCCGCATCTTCCCGTGCTCCGGCAGGGTGCCGGTCACCCGGTACCGCAGCGACGCGACCTCCGTGGTCCGCTCGGCGGCCCGGGCCACGGCCTCGGCGGGCGTCTTCGGCGGTGTCTCCGCCTCCGCCTCCGAGCCGCAGCCGGTTGCTCCGCCGAGCAACGCGGCCACGACGGCGACGCCGACGGCTCCGCGGCGACGTACGGAGCCTGCGGAGCCGTGCACGGCAAACCTCATGTGTCCCCCTGGTCCCTCACGCCCCACCTCTGTGGGACGGCTGGACACTAGCGCCGCCCGGGCGTGGCTGTCCCCCGAATTCAGCTCGTCGGCAGGGTCCTCATCAGGTCCTTGTAGTCGACCGTCTCGGCGGCCGGCGGCTCCTCGGTGGAGACGTCGACGCCGTAGTCGCTGTAGTGGACGGTGGAGTTCACCGTGCCGTTCGCGGTGGCGGCCTTCTCGACCTTCTTGACGAGCAGGTCGTCCTCGTCGATCCAGAGGTCGATGTCGACGGTGGTGATGCCGGCCGCCTCGAGCTGCTCCTCCAGTTCGGCCCGCATCTCCTCGCCGAGGTTGGCGTTCCGCTCCTGGAGGTCGGCGACGCTGACGGTGCCCGCGTAGTGCGTGGTCGACTCCCCGCGCACGTCCTCCTCGCCGACCTTCTCGACATCGCCGGAGGCCAGCAGGAGCCGTACGGACTGGTTCGGCGTGACGCTCTTGAAGTGCTCCTGCACATAGGCGCCGGAGGCCCCGCCGATCATCTCGTCCATGTCCTCGTACGCGTACCTGATCCACCGCTTGCCGCCGTACTGCCCGGCGAACAGGTCGCCCATGTCCGCGTAGTAGGCGTCGGGCAGATAGCGGGCCTCGGTCGAGGTGATGCCGAGGCGGCGCATCTGCTCGGCCGCCTGGCCGCCGGTGTAGGTGATGGTCATGGTGCCGTCGAGGCCGTCGGCCCAGTCGACCTCGCCGTCCGCCTCGATGGACATCAGCTCGCCGAGGTCGCCGGTGGACTCGATCCTCGACGAGTCGGCGTCGCGGGTGGACGCGTCCGCGAGCTTCAGCGCCGCGAGCGGATCGCCCCCGCCGCCCCCACCCGAGTCCGGGGAGCCGCAGGCCACCACCCCCGTCAGCGCGGCCACCACCGCGAACGACACAGCCGTACGGCGACACGTGGTCGTCCTGGTCATCCGTCCCCACCCCCAGGGAGATTCACCGTGCTCCGCACACCAGGGCAGCACATTCACGCGCGTATGCCCACCCGTACGCCGGAAAGACCCGCACAGGACCCGTATGCCCGTATGCCGGAAAGGGACGAGCCCCGCACCTCGAAAGGTGCGGGGCTCGTCCTAGGGCTGTGCGTCCGCGACGCGGCTGCCGGTGAGCGTCAGGCTCAGACGGCGGCCGGGTCCTCCTCGACGAGGAGGTTGCGGGTGCGGTTGGAGTCGACCGGAATGCCGGGGCCGATCGTGGTGCTGATCGCGGCCTTCTTGATGTAGCGACCCTTCGCGGCCGACGGCTTCAGACGGAGGATCTCCTCCAGCGCCGCGGCGTAGTTCTCCACCAGCTTGGTGTCGTCGAACGACGTCTTGCCGATGATGAAGTGCAGGTTCGAGTGCTTGTCGACGCGGAACTCGATCTTGCCGCCCTTGATGTCGTTGACGGCCTTCACGACGTCCGGGGTCACGGTGCCGGTCTTGGGGTTCGGCATGAGACCACGGGGACCGAGCACGCGGCCGAGGCGGCCGACCTTGCCCATGAGGTCCGGGGTGGCGACGACGGCGTCGAAGTCCAGACGGCCCTTCGCCACCTCGTCGATCAGTTCGTCGGAGCCGACGATGTCGGCGCCGGCGGCGGTCGCGGCCTCGGCACGGTCACCGGTCGCGAAGACCAGGACCCGGGCGGTCTTACCGGTGCCGTGCGGGAGGTTCACGGTGCCACGAACCATCTGGTCGGCCTTGCGCGGGTCGACACCCAGACGGAAGGCGACCTCGACGGTGCCGTCGAACTTGGACGTGGAGGTCTCCTTGGCGAGACGGACGGCCTCGAGCGGGGCGTAGAGCTTGTCCCGGTCGACCTTGGCGTCCGCAGCGCGGAGAGACTTGCTGCGCTTGCTCACAACTGCTCCTGTGTGTTCTGAAAGGAGTCGTGGTGTACGGGCCGAGCAGGCCCTGCCACGTGCGGCTTCGCGAGCCGCAGGATTCTACGAAGGTGGGACTCAGCCCTCGACCGTGATGCCCATGGAACGGGCGGTGCCGGCGATGATCTTCGACGCGGCGTCCAGGTCGTTGGCGTTCAGGTCGGGGAGCTTGGTCGTGGCGATCTCACGGACCTGCGCCTCGGTGATCTTGGCGACCTTGGTCTTGTGCGGCTCGCCGGAGCCCTTCTCGACACCCGCGGCCTTGAGGATCATCTTCGCGGCCGGCGGCGTCTTGGTGACGAAGGTGAAGGAGCGGTCCTCGTAGACCGTGATCTCCACCGGGATCACCCAGCCACGCTGCGACTCGGTCGCGGCGTTGTAGGCCTTGCAGAACTCCATGATGTTGACGCCGTGCTGACCGAGCGCGGGGCCGACCGGCGGGGCCGGGTTCGCCGCACCGGCGTTGATCTGGAGCTTGATGAGCCCCGTGACCTTCTTCTTCTTGGGAGGCATTACTCTCCGGGTCCTTTCGGTTCGAGTGCGCCCTCATCCGGTTCGCGGCCAGATGAAGGCATACCGCACAACGATAGCGGGTACAGATGCGCGGCCAAAAACCGAGCAGGTCAGACAAGCTGCGGACAGCTCGCCTGACCTGGTCGGAAGCGTGGGTTACGGCGCTCCGATGAACTCAGTCCCTCAGGACTCAGTTCTTCTGGATCTGGTCGAACGACAGCTCGACCGGGGTCTCGCGGCCGAAGATCTCCACGAGGCCCTTGACCTTCTTCGAGTCCGCGTTGATCTCGTTGATGGTCGCCTGCAGCGTGGCGAACGGGCCGTCCGTGACGGTGACCGAGTCGCCGACCTCGAAGTCCAGCACCTGGACCTCGACCTTGCGGGCGGGCGCCGGCTTGCCCTCGGCCTCGGCGGCCTCACGGGCGGCCTTCTCCTCGGCCTCCGGCGCGAGCATCTTGACGATCTCGTCCAGGGTCAGCGGGTACGGGTCGTAGGCGTTGCCCACGAAGCCGGTGACGCCGGGGGTGTTGCGGACGACGCCCCAGGACTCGTTCGTCAGGTCCATGCGGACGAGAACGTAGCCGGGGAGCTTGTTCTGGCGGATCGTCTTGCGCTCGCCGTTCTTGATCTGCGCGACCTCTTCCTGCGGCACCTCGGCCTGGAAGATGAAGTCCTCGACGTTCAGCGAGACGGCGCGCTGTTCGAGGTTGGTCTTCACGCGGTTCTCGTAACCGGCGTAGGTGTGGATCACGTACCACTCGCCGGGCAGGGTGCGCAGTTCCTCACGGAGGGCCTGGACGGGGTCGACCGGCTCGGTCTCCTCCTCGACGGCCTCGTCGGCCGCCTCGTCCTCATCCTCGTCGGCGTCCGCGTCGTCGGAGTCGTCCTCGACGTGCAGGGCCTCTTCCTCGGCCGGCTCCCCCGCCTCGGCCTCGGCAGTCTCGAACTCGTCGACGCCGTCCTCGGAGTCTGCTCCCTCGACGATGTCGAGTTCGTCATCCACGGACTCGGCACCTTCACCGCGAGGCTCCATGGCGTCCTTCAGGTTCGGGTCAGACACGTGGCTGCTTCTTCCTGGATCATGGGGGTGGAACACGCGAAAGGGGCGCCAGGTAACGGCGCCCTTCGCTCTCGGCTCAGCCGAAGACGTACTTGGCGGCCTTGTCGAGGCCGAAGTCAATCACAGTAACAAGACCGATCATGATGACGACGAAGACGATGACCACCGTGGTGTAGGTCGTCAGCTGGGAGCGGGTCGGCCAGACGACCTTCCGCAGCTCCGCGACGATCTGGCGGTAGAAGAGCGCGAGGCGCTTCAGCGGGCCCTTCTTGGCGCGCTTGCCGCCCTTGCGGGTCTTCTTCTTGTCCTCGGGCACCTCGTCCTGGGCATCAGGCGTGTCGATGGAGCCCACGGCGTCCGTCATTCATCCTCACCTGATTCCGGTCCGGGTCGTGGCCGTGCCGCGCCCGGTCTGAGCCGCACGGCGGAACATTGCTGTACGTACATGCGCACACATCCTGGCGTGAGGAGTGTGTAGCAGGGCCGGAGGGACTTGAACCCCCAACCGCTGGTTTTGGAGACCAGTGCTCTACCAATTGAGCTACGACCCTTTGCGGTTCTCCCCCAACGTACCGCATCCGACCGGGTGCTCAGTGTGCACCTGGAGGGCGCGGCCGGTGAAGGCCAACGAGGAGAGAGCATACGTGGTCCGAGGCCTGTCGTCGAACAGAAAGCGTCCGGTGGGGCGTTGCCCGTCGAAGATCGACTGTTTCCGGCCGCGGATACGGACGGTTGTTCCGTTGCTGTTCAGTCTGTGAAACCCGCGTGCCCGGCGCGTTTCCTGTCTGAAACGATGGGGGCCATGAGCGCTGCAACCCCTCCCACCGAGCGCCGGGTCTCCGCGCGCATCGGCTCGATCTCCGAGTCCGCCACCCTCGCCGTGGACGCCAAGGCCAAGGCCCTCAAGGCCGCCGGGCGCCCGGTGATCGGCTTCGGCGCCGGTGAGCCCGACTTCCCGACCCCGGACTACATCGTCGAGGCGGCCGTCGAGGCCTGCAAGAACCCGAAGTACCACCGCTACACGCCGGCCGGTGGTCTGCCCGAGCTGAAGGCCGCGATCGCCGCGAAGACCCTGCGTGACTCCGGCTACGAGGTCGACGCGTCGCAGGTCCTCGTCACCAACGGCGGCAAGCAGGCCATCTACGAGGCGTTCGCCGCGATCCTCGACCCGGGCGACGAGGTCATCGTCCCGGCGCCGTACTGGACGACGTACCCGGAGTCGATCCGTCTCGCCGGCGGTGTCCCGGTCGAGGTCATCGCCGACGAGACCACGGGCTACCGGGTCTCCGTCGAGCAGTTGGAGGCGGCCCGCACGGAGAACACGAAGGTGCTCCTCTTCGTCTCCCCCTCCAACCCGACCGGCGCGGTCTACACGCGCGCGCAGGTCGAGGAGATCGGCCGCTGGGCCGCCGAGAAGGGCCTGTGGGTCCTGACCGACGAGATCTACGAGCACCTGGTCTACGGCGACGCCGAGTTCCACTCGCTGCCGGTGGTCGTCCCCGAGCTGGCCGACAAGACCATCGTGGTCAACGGTGTCGCGAAGACGTACGCGATGACCGGCTGGCGCGTGGGCTGGGTCATCGGCCCCAAGGACGTCGTCAAGGCCGCGACCAACCTCCAGTCGCACGCCACGTCGAACGTCTCCAACGTGGCGCAGGTGGCCGCGCTGGCCGCAGTCTCCGGCGACCTGTCGGCCGTGGAGAAGATGAAGGAGGCCTTCGACCGCCGCCGCAAGACGATCGTGCGGATGCTCAACGAGATCGACGGCGTGTTCTGCCCGGAGCCCGAGGGTGCGTTCTACGCCTACCCGTCGGTGAAGGAGCTGATCGGCAAGGAGATCCGCGGCAAGCGCCCCCAGGACACGGTCGAACTGGCCGCGCTGATCCTGGAGGAGGCCGAGGTCGCGGTCGTCCCCGGCGAGGCCTTCGGCACCCCCGGCTATCTGCGTCTGTCGTACGCCCTGGGTGACGAGGATCTCGTCGAGGGTGTCTCCCGCGTACAGAAGCTGCTGGCGGAGGCGACGGACTGAGGTCCACAGCCTTCGGGGGCCACATCGGGATTTCCCGATGTGGCCCCTTATTCATATGTGCGAGCAAGACCACGTTCGAGGATTCCGCTTCCGGGACGGCACGGGCGTGCGGCAGGATCGGGCGATGGAGCGTGTACGTGATCTCTCTGAACTGCCCAAGGCCCATCTGCATCTGCACTTCACCGGGTCGATGCGGCCCACGACCGTGCTGGAACTCGCCGACAAGTACGGGGTACGGCTGCCCGAGGCGCTGACGGAGGCGCTGACCAGCGGGGAACCGCCGCGGCTGCGGGCGACGGACGAGCGAGGGTGGTTCCGGTTCCAGCGGCTGTACGACGCGGCGCGCAGTTGCGTCAGGGAGCCCGACGACATCCAGCGGCTGGTGCGGGAGGCCGCGGAGGAGGATGTACGGGACGGTTCGGGCTGGCTGGAGATCCAGGTGGACCCGACGTCGTACGCGCCCCGGCTGGGCGGGCTGATCCCGGCGCTGGAGGTCATCCTGGACGCGGTCGACACGACGGCGCGGGAGACCGGGCTCGGGATGCGGGTGCTGGTGGCGGCGAACCGGATGAAGCACCCGCTGGACGCGCGCACGCTGGCCCGCCTGGCGGTGCGGTACGCGGACCGGGGTGTGGTGGGCTTCGGGCTCTCCAACGACGAACGCCGGGGCATGGCACGGGACTTCGACCGGGCCTTCGCGATCGCCCGCGAGGGGGGCCTGCTGTCGACGCCGCACGGCGGTGAGCTGAGCGGTCCGTCGTCGGTGCGGGACTGCCTGGACGACCTGCACGCCTCCCGGATCGGGCACGGGGTGCGCGCTGCGGAGGATCCGCGGCTGCTGAAGCGGCTGGCGGACCGCCAGATCACCTGCGAGGTGTGCCCGGCCTCGAACGTCGCGCTCGGTGTCTACGAGAAACACCAGGACGTCCCGCTGCGGACGCTGTTCGAGGCCGGTGTGCCGATGGCGCTCGGCGCGGACGACCCGCTGCTGTTCGGCTCGCGCCTCGCGGCCCAGTACGAGATCGCCCGCCACCACCACGGCTTCACGGACGCGGAGTTGGCGGAGCTGGCCCGGCAGTCGATCCGGGCGTCGGCAGCCCCGGAGCTGGAGCGGACGAAGCTGCTGGCGGGGGTGGACGACTGGCTCACCGGCCCGGCCGGGGCCGACGCGTCCTAGAGGCTGACGCCGACCGTCACCGGCTCGTTGACCAGGGTGATCCCGAAGGCGTCCCGGACTCCGGTGACGACCTCGCGGGCCAGGGCGAGCAGGTCCTCGGTGGTGGCGGCGCCCCGGTTGGTGAGGGCCAGGGTGTGCTTGGTGGAGATGCGGGCGGGGCCGGTGCCGTAGCCCTTGGTGAAGCCGGCCTTGTCGATCAGCCAGGCGGCGGAGGTCTTGGTGTGGCCGTCGCCGGCGGCGTAGGCGGGCGGGGTGACGTCGTCCCCGAGGCGCTCGCGCACGCGCGCGTGGAAGGCGGCGAACTGCTCGTCGGTGAGGATCGGGTTGGTGAAGAACGATCCGGCGGACCAGGTGTCGTGGTCCTCGGCGTCGAGCACCATGCCCTTCCCGGCGCGCAGCTTCAGCACGGTCTCACGGGCGTCGGCGAGGGGCACCCGGTCGCCGGGTTCGACGCCGAGCGCGCGGGCCGTCTCGGCGTACTTGATCGGCCCCGACAGGCCGTCCGCGTCCTCCAGTTCGAACCGGACCCGCAGGACGACGTACCGCTCGGGCTCGTCCTTGAAGCGGCTGTGGCGGTAGGAGAAGACGCACTCGGTGTTCGGGACGGTGATCGTCTCGCGGGTGCGGCGGTCGTAGGCGACGACCTCGGTGAGGGTGGAGGCGACCTCCTGGCCGTACGCGCCGACGTTCTGGATCGGGGTGGCGCCCGCGGAGCCGGGGATGCCGGCCAGGCACTCGATCCCGGCGAGCCCGGCCTCGACGGTCCGGGCGACCGCGTCGGTCCACACCTCGCCGGCGGCCAGCTCCAGCCGTGTCCCGTCGAGCGCGAAGCCCTTCGTGGCGATGACCAGCGCGGTTCCGGCGAAGCCCTGGTCCCCGATCACCAGGTTGGAGCCGCCCCCGATGAGCAGCAGCGGCGTACCGGTGTCGTCGGCCTCGCGGACGGCGGCGACGACCTCGTCGTCGGTGGTCGCGGTGATCAGCCGTCGCGCGGGCCCGCCCAGCCGGAAGGTGGTCAGCGGGGCGAGGGGGGCGTCGTGGAGTTCCTGCACGGGCTCAAGAGTACGAGACCCCCGCACCCGGGAGGGGCGGGGGACCGTGGGGGTGCGGCCGCGCGGCGGGGCCGTCAGGCCAGTCGTACGACCGCCCGGGACATGCCGAGGACCTTCTGGCCGGCGCTCATGGCCGTGAGGTCGACGCGGACGGTGTTGTCGTCGAGCTTGGCGCCGACCTTGGCGCTGACCTCGATGGTGGCGCCCTCGTCGTCGTTGGGGACGACGACGGGCCTGGTGAAGCGGACGCCGTACTCGACGACCGCGCCCGGGTCGCCGGTCCAGTCGGTGACGACGCGGATCGCCTCGGCCATGGTGAACATGCCGTGCGCGATGACGTCGGGGAGGCCGACCTCCTTGGCGAACTTCTCGTTCCAGTGGATGGGGTTGAAGTCGCCGGAGGCACCCGCGTAACGGACGAGGGTGGCGCGGGTCACGCCGAATTTCTGGGCGGGCAGTTCGGTGCCGACCTCGACGTCGTCGTAGGAGATCTTCGCGGTCATCGGGTTCTCACGCCTCCTCGGCCGCGCGGGCCACGAGCTTGGTCCAGGCGGTCACGACGTGCTCGCCGGACTCGTCGTGGACCTCGCCACGGATGTCCAGGATGTCGTTGCCCGCCAGGGACTTGATCGCCTCGATGGTCGAGGTGACGGTGAGGCGGTCGCCGGCGCGGACCGGGCGCCTGTGGGCGAACTTCTGGTCGCCGTGCACCACCCGGCTGTAGTCGAGGCCCAGCTGGGGGTCCTGGACGACCTGTCCCGCCGCCTTGAAGGTGATCGAGAACACGAAGGTCGGCGGGGCGATCACATCGGCGTACCCGAGCGCCTTGGCCGCTTCGGGGTCCGTGTAGACGGGGTTGCTGTCCCCCACGGCCTCCGCGAACTCGCGGATCTTCTCCCGGCCGACCTCATAGGGGTCGGTGGGCGGGTAGGTACGCCCCACGAAGGACTGGTCGAGCGCCATGGGCTCGGCACCTCCTGGTTGCTGCGGATACGGCGGTACTGCCGGCACCGGCGGGTACTGGCCGGTACTGGTCGATGTAACGACGCGAGGCCGCCCCCGATCACTCGGGGACGGCCTCGTGTACGAGCCTGTTTTATCGCGTTTCGCGGTGCGCGGTGTGCGCGTTGCAACGCGGGCAGTGCTTCTTCATCTCCAGTCGGTCCGGGTTGTTACGCCGGTTCTTCTTGGTGATGTAGTTCCGCTCCTTGCACTCCACGCAGGCCAGCGTGATCTTCGGGCGGACGTCGGTGGCAGCCACGTGAGTGCTCCTTGACGAACGGATGGGACAGGGTTGAACGCATAGAAGAGTAGCCGATCGAAGGACCGACCCCGCAATCGGCTACTGTCAGTAGCGGTGACCGGACTTGAACCGGTGACACAGCGATTATGAGCCGCTTGCTCTACCGACTGAGCTACACCGCTGTGATGCGATCGGATCCCGCCTCGCGACGGGAACCTTTCACACCAGAGCCCCAATACGGAATCGAACCGTAGACCTTCTCCTTACCATGGAGACGCTCTGCCGACTGAGCTATTGGGGCGAGCGATGAAGACATTACACGCCCCACCGCCGATCGCCCAAATCCGTTTCCCGGCCCGTATCCATGGGCCGTCCAGGGGCCGTCCACAGGTCGTCCACGGTGCTCCCCGGAGCCGTCGGAGGCCGTCGTCCGTCCCGTTTCCGCAGGCCGCACGGGCCTCACGCACACCACCGTTCCCGGCCCTCCCGGCAGTCCCGCCGGCCGTCCCCGCCGTGTCCCCGGTCCCGTCCCCCGGCAGGTGAACCGCACCGGTACGACTATTGCGCTCCTCCGCGACGACGGCGGGCGGCCCGCCTAGGCTCGACTCACTCTGCGTGATCTTGTAACCCCAGGAGCGCGATGCCCGACAGCCAGCCGCAGCCGTCCCCCTCCTCCTCCGGCCCGCCCTCGGGCTCGGACGAGGCCGGCGCCCTGCTGCTGTGCGGGGCGCGACTGACCGACGGCCGGGTGGTGGACGTCCGGCTGGGCGGCGGGCGGATCGAGGCGGTCGGCACGGCGGGCAGCCTGAGCCCCGGGCCCGCCGCGTCCGGGGCGTCCGCCACCCGGGTGGACCTCGGCGGCCATCTGCTGCTGCCGGCCCCCGTCGAGCCGCACGCGCACGGCGACACGGCCCTGTCGGCCGACTTCGAGGGGCCCGTCCCGTACGACGACGCGGACGTCCAGCGGCGGGCCACCGAGGCCGCGCTGCTGCAACTCGGGCACGGCGCCACGGCCTTGCGCTCGCACGTCCACGTGGGCGGCGTGCAGGGGCTCGGGGCGCTGGCGGCGGTGCTCCGGGCGCGGCGGGCGCTGCGCGGCCTCGCCGAGGTGACGGCGGTGGCGATGCCCCGGGTGCTGACCGGGGTGGCCGGGGCGGACGGGCTCGCGATCCTGCGGGACGCGGTGAAGATGGGCGCGTCCGTGGTCGGCGGCTGTCCCGACCTGGACCCCGACCCCACCGGGTACGTGGAGGCGGTCCTGGAGATCGCCTCCGAGCACGACTGCCCGGTCGACCTGCACACCGACGGCGACGACCCGGCCCGGCTCGCCCGCCTCGCGGCCATGGCGGGCGGTCTGCGGCCCGGCGTGACGCTCGGCCCGTGCGGCGGTCTGGCCCGCCTGCCCTCCCAGGCCGCCGCCCGCGCCGCCGACCAGCTCGCGGCGGCCGGAGTGACCGTCGTCTGCCTCCCCCAGGGCGGCTGCGGCACTGTGGACCGCCGGGGCACCGCGCCGGTACGGCTGCTGCGCGCGGCCGGGGTGCGCGTGGCGGCGGGCAGCGGGGCTCTGCGGGACGTGTCGAACCCGGTCGGCCGCGGGGACCCGCTGGAGGCGGCGTACCTGCTGGCCTCCCGGTACGGGCTGCGGCCCGAGGAGGCGTACGACACCGTCAGCGGGGCCGCGCGTGCCGCCCTCGGGCTGCCCGAGGTGCGCGTCGAGGCCGGTTTCCCCGCCGAACTGCTGGCCGTGCGGGGTGCGCGGCTCGCGGGCGTGCTGTCCCTGGCGTACAGCCGGATCGTCGTGCACCGGGGGCGCGTCGTGGCGCGGACCAGCGCGGTACGGGAGTACTGCGGCTCGGCGACCGGCACAGTGTTGGACCTGCCTCGACAGGGGCGGGGGGAGCCGTCGTGAGGGGCGGGCTGGGGGCGGGGCCGCGTGGGGGTGTGGTGCGGGCCGCGGTGAGAGGCGCACGGGGGCGTGCGGGCACGCGGGGGTGAGTTTGGACGGGCGGGCGCACGCGGGTGCGTAGGGCCCGGCCCGGTGCGCCCGCCCGCGTGGAATGGCCGGGCCGGCACGCGCGCGTGGGTTCGTTGGTGCTCCACGCGCGCGCCTGGAGCGGCCGCGGCCGCTCCAGGGCCGCACATTCCGCGGCCGGTCAGACGCTGAACATGCCGCTTCCGAACGGGCCGCCGAACTCCTCGACCGGGATCTCGGAGGCGCCCTTGGGCGCGCTGATGTCGCCGGCCTTGCCGAAGGTGAGGACGAGGGGGGCCTTGGCGCCCTTCGCGTCCTCGGCGAGGACCGCGAGGTCGGTCTCGATGCGGGTGAGGTCGCCGTTCTTGAGGGTGAAGTCGACCGCGACCTTCTTGTTCGGGGCGTCCTTCACGTCCTCGCCCGTGGGGAGTTCGGCACCCGGCGGCAGGTCGCCCTTGAGGGGCTGGAGCTTGTCGAGGATGCCGGTGAGCAGGTCGCGGAAGTTGGCCTTGGCGGTGATGACCTCGGTGCCGTCCTCGCCGTTCTTGGTCTTGAAGTCGACCTCACGGGCGACGACCCCGCGGACAGCGTCGAGGATCTTCTTCTGGGTCTTGGCGTCGAGTTCGTCGGAGCCGCCCGCGCCGGAACCGGCGCCCGCGTCCTCGGCGGCCTCCTGGAGGTCGGCGGTGTTGACCTTGACCCAGTCGCCCTCCAGGAGCGGCCGCAAGTGCTGCTCGCTCTCCGGAAGTTCGTCGAGCTCGTCGGCCGTCGGGAAGGGCATGCCCATCGCGTCGCCCATGGCCTGCATGTCGGCGCGGTAGTACGTGTAGTCGCCGACGAGCCGGTACTCGGCGAACACGCCGTCCTCGCCCGCGATCTTCATGCCCATGCCGGTGATGTCCTTCTCACCGGACTCGTCCAGCGGCTTCTTCGACCTGACCGATACGTCGACGCGCAGTCCGGTGAGGAACTCCGCCATCTCCGGCGGCACTTCCTCGCTGTCCTCGCCCATCAGCGCGACGAGGTCGTCCGGGTCGGCGTCCAGCCGCATGCCGAAGGCCAGCGACTTCTGCTCGCCCAGCTGTTCGACGGCGTTGTCGACCTTCTGGCCGGCGGTCAGGTTCTGCACGGTGCCACAGGCGGCCACCGTGACGAGCACGGCCGCGGCGCAGCCGACCCCGGTGAAGGCCCGGCGGGCCACGGGCGCCCCCGCGACGGATGCGCGCTTCATGGACGTACGTACGACGGTCGTGGGCGTGGCTTTACGCATGACGGTGTTGGGTCCCCCCGTGATGTCCGGTGCTCGCCGGTACGGCGAACATGGTTGAGACACTCGGGACGGCCGAATGGTTGCGCGGCAAACGCGTCGGGTCGGGCGTACGGTCGGAATCATGCGCATTGTCATCGCTGGAGGTCATGGTCAGATCGCGCTGCGGCTGGAGCGGTTGCTCGCCGCGCGCGGTGACGAGGTCGCGGGGATCATCCGCCGCGCCGAACAGGGGGACGATCTGCGCGCGGCCGGTGCCGAACCGGTGCTGTGCGATCTGGAGTCGGCGTCGGTGGAGGAGGTCGCCGCGCATCTGCAGGGCGCGGACGCCGCCGTGTTCGCGGCGGGCGCCGGTCCGGGCAGTGGAACGGCCCGCAAGGACACGGTCGACCGCGGGGCGGCGGTCCTGTTCGCGGACGCCGCGGTGCGGACGGGCGTACGGCGTCACCTGGTCGTCTCGTCGATGGGGGCGGACCCGGAGCACGGGGGTGACGACGTCTTCGACGTGTACCAGCGGGCGAAGGGCCAGGCCGACGCGTATGTGCGGGGCCTGGACGCCCTGGACTGGACGATCCTGCGGCCCGGCATGCTGACCGACGACGCGGGTACGGGCCTGGTACGTCTGGAGGCGTCCACCGGACGCGGTCCGATCCCCCGCGACGACGTGGCGGCGACGCTCGTCGAACTCCTCGACACCCCCGCCACCGCCGGCCTGACCCTGGAGCTGATCAGCGGCTCGACGCCGGTGTCGGTGGCGGTGAAATCGGTGGCGGGCAACTGACAGGTGCGGGCCCCGGTCAGAACAGGGGCAGCTGACCGGGGAACTCGGGGACCACGAAACCGTCGAGCGCGGGCTGGGCCGCCCCGATCTGGGCCGGTCTGCGCGACCCGGGGCACGACACCAGTTCCCCGCTCGTCCCCGGCGGATCGTGCCGCGCGAACCGCCCCGCCACCACGGCGATCTCACGACGACACTCGGGGCAGTTCCTGCGACGCGATGACATGCGGTCAGTGTGCCCGGCCGCCGGAACCCACGACCGAATCCGCATACGAAGAAGCCCCTCCCGAACTGCTCTCACAGTCCGGAAGGGGCTTCCCTCCACGTGGCGGCGCCAGGATTCGAACCTGGGTAGGCTAAGCCGACGGATTTACAGTCCGCTCCCATTGGCCACTCGGGCACACCGCCTGGGATTTGTCGTCCTTCGAACCGCTTTTCGGCGGCGCTCCGTGGCGACGTCGTAAACGATACCTGATGCTCGGGGGTGCTTCGCCACCTGATTGATCAGTGCGCGCGGGGGTGGGGTGGCTAGGCTTGTCGCCTCCCGATACACCGATACAAGGAGCCACAGGACATGGCCGACTCCAGTTTCGACATCGTCTCGAAGGTCGAGCGGCAGGAGGTCGACAACGCCCTCAACCAGGCCGCCAAGGAGATCTCCCAGCGCTACGACTTCAAGGGCGTCGGCGCCTCGATCTCGTGGTCCGGCGAGAAGATCCTCATGGAGGCGAATTCCGAGGACCGGGTGAAGGCCATCCTCGACGTCTTCCAGTCCAAGCTGATCAAGCGTGGGATCTCCCTGAAGTCGCTGGACGCGGGTGAGCCCCAGCTGTCCGGCAAGGAGTACAAGATCTTCGCCTCGATCGAGGAGGGCATCTCCCAGGAGAACGCCAAGAAGGTGGCGAAGATCATTCGCGACGAGGGTCCCAAGGGCGTCAAGGCCCAGGTCCAGGGTGACGAGCTCCGCGTCAGCTCCAAGAGCCGCGACGACCTGCAGACCGTGATCGCCCTGCTCAAGGGCAAGGACTTCGACTTCGCGGTGCAGTTCGTCAACTACCGGTGACGAACGGCAGGTAGAGCCTGTACGACGAGGGGTGGGCACCACGGCCGTTGCCGTGGTGCCCACCCCTCGTGTGCGTGCGTGATGCTCGCGGTCAGCGGCGGGAGTGGCCGAACAGGATGCGGTAGGCGATCAGCAGGACCAGGGAACCGCCGATCGCGGCCGCCCAGGTGGCGCCGTCGTAGAAGTGCTCGGAGATCGGGTGGTCCAGCCAGCGGGCGGAGATCCAGCCGCCGATGAAGGCGCCCGCGACGCCGATGAGGGTCGTGCCGATGAAGCCGCCCGGGTCCCGGCCCGGCAGCAGGAACTTGGCGATGGCCCCGGCCAACAGCCCCAGAACGATCCAGCCGATGATGCTCATGCCGTGCACCTGCCCTTTCGTGCCGTACCCGTGCGGTACCCGTGCTGTGTTTCCCCCCACAGCGGCCGTGTGCCCGGCCGTGTCTGTCGTGTCGTCTGTCGTGACTGTCGTGACTTCTGCCCTTGTTGTCCGGGAAGACGTCTGCGTGACATCGGCCGGTTGCACTGATCAGTAGGGTGCGGCACATGACACAAGCCGGATCGGGCGCTGAGCTGCGCCGCACGCTCGGCGTCGGGGACGCGGTGGTCGTCGGGCTCGGGGCGATGGTCGGCGCGGGGATCTTCGCGGCGTTGGGCCCGGCGGCGCGCGCCGCCGGGTCGGGGCTGCTCCTCGGGCTCGGGATCGCGGCCGTCGTCGCGTACTGCAACGCGATGTCGTCGGCGCGGCTGGCGGCGGTGTATCCGGCATCGGGCGGCACGTATGTGTACGGGCGCGAGCGGCTCGGGGAGTTCTGGGGGTATCTGGCCGGCTGGTCGTTCGTCGTCGGCAAGACGGCCTCGTGCGCGGCGATGGCGCTGACCGTGGGGGCGTACCTGTGGCCGGGGCAGGCGCACGCCGTCGCGGTGGCGGCCGTGGTGGCGCTGACGGCCGTGAACTACGGCGGTGTGCAGAAGTCGGCCTGGCTGACGCGGGCGATCGTGGCCGTCGTGCTGGCGGTCCTCGCCGCCGTCGTGGTGGTGTGCCTGGGATCCGGCGAGGCCGACGCCGGGCGGCTGGACATCGGGACGTCCGGCGGCGTGGGCGGGGTGTTGCAGGCGGCCGGGCTGCTGTTCTTCGCGTTCGCCGGGTACGCGCGGATCGCGACCCTGGGTGAGGAGGTACGGGATCCGGCGCGCACCATCCCGCGCGCGATCCCGCTCGCGCTCGGTATCGCGCTGGTCGTGTACGCGGCCGTGGCGGTGGCCGCGCTCGCCGTGCTGGGGTCCGGTGGGCTGGGGGCGGCCTCGGCGCCGCTGGCCGACGCCGTACGGGCGGCCGGGGTGCCCGGGATGGTGCCCGTGGTGCGGGTGGGGGCCGCCGTGGCCGCGCTCGGGTCGCTGCTGGCGCTCATCCTGGGTGTCTCGCGCACGACCCTCGCGATGGCCCGGGACCGGCACCTGCCCGGTGCGCTCGCCGCCGTACACCCCCGGTTCCAGGTGCCGCACCGGGCCGAGCTGGCCGTCGGGGCCGTGGTGGCCGTGCTGGCCGCCACGGTCGACGTGCGGGGCGCGATCGGGTTCTCGTCGTTCGGGGTCCTCGCGTACTACGCGGTCGCCAACGCGTCCGCCTGGACGCTGAGTTCGGCGCCCGCCGCCCGGGTGGTGCCGGTGGTCGGGCTCGTCGGGTGCGCGGTCCTCGCGTTCTCGCTGCCCTCGTCGTCGGTGGGCGTGGGCGCGGCCGTACTGGGCGTGGGCGCGGCCGTGTACGCCGTACGGCGGCGCCGCTGAGGCGTGCGTACGGCCGCCCGACGCGCTACCAGCGCTGCTGGGCGAAGGGCTGGTCGGAGCGGATGATCTCGCGGCCCAGGGGCATCAGCGAGACCGGCACGAGCTTGAAGTTGGCGACGCCGAACGGGATGCCGATGATCGTGACGCACAGGACGAGGCCGGTGAAGATGTGGGTCAGCGCCAGCCACCAGCCCGCCAGGACCAGCCACAGGACGTTGCCCAGGCAGGAGGGCGCACCCGCGTCACGGCGCTCGACGGCGCTGTACCCGAAGGGCCACAGGGCGTAGATCCCGATGCGGAACGACGCGATGCCGAACGGGATGCCGATGATCGTGATGCACAGAAGCAACCCTGCGAACAGATAGCCGAGGAAGAGCCAGAAGCCGCTGAGGATCAGCCAGATGATGTTCAGTACGGTCTTCACTGCGGGGGACCTGCCATCTTCTCGAGTCGGGCGATGCGTTCCGCCATCGGCGGGTGTGTCGAGAACATCTTGGAGAATCCCCGGCCCGGCCGGAAGGGGTTCGCGATCATCATGTGGCTCGCGGTCTCGATCCGGGGTTCGGGGGGCAGCGGAAGCTGCTTCGTACCCGTTTCCAGTTTGCGAAGGGCACTGGCGAGAGCAAGTGGATCACCGGTGAGCTGGGCGCCTGAGGCGTCCGCCTCGTACTCCCGGGAGCGGCTGATCGCGAGCTGGATGAGGGACGCCGCGAGGGGGCCCAGGATCATGATCAGCAGCATGCCGAGGAGGCCGGGGCCCTCGTCGTCGTCCGAGCGGCCGATGGGGATCAGCCAGGCGAAGTTCACCAGAAACATGATCACGGAGGCGAGGGCGCCGGCGACCGACGAGATGAGGATGTCCCGGTTGTAGACATGGCTCAGCTCATGGCCGATGACACCGCGCAGCTCGCGCTCGTCGAGCAGGCGGAGGATGCCGTCGGTGCAGCACACGGCCGCGTTGCGCGGGTTGCGGCCGGTCGCGAACGCGTTCGGGGCGTCCGTCGGCGAGATGTACAGGCGCGGCATCGGCTGGCGGGCCTGCATGGAGAGCTCGCGGACCATGCGGTAGAGCGCCGGTGCCTCGAACTCGCTGACCGGGCGTGCGCGCATCGCGCGTAGAGCCAGCTTGTCGCTGTTCCAGTACGCGTACGCGTTCGTGCCGAGGGCGATGACGACCGCGATGATCAGGCCTGTACGGCCGAAGAGGCTTCCGATGACGATGATGAGTGCGGACAGTCCCCCGAGGAGAACGGCGGTCCTGAGCCCGTTGTGCCGGCGGTGCACGGTACGCCCTCCAGGTCGTGCGGCAGGGGAACCCATTGCTCGCTGTAGCTGTTGACTCCACTTCTCAGTGGACCCTCCCGTACTGGTCAACGCCAGGCGGGGAGCGCGAGTTCCCTGGTGCGCGCGGCCCGGCCGGGGGGCCGCGCGGGTGAGGGCGGGGGTCCGCTCGGGTGAGGGCAGGGGCCGTGCGGGGGAAGGAGGGGCCGCCGTGCGTCAGAAGAGGCCGATGTCGGCGAAGCGCAGCACGAGCTGCGGGGCGCCGGACAGGGCTACCGCGACGACTCCGGTGAGGGCGAGGGCCAGGGTGAGCGGGGCGGGGACGCGGTGCGGTGCGGGGGCGCCGGCGGTGTCGCCGTCGGGGGCGCGGAACAGCAGCGCCGTCCACTGGAGGTAGTAGAAGAGGGCGATCACCACGTTGACGGCCATCACGACGGCGAGCCAGCCGAGGCCCGCGTCCACGGCCGCCGAGAAGACGGTGACCTTGGCGAACAGGCCGATGATCCCTGGCGGCAGTCCGGCGAGGCAGAGCAGGAAGAAGGCCAGGAGCAGGGCGGACAGGGGGCTCGACGCGTAGAGGCCCCGGTAGTCGCCGAGCCGGTTCAGGGACTTCGTACGGCCGACGAGCGCGGCCACGGCGAAGGCGCCGAGGTTCACGGCGGCGTACATCAGGGCGTAGGCGACGGTGGAGCCGACGGCCTTCTCGGCGTCGGCGGTGTCGTCGGCGTAGGCCGCCGCCGCGATCGGTACGAGGAGGTAGCCGGCCTGGCCGACGGAGGACCAGGCGAGCAGCCGGACCGCGCTGTACGCGCGCGTGGAGCGCTGTACGAGCGCGCCGACATTGCCGACGGTCATCGTGAGGGCGGCCAGCACGGCGAGGGCGGGGCCCCAGACGTCGGCGTACGACGGGAGGGCGACGACGGTGACGAGGATCAGGCCGGAGAAGCCGACCGCCTTGCCGACCACGGAGAGGTAGGCGGCGACGGGCAGGGGGGCGCCCACGTAGGTGTCGGGGACCCAGAAGTGGAAGGGGACGGCGGCCGTCTTGAAGGCGAAGCCGATGAGGGTGAGGACGACTCCGGCCTGGGTGAGGGTGTGCAGTTGGCCGTCGACGTGCTGGACGCGGTCGGCGATCTCGGTGAGGTAGAGGGTGCCTGTCGTGGCGTAGACGAAGCTGATGCCCAGGAGGCTGACGGCGGTCGCGGTGACGGACGACAGGAAGAACTTCAGGGCCGCCTCGGAGGACCGCCGGTCGCCGTGCCGGATGCCGACGAGGGCGAAGGCGGGCAGGGAGGCGACCTCCAGGGCGACGACGAGGGTCGCGAGGTCGCGGGAGGCGGGCAGGAGCGCGGCTCCCGCCGCGGACGACAGCAGCAGGAACCAGAACTCCCCCTCGGGGAGGTTCTTCCGGTCGTCCTTGAGGGCCGTCATGGACAGCAGGGCGGCGAGGAGGGCGCCGCCGAGGACGAGGAACTGGACGACGAGGGTGAACCGGTCGGCGGTGTAGCTGCATACGTCCGGGTCGCCGGTCAGGCAGAAGGTGGCGCGGTCGGCGTCCAGGAGGGGCAGGAGGGTCAGGAGGGAGGCGGTGAGGCCCGCGACGGAGGTCCAGCCGAGCAGGGCCTTCCTCGCGTCGCTCACGAAGAGGTCGGCGACGAGCACGGCGAGGGCGACGATCGCGGCGAGGGTGGGCGGCGCGATCGCGAGCCAGTCGACGGACTGGACGACCGATTGGGCGACGGTCTCGGCCTGGAGCGGCGGCTGGGCCACGGGGCTCAACGGGTGCCTCCTGCGAGGAGCTGCTGCACGGCCGGGTCGGACAGGCCGAGGAGGGCCGCGGGCCAGAGGCCGGCGAGGACGGTGAGGGCGACGAGCGGGGTCCAGGCCGCGAACTCATACGTCTGTACGTCCGCGAGGGCGTACGTCTGTTCGCCCGTACGGCCCGGCCCCTCCTGCGGTTCCTTCGGGACGGCTCCCATGCAAACGCGGCGGACCACGATCAGCAGGTACGCGGCGGTGAGGAGCGTGCCGAACGCGGCGATCGTCATGAAGGTGAGGAAGGCCGGGCGGCTGAGGCCCTCGGCGGGTTCGAACGCGCCGAACAGGGCCAGCATCTCGCCCCAGAATCCGGCGAGTCCGGGCAGGCCGAGGGAGGCGACGGCGGCGAAGGCGAGGAGGCCGCCGAGGCGCGGGGCCCTGCCGTAGAGGGCGGCGCCGGTCTCCTGCGCGAGGGTGTCGAGGTCGGTGGTTCCGGTGCGGTCCTTCAGGGCGCCGACCAGGAAGAACAGCAGTCCGGTGATGAGGCCGTGGGCGATGTTGGCGAAGAGCGCGCCGTTCACTCCGGTCGGGGTCATGGTGGCGATGCCGAGGAGCACGAAGCCCATGTGGCCGACGGAGGAGTACGCGATCAGGCGCTTGAGGTCGCCCTTCGCGCCCTGCCTGGCGAGCGCGAGGCAGGCGAGGGAGCCGTAGATGATGCCGACGACCGCGAAGGCCGCGAGGTAGGGCGCGAAGGTGCGGAAGCCGTCCGGCGTGATCGGCAGCAGGATGCGCACGAAACCGTAGGTGCCCATCTTCAGCAGGACACCGGCCAGCAGGACCGAGCCGACGGTCGGGGCGGCGGTGTGGGCGTCCGGGAGCCAGCTGTGCAGCGGCCACATCGGGGTCTTGACCGCGAGCCCGATCCCGATCGACAGAACGGCGATGACCTGCACGGATGTGGTCAGCGAAGGGTGATTGTCAGTGGCGAGTGCCACCATGTCGAATGTGCCCGCCTTGATTCCGATCAGGAGCAGGCCCAGCAGCATGACCACGGAACCGAGCAGGGTGTAGAGGATGAACTTCCAAGCGGCCCGCGTGCGTTCCTCACCGCCCCAGCGGGCGATGAGGAAGTACATCGGGATGAGCACCATCTCGAACGCGAGGAAGAACAGCAGCAGATCGAGGACGGCGAAGGTCGCGAGGGTGCCGGACTCCAGGACGAGCAGCAGGGCGACGAAAGCCTTCGGGGACGGGCCCGGGGGCATCTTGAAGTAGGAGTAGAGCGCGCAGAGGAAGGTCAGCAGCGCGGTCAGGACCAGAAGGGGGAGGGAGATGCCGTCGATGCCTAGGTGGATGCGCACGTCGAGTGCCGGGATCCAGCTGATGTCCGTGCTGGCCTGCATCTTCGACGGCTGGTCGTGGTCGAAGCCGAGCGCGAGGACGATCGCGGCGATGAGGACCGCGCCGGTCACGGTGATCCCGTGGCGCAGCACGGCCTGCTCGGGTGACTTCCCCTTCAGTCCGGGCGGGGCCGGCAGGAGAGCGGCGACGGCGCCGAGGAGCGGGCCGACGACGATCAACGCCAGAAGGACCTGCATCACGGACTCGTTGATATCGATCACGCCTGCTCACGCTCCCGTGGCGACGAGAAGGGCGGCGACCACCAGGACGACGGTGCCGGCGAGCAGCGCGCTCACATAGGTCTGGACGTTGCCGGTCTGGGCCTTGCGTACGGCCGCGCCCAGCAGGCGGGGCAGGGCGCCCGCGCCGCTCACATAGGTGTCGACGACCTCGCGGTCGAGGAACCGGACGAGACGCGCGCCGGCCCGGACCGGGCGGACGAAGAGCGCCGAGTACACGGCGTCGAGGTGGAAGCCGACGGCGGCGTGGCGGTGCAGCGGGCCGAGCAGGAGGCGGCCCGGGTCCGCCGGGTCGGGTGCCGAGGCCACGTCCCCGTAGGCGGGGGTGTGGCTGGCGATGGCCTCCGCCTCGACGGTGGCGGCGTCCGCCTCGGGGTGGGCCGCGACCGCGCCCAGCGGTGCGCGCGCCGCCCGGGCCCTGGCGGAGCGCCAGGCCGCGTACGTCGCCAGCGCGCCGATCAGGGCGGCGCCCGTACCGAGGACGGACGTGGTGAGGGTGGGCGCCAGGTCGTCGCCGTCGAACCAGTCGGGGAGCCTGCCGTAGGCGAGGCCGCCGAGGGCGAGGGAGGGGACGGCGAGCACCCAGAGGACGACTGTCATGGTGAGCGGCTGGCGGCCGTGGTCGGGGGCCTCGGTGCCCTCGCCGCGGAAGGCGAGCAGCCACAGGCGGGCGGCGTACGCGGCTGTGAGCAGGGCGGTGAGGACACCGGCGACCAGGACGGTCCAGCCTGCGGCGGCCGAGACGTGCGCGACGGGGCCGGTGAGGGTGTGGCCGGTGGCCGCGTGCTCGGCGGCTCCGAGGACGGACTCCTTGGAGAAGAAGCCGCTGAAGGGCGGGATCGCCGCGAGGGCGAGCAGCGCCACGGTCATGGTCCAGAAGGCGTCGGGGACGCGGGCGCGGAGGTGGCTCATGCGGGACATGGCGGCCAGGGAGTTGGTGCCGGACGCGTGGATGATCACGCCGGCCGCGAGGAACAGCAGGGCCTTGAAGGCGCCGTGCGAGAGGAGGTGGAAGACGGCGGCACCGCGGTCGCCGACGGCGAGGGCGCCGGTCATGTAGCCGAGCTGGCCGATCGTCGAGTAGGCGAGGACGCGCTTGATGTCGTCCTGGGCCAGAGCAGCGAGGCCCGAGCCCGCCATGGTGAGCGCGGCCATGACGGCGAGGACGACCAGGGCCGCCGAGGAGGCGGCGAAGACCGGGAGGAGACGGGCGACGAAGTAGACGCCGGCGGCGACCATCGTCGCGGCGTGGATCAGCGCGGAGACGGGCGTGGGGCCCGCCATCGCGTCGGGGAGCCAGGTGTGGAGGGGGAACTGGGCCGACTTGCCGGCCACTCCGGCGAGGAGCAGGAGGGCGACGAGGGTGGGGTGGTCGAGGCCGCCGTCGGCGACGGTGGCGAGGATCCGCGTGATGCGGAACGACCCGGCGTCCGTGGCGAGGGCGAACAGACCGATCAGGAAGGGGACGTCGCCGAGCTTGGTGACCAGGAAGGCCTTCAGGGAGGCGGCGCGGGCCTCCGGGGTCTCCCAGTAGTGGCCGACCAGGAAGTACGAGCAGATGCCCATGATCTCCCAGCCGACCAGGAGCATCATCAGGTCGCCGGAGTAGACGACGAGGAGCATCGCGGAGGTGAAGAGGGAGACGAGGGCGGCGTAGGAGGGGTAGCGGGGGTCGTCGCGGAGGTAGCCGGTCGAGTAGAGCTGCACACAGGTGGCCACCAGGCCGACCAGGACGGCGACGAGGGCGGCGAAGCCGTCGATGTGCAGGGCGAGGTCGATCGGGACCGAGCCGGTCGGGGTGAGCCGGGTGGCCGCGTCCAGGGTCTTGTCACCGCCCTGGCGTACGGCTACCAGGACGGCCAGGGCGAAGGCCGTCAGGGTGGGCAGTACCGCGAGGGGGCGGACGAAGCCGGGGGCGGTGCGGCCGAGGAGCAGGCCGGCGGCGGCGCCGAGGAACGGGAGGAGGGGGACGAGGACGGCGAGGGTGGTCGTGGTCACGCGGTGGCCTCAGCCTTCTCGCTCCGCTCGGGTCGGCCGGGTTGCTCGGCTTCGGCGGGGTCTTCGGGGCCGTCGTGGCTCTCGGGGCCGTCGGTCTCGTGGCCCTCGGCGGTGTCGCGGAGCTTGTCGATGTCGGCGGTGCCTCGGTTGCGGTGGACCGCGAGGACGATCGCCAGGCCGATGCCGATCTCGGCGGCGGCGATGGTGATCGTGAACAGGGTCAGGGCCTGGCCGGAGTGCAGGGTCTCCTCGGCGGTCCTGCTGAGCCAGACGTCGAAGGCGACGAGGTTGAGGTTGACCGCGTTGAGCATCAGTTCGACGGACATCAGGACGAGGATCGCGTTGCGGCGGGCGAGGACGCCGTAGAGGCCTGTGCAGAAGAGGAGGGCGGAGAGCACGACGGGATAGGCGAGGTGCATCAGCGTGCGCCTCCCCTGGCTGACTCGGCTGATTCGGGGCCTGTGGGGCCGGTGAGGGCCGTGGGGTCGGCGGGGGCCTCGGGCGCGCGGGTGGTCTTCGCGTCGGTGGGGGGCGCGTCCGCCTTCGCCTTGCGGGAGAGGACGATCGCGCCGACCAGGGCGGCGAGGAGGAGGACGGAGAGGGCCTCGAAGGGGAGGACCCAGTTCTGGAAGAGGCTCTCGCCGGTGGCCTTCGTGGAGCCGGCGGCGGGGCCGTCGAGGTCGATCCAGGTGGCGCGGAAGGCGTCGACGACGACCCAGACGAGGGTGGCGGCCGAGGCGACGGCCACCGTGAGGGCGGCCCAGCGGTTGCCGGAGTCGGCGTCCGGGGAGCGGCCGATGGGGGCCTTGGTGAGCATCAGTCCGAAGAGGAGGAGGACGACGACGGAACCGACGTAGATGAGGACCTGCACCCAGGCGATGAACTCGGCGGTGAGCAGGAGGTACTCGACGGCGAGGCCGCCGAGCGCCACCACCAGCCACAGGGCGGCGTGCACCAGCTGCCGGGTGGTGACGGTGACGAGCGCGGCGCCGAGGGTGACGAGGCCGACGAGGAGGAAGGCGATCTCGACACCGGTCGGGGAGAGAAAGCCTTGGGGGGCCTGGGCGAGGGCGTCGTGGGACGCCTGGGCGAGGGTCATGAGTCCGCTCCCTCGGGGGTGTCCGGCTTCGGCTCGGCCTGGGACGCCGCGAGTTTCTCGGCGGTCTTGCGGGCGGCGGCCAGTTCCTTGGGCTCCTCGGCGGCGGGGTCGAGGGCCGGTGGCGAGGGGACGGTCCACATCCACTCGCGGAGCTTGTCGCGCTCGTGGGTGAGTTCGTGGATGTCGGTCTCCGCGTACTCGAACTCCGGGGACCAGAAGAGGGCGTCGAAGGGGCAGACCTCGATGCAGATACCGCAGTACATGCAGAGGGCGAAGTCGATGGCGAAGCGGTCCAGGACGTTGCGGCTGCGCTCGCGGCCGCCGGGGACGGCGGGCGGGACCGTCTCCTTGTGGGAGTCGATGTAGATGCACCAGTCCGGGCACTCGCGGGCGCACAGCATGCAGACCGTGCAGTTCTCCTCGAAGAGGCCGATGACGCCGCGGGTGCGGGGCGGCAGCTCCGGCTGGACGTCCGGGTACTGCTCGGTGACGGTTTTGCGCGTCATCGTGCGGAGGGTGACGGCCAGGCCCTTGGCGAGGCCGGAACCAGGAATGGGGGCCATGGCTACTGGATCACCACCTTGACGGTGCCGGTGAGGGCGATCTGGGCGAGGGAGAGGGGGACGAGGAGGGTCCAGGAGAGCTTCTGGAGCTGGTCCTCGCGCAGGCGGGGGTAGGTCACGCGGAGCCAGATGACGAGGAAGGCGAGGGCGGCGGTCTTCAGGAGGGTCCAGACCCAGCCGAGGCCGTCGGCGCCCCAGGGGCCGTGCCAGCCACCGAGGAAGAGGACGGTGGTCAGACCGCACAGGACGACGATGCCGGCGTACTCGGCGAGGAGGAACAGGGCGAAGCGGAGGCCGGTGTACTCGGTGTAGGCACCGAAGATGATCTCCGAGTCGGCGACGGGCATGTCGAAGGGCGGGCGCTGGAGTTCGGCGAGGCCGGCGACGAAGAAGACGATCGCGCCGACGATCTGCCAGGGGAGCCACCACCACTCGAAGGCGTCGACGATGCCGACGAGGGAGACGGTGCCGGCCGCCATCGCCACGGAGGCCGCCGTGAGGAGCATCGGGAGTTCGTAGGCGAGGAGCTGGGCGGCGGTGCGCAGGCCGCCGAGGAGGGAGAACTTGTTGGCGGAGGCCCAGCCGGCCATGAGTGAGCCGAGGACACCCACGCCCATCACGGCGAGGACGAAGAAGACGCCCGCGTCGATGACCTCGCCGACGGCGCCCTCGCCCGGGCCGATCGGGATGGCGAGGAGGACGAGGAGGTAGGGGAGGAGGGCGACGGCGGGGGCGAGTTGGAAGACTCGGCGGTCGGCGCCGGCCGGGACGATGTCTTCCTTCTGGGCGAACTTGACGCCGTCCGCGACGAGTTGGGCCCAGCCGTGGAAGCCGCCGGCGTACATGGGGCCCAGGCGGCCCTGCATGTGGGCCATCACCTTGTGCTCGGTCTGGCCGATGATCAAGGGGAAGGTCAGGAAGACGACGAAGACGATGAGGAGTCGCAGGGCGACGTCCAGAGCGTCGTTCACTGCGTGCCTCCTGTGGGGGGTTCGGAGTCGTCGGTGCCGTCGGGGCCGGGGGCGCCTTCGGAGGCGGGTGTGCCTTCGGAGGCGGGCTCGGCCGTGGTCCTGTCGGGGTCGGCGGGGGTCCCGTTGTCGTCGGGGCTCCCGTTGTCGTCGGGGCTCCCGTTGTCGTCGGGGTCGCTGGGCGGCGTGGACGCGGCTTCGGGCTCCGCACCTGCCTCCGGCGCGGGCTCGGGCGTCGGCTGCGGCGCCGCTTCCTGCTCGGCCTTCGGCTCGGGCTTCGGCGCCGCCTCGGGCTTCGGCCTCGGCTCGGCCTCCGGCTTCGGCGCCGGCTCGGGCGTCGGCTGCGGATCAGGCTTCGGCTCCGGCTCGGTCTGCGGGGTGTCGAAAGCCGGGCGGGCGTGGTGCCAGGGGGCGTCCGGGCTGCCCGCGGTGCGGCGCGGCTGGGGCGAGGGGGCGGAGGTGGCGCGCTGGCTGGCCGAGCCTCCCGACGCGGTGCGGGCGCGGCGCGGAGGCGTTGGGGTGCCAGGTGTGTCGGAGGCCGGGCCGGTTGCCGTCTGGCTCGCCGAGCCTTCCGCCGCCGAGCGGGAGCGGCGCGGGGGCCTGGCCGTGGGGCCGTCCGATGCCTCGGTGGGCGCGGACTGGCTCGCCGAGCCTTCCGCTGCCGAGCGGGTGCGGCGCGGGGGGCTGGTGGGGGCCTCCGGAGCCGGTGTCGACTCGCTCGCCGAGCCCTCCGCTGCCGAGCGGGTGCGGCGCGGGGGCGTGGGCGGAGGGCTGGTCGGAGCATCGGGGGCCGGGCCGGTTGCCGTCTGGCTCGCCGAGCCTTCCGCCGCCGAGCGGGTGCGGCGCGGGGGCCTGGCCGTGGGGCTGTCCGATGCCTCGGTGGGCGCGGTCTGGCTCGACGAGCCCTCCGCTGCCGAGTGGGTGCGGTGTGGCGGGCCCGGTGGGGTGTTCGGAGGCGTCGCCGGTGTCGGCCGGCTTGCCGAGCCGGCTGTCGCCGAGCGGGTGCGGCGTGCTGGGCGGTCGGCTGGGGTGCGGGTCGGGGGTGGGGGGAGTTGGCCCTTGAGGGGGCCCCATTCGTTGGGGTCGGGGACGCCGGGCGGGAGCATCTGGCGGCGCTTCGGGGCGCCGTGTGCCGCGGACTCCCCCGGCTCCTTCGCCCCGGGCCATGCCTTGGCCACCCGGGCGGCCAGGACGAAGTCCTTGCGGAGGGGGTGGCCCTCGAAGTTCTCCGGGAGGAGGAGGTGGTCCAGGCCGGGGTGGCCCTCGAAGCGGACGCCGAACATTTCGTGGGTCTCGCGTTCGTGCCAGGCCGCGCCGGCGTAGACGTCGACGGCGGTCGGCAGGAGCGGGGAGGCGTGCGGGACCGTGGTGCGCACCAGGAGGCGGCGGACCGGGGAGAGGGCCACTACGTGGGCCGAGACGCGGAAGCCCGTGCCGGGCTCGTCCACCGCGCTCAACCAGTCGAAGTACGTGCAGCCCAGGGTGGAGCGGGCCGTGCGCAGCGCCTCGGTCCAGGACGCGGACGGGACGTCCACGGTGAGGACGTCGTAGGACTCCTCGGCCGTGGCCTCGGGGCCGAAGAGCTCCTCGACGGGGGCGGGCAGCCAGCCGGTCACGTGTCCCCCGCTTCGGTCTCGGTCGTCGTCGGCGGCTTCACCAGCGCGCTCTGCAGCGCCGTCGTCGACGGGCGGGGGTCGGTGGCGTAGCGCTCGCCCAGGGATTCCCGGGCGATCTTCTCCTGGAGTTTCAGGATGCCCTGGAGGAGCGCCTCGGGGCGGGGCGGGCAGCCGGGGACGTAGACGTCGACCGGGATGATCTGGTCGACGCCCTTGGTGACGGAGTAGGAGTCCCAGTACGGGCCGCCGCAGTTGCTGCACGCGCCGAAGGAGATGACGTACTTCGGCTCGGGCATCTGCTCGTACAGGCGCTTCACGGCCGGGGCCATCTTGTCCGTCACCGTGCCCGAGACGACCATGAGGTCCGCCTGCCGGGGGCCGGGCGCGAACGGGATGACACCGAGGCGGATGAAGTCGTGGCGGGCCATGGACGCGGCGATGAACTCGATCGCGCAGCAGGCGAGGCCGAAGTTGAAGACCCAGAGCGAGTAGCGGCGGCCCCAGTTCAGGATCACCTTCATCGGCTCGGGGGCGAGACGGGCGAGCGCGCCCAGCCGCTTCGGCTCCGGGAGGAGGACCGGCTGCGCGGCGCCCGGCTCCGGGGGGTTCACTTCTGGCGTCACGTCCATGCCAGGACGCCCTTCTTGTAGGCGTAGAGCAGGCCCACGGCGAGGAATCCGAGGAAGACGAACATCTCGACGAGGGTGGTCGCGCCGTAGCCGGGGTCGGCGAAGACCGTCGCCCAGGGGAAGAGGAAGATCGAGTCGATGGCGAAGATGACGTAGAGGAAGGCGTAGACGTAGTAGCGGACCTGGGTGTGGGCCCAGCCCTCGCCGACGGGGTCGACGCCGCACTCGTACGTCAGGAGCTTCTCCCGGGTGGGGACCTCGGGGCGCAGCAGGCGTCCCGCGCCGAAGGCGACGGCGACGAAGAGCACGCCCACGGCGGCGAGCAGTCCGACCACCGAGTAGGACTGGAAGTAGTCCGCCGCTACGGCGACGCCCGTCTGCGCCGCTACGGCGACGGTCGGTTCCGGCACGTCCGTCCCTCGCTCCCTGGCCTGGCGATACGTACGTACGGGATGCGGGACGCCGTACGTGCGTCGCTGTTCGACGATCTGTACGCACGGGAGTCTAGGCCCTGCTAAAGAGAGCGTAAGCAGCCCGTCACAGGTCGGCACGCCCGGGTGCCGTCGTGATCGGGTCGGAAGGGGGAGGTATGGAACGGGGTGGGGTTTTCCCCAGGGTGGCCGGGGCGGTCCGCCTCATGGCGCGGGGCGCGAGCGGGCGGGCAGGCTGGTGGGCATGACCGAACCCCTCTCCTCTCAGACCGGCTCCGGGCGGCCGTACGGCCGGCCGCTGCCGTCCAGTCACACGCCCTCCGATCCGTTGCCGCCCGCGCGGTTCGCGTTCGGGGGGCAGACCTGGCGGGAGATCGCGCATCTGCTGGCCAATCTGCCGTTCGCGCTGCTCGGGTTCGTGTATGTGACGACGGTGCTGTTCACCAGCGCTTTCCTGACGTTGACGGTGATCGGTTTTCCGCTGCTCGCCGCCGCGCTGATGGGGGCGAGGCAGCTGGGGCGGCTGGAGCGGATGCGGGCGCGGGCGTTGCTGCGGGTGCGGGTGGACGAGCCGAGTCCGCTGCCGTTCCGTGGGAGCGGGCGGCGGGCGGACGAGGGGTTCTTCGCGCAGGTGTGGATGAGCGTGAAGGATCCGGTCGGCTGGCGTTCGATGCTGTACGAGCTGATCCGGATGCCGTGGGCCGTCACGACGTTCGTCATCACTCTGACGGGGTTGTTCGTGGCGTGGCCGGTGCTGCCGTACATCGTGCGGGGGCTGACGAACGTGGACCGGGTGATGGTGCGGTCGCTGTTGTCGCCGTCCGATGAGTTGGAGCGGCGGATCGCCGAACTGGAGTCCGACCGGGGGGTCGTCGTCGATACGGCCGCGGCGGATATGCGGCGGATCGAGCGGGATCTGCACGACGGGGCGCAGGCGCGGCTGGTGAATCTGGCGATGGGGCTCGGGCTCGCGAAGGAGAAGCTGCTGGAGGATCCCGACGCGGCCGCCACGATGGTGGAGGAGGCGCACGGTGAGGTGAAACTGGCGCTGCAGGAGTTGCGGGATCTGGCGCGGGGGATCCATCCGGCGGTGCTGACGGACCGGGGGCTGGATGCCGCGTTGTCCGCGGTGGCCTCGCGGTGTACGGCGCCGGTGAAAGTGACCGTGGATCTCGTGACGCGGCCGGCCGCCGCGATCGAGGGGATCGCCTATTTCACGGTGTCCGAGTTGCTGCAGAACATCAGCAAGCACAGTGGGGCGAAGGCCGCGTCGGTGGATGTGTGGCGGTCCGACGACCGGTTGCTGATCCAGGTGTGGGACGACGGGCGAGGGGGTGCGCGGCTCGACGGGGGCAGCGGGATCGCCGGGCTGGCGGAGCGGTTGGACGCGGTGGACGGCTTGTTCGTGATCGAGTCGCCGGTGGGGGGGCCTACGACGGTGACGGCGGAGTTGCCCTGGCGTGGGCGGTAGGTCCACTGCGGGGGTGTGAGGGGCGCCTACTCGTTGTGGGTGCCCCTTCTGCGTGGGCGGGTGCGGGTGCGTCGTGGTTGCTCGCGCAGTTCCCCGCGCCCCTGGAGAAGCGGGGCTGCGCCCCTGCTTTTTCGGCCCGCTGCTTCGGGGCCCGGGGGTGGGGAAAACCCCCCTCTCGAGACGCCGACCCGCTCCATGGTTCCCGGCGGGCGGGGACAGCAAGGTGGGAGTACGACATCGGGAGTGCGGGATCAGCGGAGGCGGGCGACGGTGATGGCCACGGAGTACCAGGACGGGTACGGGAGTTGGGGCGAGGAGCGGCGGCGGGTGCCGGCCGGGTTGCGGGCGCCGTTCGAGGCGCGCAGCTGGCGGGAGCTCGGGTACGTGCTGCTGGGGCTGCCGATCGGGATCCTGCTGTTCACGTACGCCATCACGATGGTGTCGGTCGGTGCGGGGCTGCTGATCACGTTCCTCGGGGTGCCCGTGCTGGCGGCGGGGCTGGCCGGGTGCCGTGCGTTCGGCGCGCTGGAGCGGGCGCGGGCGCGGGCGTTGCTCGGGGTGGAGGTGGCCGCGCCCGAGCCGCTCCGGCCGAGGGGGCGCGGGGCGATGGCGTGGATGGGCGCCGTGCTGCGCAGCGGGGCGTCGTGGCGGCAGTTGCTGTACGCGGTCGCGCAGTTCCCCTGGTCGGTGTTCTCGTTCGTGGTGGCGGTGACCTTCTGGACGTACGGGTGGGCAGCGCTGACGTATCCGCTGTGGTTCTGGGTGTTCCCCGTGTGGGTCGGGCAGGACGGGTTGCAGCTCTACGGGGACGAGACGCACTCCGTGTATCTGGACAACCCGTTCGAGGTGACCGTGACCGCGCTGGTGGGGCTGCTCTTCACGATGGCCACGCCGTGGATCGTGCGGGGGCTGACCATGGTCGACCGGGGCATGGTGATCACGCTGCTGGGGCCGTCGCGGCTGGGGGCGCGGGTCGTCGAGCTGGAGTCGGACCGGGGGGTCGTGGTCGACACGGCGGCGGCCGATCTGCGGCGGATCGAGCGGGATCTGCACGACGGGGCGCAGGCGCGGCTGGTGGCGCTGGCGATGGATCTGGGGCTGGCGAAGGAGAAGCTGGCGGAGGACCCCCGGGCGGCGGCGGTGATGGTCGACTCCGCCCATGGGGAGGTCAAGACGGCGCTGCAGGAGCTGCGGGATCTGGCGCGGGGGATCCATCCGGCGGTGCTGACGGACCGGGGGCTCGACGCGGCGCTGTCGGCGGTCGCCTCGCGGTGCGCGGTGCCGGTGGTGGTGGAGGTGGACCTGCCGGCACGGCCGGTGCCGGCGATCGAGGGCATCGCGTACTTCACCGTGTCCGAGCTGCTACAGAACGTCAGCAAGCACGCGGGGGCGTCGCGGGCGACCGTGGATGTGTGGAAGGTCGAGGACCGGCTGATGCTGCAGGTCATCGACGATGGGGTGGGCGGGGCGGACGCCGGGGCCGGGTCCGGGCTGGCGGGGCTCGCCGAGCGGATCGGTGCGGTCGACGGGATTCTCGTCGTCGACTCGCCGGGTGGGGGGCCGACTCGGGTGACGGCGGAGTTGCCCTGGCGGGCGGCCTGAGCGGGGCCCTGCGGGGCTTGGGCGCCTTGTCGCCGTGGGTGGATTGTCGCCGTGGGCGGGTGCGGGTCCGGAGGGGCTTCCCGCGCCGTTCCCCGCGCCCCTGCCGCCGTGGATGGCTAATCACCATGGGCGAGTGCAGGTGCGTGGGGCTTCCCGCGCCGTTCCCCGCGCCCCTGCCGCCGTGGATGGCTAATCACCATGGGCGAGTGCAGGTGCGTGGGGCTTCCCGCGCCGTTCCCCGCGCCCCTGAAGAGCCGGGGCTGCGCCCCGTGCTCTTCAGGGGCGGGTGAGATCCGGTGCTCGCACGATGTCAGCGGCGGCATTCGGCCAGTTCATGGGCGGTTCCTGTCCCTGTTTTCTCGTTGGCGCGGGTCACGGGTGTTCCGATGCTGGAATGCTGGAGGCTGTCGCGGTACGGGGTGCAGTGGGGGGAACGGGCGTGGAGGACAGGGTGCGGGTGGTCATCGCCGAGGATTCGGTGCTGTTGCGGGAGGGGCTGACGCGGCTGCTGACCGACCGGGGGCACGATGTCGTCGCGGGGGTCGGGGACGGGAACGCCCTGATCAAGACGATCACCGAGTTCGCGGAGCAGGGGGACCTGCCGGACGTGGTCGTCGCCGATGTGCGGATGCCGCCGACCCACACCGACGAGGGCGTGCGGGCCGCCGTACAGCTGCGGAAGTCGCATCCGGAGCTGGGCGTGCTCGTGCTGTCGCAGTACGTGGAGGAGCGGTACGCCACCGAGCTGCTCGCCGGGTCCAGCCGTGGCGTGGGCTATCTGCTGAAGGACCGGGTGGCCGAGGTACGGGAGTTCGTGGACGCCGTGGTGCGGGTCGCGCGGGGCGGTACGGCGCTGGACCCCGAGGTGGTCGCGCAGCTGCTCGGGCGAAGCCGGAAGCAGGACGTGCTCGCGGGGCTCACCCCTCGGGAGCGTGAGGTGCTGGGGCTGATGGCGGAGGGGCGGACCAACTCGGCGATCGCCCGGCAGCTGGTCGTCAGCGACGGGGCCGTCGAGAAGCACGTCAGCAACATCTTCCTGAAGCTCGGGCTGTCGCCGAGCGACGGGGACCACCGGCGGGTGCTGGCCGTGCTCACCTACCTGAATTCATGATTGTCTGACACCGTGTCAGACAGGGCTCCCGAGCCCTCCGCGTCCGCCGTCCCGTCCGCCCTCCAGGTGGACAAGTCGGGGCGTTCGCCGGCCCCGCCGACGTAGGGTTGGTCTTGGGAGGGCCGGCGGGTCGGCCGTTCCCGGACAGCCGCCTCAAGGGAGGTCCAGTTCAGTGACCAGCCAGGTCAGCAGCCCAGCGGAGCAGGCCGACGAGTCCGCTCTGGGAGAACTGAGGGAACAGCGCCATCCGGCCGGGCCGAAGGACGTCCGCCGACTCGATCGGGTGATCATCCGGTTCGCCGGGGACTCCGGTGACGGTATGCAGCTCACCGGCGACCGCTTCACCTCCGAGACCGCCACCTTCGGCAACGACCTCTCCACCCTGCCGAACTTCCCCGCCGAGATCCGCGCCCCCGCCGGCACCCTGCCGGGCGTCTCCAGCTTCCAGCTGCACTTCGCCGACCACGACATCCTCACCCCGGGCGACGCGCCCAACGTGCTCGTCGCGATGAACCCGGCCGCGCTCAAGGCGAACATCGGGGACGTGCCACGGGGCGCGGAGGTCATCGTCAACACGGACGAGTTCACCAAACGGGCGATGCAGAAGGTCGGGTACACGACCAGCCCGCTGGAGGACGGGTCGCTGGACGGATACAGCCTCCATCCGGTGCCGCTGACCACCCTCACCGTCGAGGCACTCAAGGAATTCGACCTCAGTCGCAAGGAGGCCGAGCGCAGCAAGAACATGTTCGCGCTCGGCCTCCTGTCGTGGATGTACCACCGGCCGACCGAGGGCACGGAGAAGTTCCTGGCGACCAAGTTCGCCAAGAAGCCGGACATCGCGGCCGCCAACCTCGCCGCCTTCCGCGCGGGCTGGAACTTCGGGGAGACCACCGAGGACTTCGCGGTCAGTTACGAGATCGCCCCGGCGACCCAGGCCTTCCCGGTGGGGACGTACCGGAACATCTCCGGGAACCTGGCCCTGTCGTACGGGCTGATCGCGGCCTCGCGCCAGGCGGATCTGCCGCTCTACCTGGGCTCGTACCCGATCACCCCGGCCTCGGACATCCTGCACGAGCTGAGCCGGCACAAGAACTTCGGTGTGCGGACCTTCCAGGCGGAGGACGAGATCGCGGGCATCGGGGCCGCGCTGGGGGCCGCTTTCGGGGGGTCCCTCGCGGTCACGACGACCTCCGGGCCGGGTGTGGCGCTGAAGTCGGAGACCATCGGGCTCGCCGTCTCGCTGGAACTGCCGCTGCTCGTCGTCGACATCCAGCGCGGCGGTCCGTCGACCGGGCTGCCGACCAAGACCGAGCAGGCCGATCTGCTCCAGGCCATGTACGGGCGCAACGGCGAGGCCCCGGTGCCGGTGGTCGCGCCGCGCACCCCGGCCGACTGTTTCGACGCGGCCGTGGAGGCGGCGCGGATCGCCCTGACGTACCGGACGCCCGTCTTCCTCCTCTCCGACGGCTACCTGGCCAACGGCAGCGAGCCCTGGCGCATCCCCGAGATCGACGAACTGCCCGATCTGACGGTGCAGTTCGCCCAGGGTCCCAACCACACGCTCGACGACGGCACCGAGGTCTTCTGGCCCTACAAGCGCGACCCGCAGACCCTGGCCCGGCCGTGGGCCGTGCCGGGGACGCCGGGGCTGGAACACCGCATCGGCGGCATCGAGAAGCAGGACGGCACCGGCAACATCTCCTACGACCCCGCCAACCACGACTTCATGGTGCGCACCCGGCAGGCCAAGATCGACGGGATCGACGTGCCGGACGTCGAGGTCGACGATCCGCACGGGGCGCGCACGCTGGTGCTGGGCTGGGGCTCGACGTACGGGCCGATCACGGCGGCGGTACGGCGGCTGCGTACGGCCGGGGAGTCCATCGCGCAGGCCCATCTGCGGCACCTCAACCCCTTCCCGCGGAATCTCGGTACGGTGCTGGCGCGTTACGACAAGGTGGTGATCCCCGAGATGAACCTCGGGCAGCTCGCCATGCTCGTCCGGGCGAAGTACCTGGTGGACGCCCACTCGTACAACCAGGTGAACGGCATGCCGTTCAAGGCGGAGCAGCTCGCCACGGCTCTCAAGGAGGCCATCGATGGCTGAGAGGTCCACGGAGACCGCGGGTGCGGGCGGCACGATCGAGGCGCTCTCCCTCGTGCCCAAGGCCACGGCCCGGCAGTCCATGAAGGACTTCAAGTCGGATCAGGAAGTGCGCTGGTGCCCCGGCTGCGGTGACTACGCGATCCTGGCCGCCGTCCAGGGCTTCATGCCCGAACTGGGGCTGGCCAGGGAGAACATCGTCTTCGTCTCGGGCATCGGCTGCTCGTCCCGCTTCCCGTACTACATGGACACCTACGGGATGCACTCCATCCACGGGCGTGCGCCGGCGATCGCGACCGGGCTCGCCACCTCGCGGCGCGATCTGTCCGTCTGGGTGGTCACCGGCGACGGGGACGCGCTGTCCATCGGCGGCAACCATCTGATCCACGCCCTGCGGCGCAATGTGAACCTGAAGATCCTGCTCTTCAACAACCGCATCTACGGGCTGACGAAGGGGCAGTACTCCCCCACCTCCGAGGTCGGGAAGATCACCAAGTCGACGCCGATGGGGTCGCTGGACGCGCCCTTCAACCCGGTGTCTCTGGCGATCGGGGCGGAGGCGTCGTTCGTGGCGCGGACCGTGGACTCCGACCGCAAGCACCTGACGGAGGTGCTGCGGCAGGCCGCCGCCCACCCGGGCACGGCGCTGGTGGAGATCTACCAGAACTGCAACATCTTCAACGACGGCGCGTTCGAGGTCCTCAAGGACCGGCAGCAGGCCGAGGAGGCCGTGATCCGGCTGGAGCACGGGCAGCCGATCCGGTTCGGGGCTGACGGAGGGCGTGGCGTCGTACGGGACGAGGCGACCGGTGATCTGAGGGTGGTCACCGTGACCGCGGAGAACGAGTCCCGGATCCTGGTCCACGACGCGCACGCCGCGTCGCCGACCACGGCGTTCGCGCTGTCGCGGCTGGCCGATCCGGACACCCTGCACCACACCCCGATCGGTGTCCTGCGCTCCGTCGAACGGCCCGTCTACGACACGCAGATGGCCGACCAGATCGACACCGCCGTCGACCGGCTCGGCAAGGGCGACCTCTCGGCGCTGCTGGCCGGCGGCGACACCTGGACGGTGGTCGGCTGAGCCACGGCCGACGACGGCGGCCACGGCCGACCGGCGGAGGACGGCGAAGGACCGCGGAGGACGATCGAGCGGCGAGGCCCGGGGCGGTTCAGCCTCGGGCTTCGTCGTACGCCCGCCGGGCCCGCTCCACCTCGTCCATGCGGTCCTTCGTCCAGCCCGCCAGGGCGCGCACCTGTTCGGCGGCCTCGCGGCCGAGGTCGGTGAGGGAGTAGTCGACACGGGGCGGGATGACGGGCTTGGCGTCGCGGTGGACGAGGCCGTCGCGCTCCAGGGTCTGCAGGGTCTGCGTGAGCATCTTCTCGCTGACCCGGCCGATGGCCCGGCGCAGCTCACTGAAGCGGTACGGCCGCTCCAGCAGCTCGATCAGGACGAGGACGCCCCAGCGGCTGGTGACGTGCTCCAGGACGAGGCGGTGCGGGCACATGCCCTCGGCGCCCATGTCGTAGTTGTTCGCGGGCTGCGGCGACACCTTGCTTACGGCCATGCCAGTACCTTACTTCAAAGTGGGTACTTTCGAAGAGTTAGTGCACCCCCTAGGGTGAGTGCGTACCCGCCCCCCTGGAGGAGTTCCACCATGAGCATCGTCGTCACCGGAGCCACCGGCCACCTCGGCAAGTTCGTCATCGAGGGCCTGTTGGAGAAGGTACCGGCCGAGCAGATCACGGCCGTCGTCCGCAGCGCGGAGAAGGCCGCCGGATTCGCGGCGCGCGGCGTGAAGATCGCCGTGGCCGACTACAGCGCCCCCGAGACCTTCGACGGCCTGTTCGCCGCCGGTGACAAGGTGCTGCTGATCTCCGGCAGCGAGGTCGGCGCGGACCGGGTGGGCCAGCACAAGGTCGTGATCGACGCCGCCAAGGCCGCGGGCGCGGCGCTCCTCGCGTACACCAGCGCGCCGGGCACCCTGACGGCCGCGCTCGCCGACGACCACAAGGCCACCGAGAAGGCGCTGCTCGCCTCCGGACTGCCGTACACCCTGCTGCGCAACGGCTGGTACAACGAGAACTACACCGAGCAGCTCGCACCGGTGCTGGAGTACAACGCCGTCACCCACGCCGCCGGCGAGGGCCGGGTCTCCTCCGCGGCCCGCGCGGACTACGCGGCCGCCGCCGTCGCCGTACTGACCGGCGAGGGCCACGAGTACCAGACCTACGAGCTGGGCGGCGACACCGCGTGGAGCTTCGCCGAGTACGCGGCCGAGCTGAGCAAGCAGACCGGCAAGGAGATAGCGAACAACCCCGTCTCCGTCGAGGCGCTCACCGGCATCCTGACCGGCGCCGGGCTCCCCGCGTTCCTCGCCGAGATCCTCGCGGGCGTCGACGCGTCCGTCGCCAAGGGCGAGCTGGTCGTCTCCTCCGGCGACCTCTCCCGCCTCATCGGCCGCCCGACCACGCCGATCGAGGAGTCGATCACGGCGGCGCTGAAGGCGTGACCCGCCGGGGCTGAGCCCGCGCACGCCACAGCCGTGCACCCCGGGGTCGCGCAACCCGGGGCCGCGCGCCCCGGACGGCGCCCCGGACTCCCCCTCGGGGCGCCCACCCCCGGCTGTCATGACCGTATCCCGATACGGGCATGACGGCCGGGGGTGCTCGGCGTTACCGTCGGGAGGGCTTAGGGTTCGGGGTCGCGGCGGCGCGGCCGGGCAAGGAGGAGGGGCCGTGGCGGCGCAGTCGAGGGGCGAACACCGGACAGGATTGCTGAACGGCATCGCCGCGTACGGGATGTGGGGGCTCGTCCCGCTCTTCTGGCCCCTGCTGAAGCCCTCCGGCGCGGTGGAGATCCTCGCCCACCGCATGGTCTGGTCCCTCGGGGTCGTCGGTGTCGTACTGCTGGTGCTGCGGCGCTTGTCCTGGGCCGGCGAGCTGCTGCGGCAGCCGCGCAAGCTCGTCCTGATCACGGTCGCGGCGGCCACGATCACCGTCAACTGGGGCGTCTACATCTGGGCCGTCAACACCCACCAGGTGGTCGAGGCGTCCCTCGGGTACTTCATCAACCCGCTCGTCACCATCGCCATCGGCGTCCTGCTGCTGAAGGAACGGCTGCGGCCCGTCCAGTGGACGGCGGTCGGCGTCGGCTTCGCGGCCGTCCTCGTCCTCACCATCGGCTACGGGCGGCCGCCGTGGATCTCCCTCTGTCTCGCCTTCTCCTTCGCCACGTACGGGCTGGTGAAGAAGAAGGTCAACCTGGGCGGCGTCGAGTCGCTCGCCGCCGAGACCGCGATCCAGTTCCTGCCCGCGCTGGCCTATCTGCTGTGGCTGGGCTCGCGCGGGGAGGCCACCTTCGGCCCCGAGGGGACGGGACACGCGCTGCTGCTGGCCGCGACCGGACTGGTGACCGCCCTGCCGCTGGTGTGCTTCGGGGCGGCCGCGATCCGGGTGCCGCTGTCCACGCTGGGGCTGCTGCAGTATCTGGCGCCGGTGTTCCAGTTCCTGCTGGGCGTCCTCTACTTCGGTGAGGCCATGCCGCCCGAGCGGTGGGCGGGCTTCGCGCTGGTGTGGCTGGCGCTGTCCCTGCTGACGTGGGACGCGCTGCGGACGGCGCGGGTGTCGCGGAGGCGACTGGAGGAGTTGGGCGTCGCCACGGAGATCGTCGGTGCGGATGCCGTGGGTGCGGATGCCGTGGGTGCGGATGCCATCGATGTCGGGGCGGCGGCTGGGGTGGAGGGCGTCGGTGCGAAGGCCGTCGAGGCGCGAACTCCGCTGGCCAAATAGCACTCTTGACGGAGAGTCAGTCCCGCCCGCACCATCCAGGCACCTCATTCACCGGGTTCGCCATGGACACATCAACAGTGTCGTCCGGGGCGGACCCATGGAATTCGGAGCCCCCCACTATGAAGCTCTCTGTTCCAGTCACGGGACGCGCCGCCGTCGCCACCGCCGTCACGGTGGCCACGCTCTTCACCACCGGTTCCATAGCGGGGGCGGCCCCCGCCCCCGACCGGGCGGCCGCCGCTCCCGCCACGACGATCGCCGCGGCGCCCGACCTGCCCGTGGCCAACGTCAAGGCCCACCTGGCCCAGTTTCAGTCCATCGCCACCGCCAACGGCGGCAACAGAGCCCACGGCCGGGCCGGCTACCTCGCGTCACTGAACTACGTGAAGGGCAAGCTCGACGCGGCGGGCTTCACCACGACCGTGCAGTCCTTCACGTCCGGCGGGCGCACCGGCTACAACCTGATCGCGGACTGGCCGGGCGGCGACACGAACCAGGTTGTCATGGCCGGTTCACACCTGGACAGTGTCTCCTCGGGCGCGGGCATCAACGACAACGGGAGCGGGTCCGCCGCCGTGCTGGAGGCCGCGCTGGCCGTGTCCCGCACGAACTACCAGCCCACGAAGCATCTGCGGTTCGCCTGGTGGGGCGCGGAGGAGCTGGGCCTCGTCGGCTCCCGCTACTACGTCAACAACCTGTCCGCCGCGAACCGGGCCCGCATCAGCGGCTACCTCAACTTCGACATGATCGGCTCGCCGAACCCCGGCTACTTCGTCTACGACGACAACCCCGTCATCGAGCAGACCTTCAAGGACTACTTCACGGGGATCGGCGTCCCGACCGAGATCGAGACCGAGGGCGACGGCCGCTCCGACCACGCGCCGTTCAAGAGCGCCGGCGTTCCCGTCGGCGGGCTCTTCACGGGGGCGAGCCGGACGAAGACCGCCGCGCAGGTCGCCAAGTGGGGCGGTACGTCCGGCCAGGCCTTCGACCGCTGCTACCACTCCTCCTGCGACACCACGGCCAACATCAACGACACGGCGCTCGACCGGAACGGGGACGCGCTGGCGTACGCGGTGTGGGAGCTGTCGGAGTGAGGTGACGGCGACGGCCCGGTTCCGGGGTCGGCCGGCGGTGGGGAGCGCCGCGGTCGGCCCCGGAGTGCGTTGGGGGCGCGGGAGCCTGGGGCCTGAGGGCGTGGGGGTGAGTGCGGGCGGGTCAGCGTGACCGGCGGTGGGTGGGGACGGGGGTCGGCGGGCCGGTCACGGTCGTGGTGTGGTGGGCCGTGAGGACGTGGGTGTGTGCCGGGGTCGCGGTCCTCGACCTGAGGCGGGACGCGACCGAGGTGGGCATGCCGGTGCCGTGGGCGAGGTCGGCGGCCACGGCCGAGCGGAGCGCGCCGAGCCGGGCCAGCTGACCGCTCCGACGTTCCGGGGTGAGCGCGCCGACGTCGACGCCCAGCGCGGCCCGTACGGCCCCTGGGTGCGTCGGGATGGGGGCGGCGCCCTTCGCGGGGGCGCGGGAAGGGTCGAGTCCGGCGGAGCGGAGGGCTGCGGCGCGGGCGCTCCAGGGGGCGGCCGTCACGGGCGCGAGCGCCGGTGTGGGCGCGGGCGCTGTCGTACGGCGGTGAGGGGTGCCGGGCGCGCCGGGGGTGCCGTGCCGGGCGGCCGGCGTGTGTGGGAGTCGGGAGAGAGTGCGCCAACTCACGGTGCCGGTCAGCTCGTTGACGGTGACCTCGACCCGGGGGCGGGGCGCGGGGCGGGGTTCGGGGGACGTCGGGGAGGGGGACCGGTGACGGGCCACGTGGGATCGGTCGGTGGTGGGGCGGTCGGGTGTGGGGTCGGGGCGGTTGCGTGTGACGTCGGGGCCGGCTGGTGTGGCGGCCGGGTGGTGTGGGTGGCGTCGGGTGGGGTCACTGGCCATGGGCGTAGGGGGCGGAGTCGAGGGCGCGGGCCCGGTCCGTGAGGCGGGTCATGCGGGTGCGGGCCTTCTCCAGTTGCTCCAGGTCGTCGGCGGCGGGGCCGGCGTCCGCGGCGAGGTCGGTCCAGACGGCGATCAGGTCGCGGCCCAGGTGCAGGCCCTGCAACGGGTCGCGCACCGCCCGCCAGGCGGCCGCCGCGCTCTGGATGTTGCCGTACGCGGCACGCTGGTCGCGCATGCGGTGGCGGAGGCCGGCGAGGTCGAGGGAGAGGTGGAACGAGCGGAGGGCGTCACCGGCCAAGTAGGCGATGTATGCGGTGAGTTCACGGAGTTTCAGCACCTCGGGGTGCTGGGGTCCGAGCGCCGCCGTCGCCTGGGCGACCGTCTGCTCGGCCATCTCGGCGGCCTCCTGGATCCGGCCCAGTTTCACGGCCTCGTTGATGCGGGAGACGGGCTCCGCGAACGGCGACGGGGTGCCGCCGTCCTCCTCCGCCGGGTCCAGCACGGCCTCGGCCACCGCGTCGAACTCCCGTACAGGCGGGGGTTTCGGCGCGGTGTCCTCCTCCAGCACCTTCCACTCGGGGGCGGAGTAGGCGTCGGACGCGGACTCCTCCGGAGGGGCCAGGGTGGTGGGGGGCGCGGGTTCCGGGGTGGGGGCGGTGGGCGGCGTGGGGATCGGCATCGGGGCCGGGGTCGGGGGCCAGGGCTGGGGCTCCAGCGAGAGGGGCCCTGACTCCGGGGCGGGCCCCGAGGACGGAGCGTAGGTCGGCTCCGGGGTGGGGGCGTCGGTCGGGGCCGGGGGCCAGGCCGGGGAGACCGCCCCGGTCGGGGACAGGTCGGGGTCCGTGAGCGGGCCGAACTCGCCGGTCGGGGGCGAGACGGTGCCGACGGGCGGGGCGGTGTCCTGGGCGGGCCCGGGTGTCGCGGGTCGGGCGTCCGAGTCCGTCGGGATGCCCGGCAGGGTGAGGGGGAGGCCCGGGGTGCGCGGAGGCTGCGCCAAGGGTCCGTCCTTCGGTTCCGGCACCGCGCGCAGCACGAACGTCGACGGGACGACCCCGCGCGACGGCGGCTGCGACGCGTCGCCCTGCTCGCCTCGTTCGCCCTGCTTCTCCTTCGCCGCCGTGAGGGGCATGGTCCGCGGCTCCCGCTTCACGGGCTGGCCCGCCGACGGCGAGGGGGGAGTCGCGGCCGAATCGGGTGTGGGCTGGTTGGGGGCGAGTGCGGCGGGTTCGGTGACCTGTGCGCGGGCGTGCGCGGGTGCAGCGGCGTCGATGGGCGCGGGGTGCGGGTCGTACGCGGGCTCGGAAGAGGGCGCGTGGGTGGGGGCGGGCGCGGGCGTCGGCTCGGCGAAGGGAGCGGGCGCGGGCTTCGCCGCCGTCAGCGGAAGGGTGCTGGGCTCCCGCTTCGGGCGCTCGGGCTCCGGGGTGGCGGCGACAGGCTCCGCCGAGAGTGCCGGGTCGCTCGCCGCCAACCGCATCGTGCTCGGTTCCCGCTTCGCCTGCGCCTGAGGGTGCGACGGCGACTCCGGCCGCGCGTCCGGCAGCGCATCAGGCCGCACGGCCGACTGCGGCTGGGGCTGGGGCTGGGGGCGATGCTGCGGCTGCGGTCGATGCGGCTCGGGGTGTGCGGATCCCTCCAGCCCCGCCTGAGGCTGCCACTGCGGCTGAGCCTCGGCCTGGGACGGAATTTGGGCCTGGGCCTGGGCCTGGGATGGGGGCGGGGCCTGCCCGGTCGACTGCGGCTGCCACTCGGCCGACCGGGCCCGCAGCTCATCGTCCACCTGCGGATCCCGCCCAGGCCGACCCTGCGGCTCCAGCCCGGCCTCGCGCTGCTGCTGCCAGCCGGTGCGAGACCGCGGCTCTCCCCCGCCCTGAGGCTGCCACTCGGCCGGAGAGCGGCGCTCAGCGTCCGTCTGCGGCTCCCGTCCAGGCTCGGCCTGCGCGTGCCGTTCGAGGCGTGGCTGCCAGTTCGGGTCCTGGCGATGGTGTGCCGGGGGGTGAGCATGCGGGTGTGCGGGGTGCGCGCTGCCCTGTTCGTGCGGGTGCGTGCCGTGCGAGTCGCCCTGTTCCTGCGGGAGTTGGCCCATGATCGCCGACTCCGGTACCGCGCGCAGGACGTGCGTCGACCTGTCTCGGCGCGGGGCCGGGGCCGGTGCGGGGGCCGACGTGGGCGGCTCCGGCGCTGTCCACGCGGCCGTGCCCTCGCCCAGGTGAGCCGGCGCGGCCGTGTCCGGCGCGACCGCCGCCCCGGGGCCTCCCCCGCTGCCCGTCCGTGCCGCGAACCCCTTCGGCTCGCTCACCCGTACCGGCTCGCCCGCGTAGTGGCTGGAGCCGTCGACGTGGATCTGGAGCGGGACGACGTAGCCGATGCGTTCGTCGTGGACCGTCGCGAGGACGGGGTGACCGGTGGCGAGGGCCAGGCGGTGGAGGTAGTCCAACGCGGCGGCCTGGAGGGACTCCCCGGCGGCCGGCGGTACCGGCATGCCGCCGACCGTCGCGCCGGCCTCGGCCGAGACCCGTACGTCGATCGGGGTGAGCCCGGCCGGCACACGTCCGGCGCGCTTGAGTTCCCGCTTCTGTTCGCGGCTGAGTCGAGTCATCGTTCCCTCACTCGGGTCGGGCAGAAGGAGAAGGAGAAAGAGGCGTGGTGGGGGTGGCGGCCGAGGCCTGGCTGGACGGGTCGGTCGTCGGTATCGCTGCCTCCACCGTACGCACCTCGTCCACCCGCCACGGCTCCCCCTTGCCCGACCGCACCAGCTTCACGTACACCGTGGCCTGAGGACCGGTCCCCGTCCAGCCGTCGCGGCCGTGTGCCGTGCCGTCGACGAAGAGGGCGCGGTAGGCGTCCCTGGCCGAGTCGGCGGGCGCGTCCCCGTCGTCGTCCGGTTCCACCTCGACCGTGGTCCACGCCTCGTGCGCGGCCCAGGAGTTCCACTGGTCGCCGGCGCCGCTCGCGGGGCGGTACGAGCGCTCGGCCTTCGCCTTGGCGGCGGTGAACCAGCGCGCGGAGCGCAGTACGGCGTCGTGCGGGCCGGTGTCGTACTTGGTGTCGTAGCCGTACGCGACCTCGGTCCAGGCCTCGGCGACGGCGGTCGCGTCCGTCTCGTCGACGCCGGTGGGGTTCGGGACGTGGGCGTCCGGGCCGAGCGACTTCCCGGAGGGGAGGGGGGCCTTGGGGGTGAAGGGCGGTTCGGAGGTGGCCGCGGAGCCGCCCGCCGACTCGCGGTGGTCCTGCAGACCGCAGGCGGTGAGGACCGCGACACCGGTCACCGTCGCGAGCAGGACCATGCCCGCACGCCGGACCACACCCGCACGCCGGACCAGACCCGCACGCCGGGCCAGCTCGCCACCGGCTCCGTACTGCCCGTACTGCCCGTACTGCCCGTACTGCCCGTACTGCCCGTACCGCCCGGACGGCCCACCGGGCGCGTGCGGTGCGCCCGGTACCCGCGCTCCCCCGCGTGCGTCACCTTCCGCACGCCCGCCCCGCGCATCGCGCATCGTGTTCACCCTCGTTCCCCTCCTCACCTCAGTGTTCTGCCCCGCCGAACCGGTCGTCCACGTCGAACGACGCGCCCGTGCCGCCCACTTGCTCCTCGCCATCACTACAGCCCCAGCCACGGCGCCGGATTCACGTACGCCCCGTTCTGCTGCACCTCGAAGTGGAGGTGGGCGCCCGTCGAGTAGCCGGTCGAGCCGACGAGGCCGACGCGTTGACCGACCTTGACCTTGTCGCCGACGCCCACGCTGAGACCGGACAGCATGTGGTTGTAGGTGGTGGAGATGGTGTCGCCGTCGATGGTGCCGTGGGAGATGACGACACGGTTGCCGTAGCCGTTGCTCCACCCGGCGAAGGTGACCACACCGTCGCGGGCGGCGAGGACCGGCGTGCCGGAGCCGGCGCCGAAGTCGATGCCGGTGTGGAGCTTGCGGACCCCGAGCGTGGGGTGCATGCGCCAGCCGTACGGGGAGGTCACGGGCGGGTTGCCGGAGAGCGGCATCGCCATCTGCCGGCCGGCCGGGAGCTTGCCGGGCGGGTCGTCGACCGACTCGTACTTGGAGATCAGGGACTTGATGCGGGCGACGTAGTTCTGGGTCTCGGTGTAGGGCGGGATGCCGCCGTACTTCTGCACGGCGCCCGGACCGGCGTTGTACGCGGCGAGCGCCAGGTCGAGGGTCTCGCCGCTCGCCTGGCCGCTGTCCTTGTAGCCCTGGACCTGCTTGGCGAGGGCGCAGTCGTAGCGGCCCTGGGCCATGATCGCGTCGCCGGGGTCGTACGGGGAGACACGGCCGTTGCCGTCGTCGTCCTTGCCCCAGCTCGGCCAGGTGCCGGGCATGAACTGGCTCAACCCCTCGGCGCCGACCGGGGACTTGGCGTTCGGGTTCCAGCCCGACTCGGCCTCGATCTGCGCGGCGATCACCGCCGGTTTGATGACGTCGCACATGGCGCCCGCCTTGAGCACCCACGGCACGTACTCGGCCGGTACCTGGCCCGACTTGAGGCCGCCCCCGACGCCCTGCTCCTCGGCCTCGGCGTCGCCTCCGCCGCTCACCGCGACCATCATGACCACCGGCATCAGCACGGCCGCCACACAGCCGCCGACGACCCAGGTCGTGACGGACCCTCCCCCGTTGGACATCTGCTCCCCTCAGCGTCGAAGTGGCGGGCCGACGGACAGACGAAACACAGTGACGCCGATCCGTCATGTTCCTGCCACTTGGGTCCAGTCAGACGAGTCTCTCCGCTCACCCCCGCTCCCCGCGTCACCGGTGCGTCACAGGCTCGTCGCAGGAACTCACGTCCCGATTCCCAAGCCGCCCGTGCGCCGTGAAGATCGGGGGGTGGGCGCCGCGCCGGGCACGGAACGGGTGGCGGCCACCCCGCCGGGTGCGACGGGCGCCACGGGCTCAGGAAGACTGCGACGAGCGGACCGCGTCGAGCGGTCCGCCGCGATCAGTCGTGGGATCCGCGGTCAGCGGTGGATCCGCGATCAGCGGTGGAAACGGGGAGTGGTGGAGAGCGGTGATGCGGTGATGCGGCCGGAGACGGGACAGGCGGCGGCCGGGCCGGAGATCTGGGTGCGGGGTCCGGTGACGGAGCCGGAGGCGCGGCCGCCGGATCCGGAGCCCCTGGCGGCGGCGAGCACGCGACGGTTCTCCTGGGTCGCCACGCACGGCGGCGCCGGGTCCACCACCCTCGCGACGGTCTTCGGCGGCCATGACGCGGGCCGCAACTGGCCGCGTCCCGACCAGGGCGAGCCGGGGTCGGTGCTCCTGGTGGGGCGCACGCACGCCGCCGGGCTCGACGCGGTCTCGCACACCCTGGACATCTTCCGGCGGGGCGACGCGCCGCCGGGGCTCGACCTCGACGCGATCGTGCTGGTCGCGGACGCGCCCGGCCGGCTGCCCCGGCAGCTGGTGCAGCGCGTGAAGGTGATCGGTTCCGTCATAGACGTCTACCGCGTGCCCTGGGTGCCCGCCTGGCGCACCGGCGATCTCACCGGCCCGCCGCCCCGGGAGAGCGCGGCACTGGCCCGTCTGACCGGGAGGACCCCATGAGCAGCACCCTGTACGCCGCCGCCTCGACACTGGCCGCGCCTCCGGCCGTGGTCACCAACGAGCTCAACTACGTGCTGAACATCCTGGCCTGGCTGGTCACGGCGGCCGGTGTGTGCGGGCTGATGATCGTGGGCACGCGGATGGCCATCTCGCTGCGGTCCGGGGAGGGGGACGAGCACCTCAGCCAGTTCGCGGTGGTCATGGGCGCCTGCATCATCGGCGCGACGGCCGGGCCGATCGTGGGGTTCGTGCTGTAGGGAGACGCTCGGCAGAGCGGCACGACGGCCCGCCGGTTCCTCGTGAACCGGCGGGCCGTCGTCGTGCCGCCGGGCACGTCCGACCGCCCCATCCGGGCACGTCCGACCGCCCCACCCGGACGGCATCCGCCACCCCACCCGGACGGCATCTGCCGCCCCACCCTGGCGACTTCCCGTCGCACACCGGTACGAGATCTTCCGCTCAGCCGCAGGTCCGGGCGTTTCTGACGTGGTGTCACTGTCCCGGACATGACGAGGAGTTCCCGTCTGTCACGAGCACGTCACCGACAGGTGCTGGATCACTACATCGCTTGGTTTCGGCTCACAGCAGTCGCCAAGCTCACAGGGCGACCGGGAACCCGGGCACGTCACGCCGGCCCCGGAAGCGACCCAATGTCCCATCCGCTCACACCGGTCGACGCCGGCCCGCCGCCCACGGCGGGACGGCCGAGACCACGGGGAGAAACCACATGCTGCACGCGATAGCCGCCAAGGCTCATCAGTCCGTCCTCCTGGCCGACGGCACGGTCCCCAACCCCAACCGCGACGCCCCCGCCGAACTCACCGGCAAGGTCGACACCGTGCTCGGCATCGTCGCCTGGGCCGGCACCGCCGCCGGCGTCGCGGGGGTGCTGATCTGCGGCGCCATGATGGCGATCTCCATGCGCCGCGGCGAGGGCTCGGAGCACATGGGCCGACTCGGCATGGTCCTCGGCGGCTGTGTCCTGGTCGCCACCGCCGGCCCGCTCGTGAACTTCGTCTTCTAGTCGTCCGAGCACGTCGAAAGGGGGAGCGACGATGCTGAACTCCGGCCGGGCCCACGGGGGCAGCGGAGAGTGGGAGCAGCCGTTCTGGCAGCAGCGGGGCTGGATCCTGTCGGCCGGGTTCCTGGCGGTCCTGCTCGTCCTCGCCGTGCTCTTCGCGGTGACGGGCAACGGCGGCGAGGGGTCGACCGGCGCGGCCGGCGATCCGGACCCGGCGCCCACCTCCACCTCCGACACGGGCTCGGACAAGGGCTCGGGCTCCGGTGGCGGGGACGGCGGTGCGGACAAGCGGCCCGCCGGCTGCCACACCGACGACCGCGACCAGGCCGAGCCGACCGAGGCGCCGCGCGACTTCCACTGGAAGGCCAACGGCACCGGCCTGGTCCCGGTCTCCAAGGCGGCGGGCCCGCGCACGTACGACGGCCCGGTCTGGTCCTGCTTCGCGCACACCCCGCTGGGCGCCGTCATGGCGGTCCACTCCATCACCGACCACCTCAGCTACGACGGCTGGCGCGAGGTCGTCGACCAGCAGGTCGTGCCGGGCACGGGCCGCGACGCGCTGATCGCGAGCCGCTCCCAGGAGGCGGACAAGTCCACCACGGGATCGCCGGACGCCGGTGGCTACGCCGGGTTCACGGTCCTGTCGTACGACGAGACACAGGCGACCGTGATGGTCCTGGTGCGCGGCATGGGGGACGGCGGCTTCGGCGCCGCCTCGGTCACGGTGCGCTGGCGGGACGGCGACTGGAAGCTCTCGCCGGACCCGGACGGCACGGTCTACAGCGGAGTGTCGCAGGTCAGCGGCACCGACGGCTTCGTCACCTGGGAGGCGTGAGATGGCCTGCTCCTGGAAGCTCTACGACTGTGTCATCGAAGAGGGCGGCAAGCAGTTCACCGAGGGTGCCGTGGTCGTCTTCGCCAAGGCGATCGGCGACGGCGCGGCGGAGGTGCTCAAGGCGCTCAACGGCGTCTGGCTGAGCGTCGACGTGGAGGACCCGGCGGGGAACGGCGGAGGCCACGGCCAGGCGGCCGCGGGCAGCGCGATCGGAAAGATCATGGCGGAGGTCGACTGGATCGTCGCCTATGTGGCGGTGGCCTCGTTGCTGCTGGCCGCGATCCGGATGGCCGTGGACCGAAAAGGCCAGTCGATGCGACAGGCGTTCATGGGGATGTGGAAGGTCATCCTCGTCGGCGCGGCCTCCGTACCCGTGGTCACCGCCCTGATGAAGGCGTCGGACGCGTACGCCAAGGACGTGTACGCGCGATCGAACCTCGGTGACAAGGCCAACGAGATGCTGGGCGTGCTGACGCTCAACCAGCCCGGTCTGGTGCTGATCTTCGGTCTGCTGGTGATGCTGTCGAGCTTCGTGCAGATCGTGCTGATGTACATCCGCATCGGTGTGCTGATCATGCTGGTCGGCACGCTGCCGCTGGCCGCCGCCTCCTCGATGACCGGGTGGGGCGAGGGCTGGTGGAAGAAGCACATCGGCTGGCTCGCGGCCTGGCTGCTGTACAAGCCGGCGGCGGCCCTGATCATCTACTCGGCCACCTCGATGACCCAGGACACCAAGAACCTGGACCAGGTCATCGCAGGCATGGGCATGCTGATCCTGGCGGTGTTCGCGCTGCCCGCCCTGCTCAAGCTGATCGTCCCGGCCACGGCCGCGCTCGGCGGCACGTCGGGCGGCACGGTCGCCCTGGGCGCGGCCAACAACATGGCCTCCGGCGCGGTCAGCATCGCCGGCAGTGCCGTCGGCGCGGCCGGCCAGTCGGGCGGCGGCGGGGGCGGCGGCTCCGCGGGCCCCCAGGGTTCGCCCTCCTCGGGCGCGGGCTCCTCGGCGGGCGGTGCCGGAGGCGCCGGCGCGGCGGCCGGTACCGCCGCCGCGGGAGCGGCCACGGCCGGCGCGGCCGTCGCGGTCCAGGCCGCCGCGGTCGTCGTCCAGACCGGCATGCAGGCGGCCTCGGAGGTCGCGGGCTCCCTGGACGACAACGACGGCATGAAGGGCCACAACCAGTAGCGGTACCCCCGCGCCCCATGGAAAGCAGGGGCCGCAGGCCCCCTGCCTTTTCAGGGGCGCGGGGAACTGCGCGAGCAACCACGCACCACCTGCAGCCGCCGTCCGACCCCAGCGCCCCGAGTTCGTAGGCACTCGATCCCAGCGACCTCAGCCGGAAGAAGGAACCCCATGTCCACCGACGCCCTCACGCGTCCCACCTACGGAAACTGGCGCCGCCCCCGCCGCCCCGGCCTCGGCCCCCTCGGCCTCCTCGGCACCGTCGTGGCCTTCGGCGGACTCCTGGTCGCACTGCTCGCCTCGCTGGTCTCGCTGCTGGCCGCGATCCTCGTCCTCATCCCCCTCGGCCTCTTCCTCGCGCCGCTCGCGCTGCGCACGGTCGACGGCCGCAACATCTACCAGGTGGTCGCGGTGCGAATCGGTTGGCTCAGGCGCAAGGCGAACGGCTCCACGACGTACGTCTCCGGCCCGCTCTCCAAGCGCCCGGGCGGCCGCTACCAGCCGCCGGGCCTGCTGGCCCGCACCAAGATGTACGAGGGCCGCGACGCCTACAACCGCTCCTTCGGCGTGCTCCACCACCCCGGCCGCAACCTCTGCACGGTGGTCCTGGCCTGCGAGCCGGACGGCGGTTCGCTGGTCGACCCCGAGCAGGTCGACATCTGGGTGGCGTCCTGGGGCGACTGGCTCTCCCGGCTCTCGCACGAGCCGGGCCTGCGCGGCGCCCAGGTCGTCGTGGAGACCGCGCCGGACACCGGGACGCGGCTGGCGGCCGAGGTGCTGCCGCGCATCTCGCCGGACGCGCCGGCGGCGGCCCGCGCCGTGATGGCGGAGGTCGTCGCGCGCTACCCGTCCGCCTCCTCCGAGATGCACACCTACATCGCGCTCACCTACGGCCCCACCGGCGGCCCCAAGCGGGAGGTCGAGGACGTCATCACCGACCTGTCCATGCGGCTGCCCGGCCTGCTGTCGGGCCTGGTCGCGGCCGGCGGCGGCTCCGCGTACCCGCTCTCCGCCGACCGGATCGCGGAGATCGTCCGGGTGGCCTACGACCCCGCCGTCGCCCCCGATGTGCTGAGCGCCCGCGCCGAGCAGACGACCACGGGCCTCGACTGGTCGGACGCGGGCCCGGCGGCGGCCGTGGAGTCGGTGCAGGCGTACAAGCACGACTCGGGTGTCTCGCGGACGTGGATGCTGACGCTGGCGCCGCGCGGCACGGTCCGCTCCAGTGTGCTGCGTGGCCTGCTGGAGCCCGCGTCGGGCACCCGCCGCAAGCGGGTCTCGCTGGTCTACCGCCCGATCGACCCGGCGACCTCCGCCCGCATCGTCGAGGCCGACCGGCGGGCCGCGCACTTCATGGCGGGCTCCAAGCGGGGTCTGGTCCAGGCGCGGGCCAGTTCGGAGATGCAGGCGGCCGAGCAGACGGCGGCCGAGGAGGCGGCGGGTGCCGGGCTCGTGGAGTTCTCGCTGATGGTGACGGTCACCGTGGACAGCGAGGAGCAGCTGCCGGACGCGGCGATCACCGTACGCAACCTCCAGGCGTCCTCGCGCATCCTGATGCGTCCCGCCGACCGTATGCAGGCCTCCGCGTTCACCTGCACGCTCCCTGTCGGCCTGCTGCCGTGGGAGCACACCCTCGTTCCGTACCAGATCCGGGAGGCGCTGTGAGCAAGCGCGCTGCTGCAGTACGACCTCAGACCGCGCCCCCGCGTGGGTGGTTCGGCCCCGGCGGCGGGCAGGTCGGGCATGTCGACCCGCCCGCGCTGTGGCGGGCCACGACGGTCCAGGCGTGCGGCCTGTGGCCCTTCGCGGCGGGCTCCGGCGCCCCCATGACGGGTGTGCCGCTCGGCCAGCACCTGCACACGGGCGCCACGGTCTGCGGGGACCCCATCTCCTGGTTCACCCGCGCCCGTTACATCTCCAACCCGTCCCTGTTCATGCTGGGTATGCCGGGCCTCGGCAAGTCCACGCTGGTCAACCGCATGCTCATCGGCATGGCGGCCACGGGCATCACCCCGCTGGTCCTCGGCGACCTCAAGCCCGACTACGCCGACACCGTCCGGGCGCTCGGCGGCCAGGTGATCTCCATCGGGCGCGGGGTCGGCGGCATCAACGTCCTCGACCCGGGCGCGATGGGCGAGGCGGCGCTGCGGATCGGCGGCGAACGGGGCCGGATCCTGGCGGCGGAGGCCCACGGCCGGGTGCTGAACATGGTCGCGGCGCTCATCACCATCGTCCGGGGCCGCCCGATGGACGACCACGAACAGTCGGTGCTGTCGGCGTGCCTGCACCATCTGACGGAACGTACGAAGCCGGGGCGGGCCCCGCTCCTGCCCGACCTGCTCAAGGTGCTGGACGAAGGCCCGGACCGGGTGCGCGCGGTGACCCTCGACCGGGGGGACGTGGCGCGCTACCAGGAAGCCGTGGACCCGCTGCACCGCTCCCTGCTCGGCGTGCTGGACGGCCCGCTCGGCGACACCTTCGCCTCCGAGACCTCCACCCGTATCGACCCGGCCTCGCCCGCCGTCTGCGTCGACATCTCCCGGATCGGCGAGGCGGACACGCAGCTCACGGCGGCGGCGATGCTGGCGGCGTGGTCGGACGGCCTCGGCACGGTCGCGGCGGCGCACGCGCTCGCCGACGCGGGGCTCGCGCCGCAGCGCTGGTTCTTCACGGTCCTCGACGAGCTGTGGCGTCCTCTGCGGGCCGCCTCCGGCATCGTCGAGCGCATCGACGCGCTCACCCGTCTGAACCGGTCCCTCGGGCTCGGCGACGCGAAGATCACGCACACGCTGAAGGACGCGGAGGCGCTGGGCAGCGAGGCGGACCGGGCGAAGGCGCGCGGGTTCGTGGAGCGGGCCGGGATGGTGGTGTGCGCGGGCCTTCCCCGTACGGAGATGAGGGAACTCGGCGAGATCGTCGGCCTGTCGGAGCGCGAGATCGACCTCGTGTCGTCGTGGTCGTCGCCGCCGGGCTGGGCGAGCACCGGGGGGAACGAGGAGCCGCCGGGGCGTGGGCGGTTCCTGATCAAGGTCGGGGGGCGGCCCGGGATTCCGATCAAGGTGTCGATCACGGACACGGAGCGGGAGCTGCACAACACGAACACGCGGTGGACGCCGTCGCTTGTGAAGCCGGGGCGCGGGTGAGTTCGGGCCGGGCGCCTATGAGCTCGGGGGTGCGGGTGCGATGGCGGGTGCGGGTGCGTGGGGGTTGCTCGCGCAGTTCCCCGCGCCCCTGAAAAGCAGGGGCTGCGCCCCGTGCTTTTCCCCCCGCCGCCCCGCCGCTTTCCAAGCCCGCAGGCCCTTGGGCTTTCCGGCCCGCAGCCCCGCCGCTTTCCAAGCCCGCAGGACCGTGCGCTTTCCGGCCCGCCGCCCCGTGGCTTTCCAGACCCGCAGGACCGTGGTCTTTCCGGCCCGCCGCCCCGCCGCTTTCCAAGACCGCAGGCCCTTGGGCTTTCCGGCCCGCAGCGCCGTCGCTTTCCCGGGCCCGTAGGGCCTGGGTTTTTAGGGGCGCGGGGAACTGCGCGAGAAGCCCCGCCGGGCCCGCGCCCGACAACGCACCGCACCGCACCGCACCGCATCGCACGAAAGCCCAGTCAACTCACCGGGGGAAACAGATGGCGACACGCAAGCCGCAGCACACCAGTACCGACGACCTCCTTCCCTGGGTCATCCCCGGCGTCGCCCTGCTCGTCGGCACCCTCTTCCTCACCGCCTGGCTCGGCGGCACCCTCGCCGCCGCGCTCACCGGCGCCGGCTGGGACCCACCCCCCTTCACCCTCACCACGATGAAGACCCTCGTCACGGACGGCCCCACGGCCGTATGGCCGACGACCTCCACCGCCGCCCTCACCGCCGGCGTGGGCACACTCCTCGGCGCCGCAATCGCCCTGCTCGTGACCCCCGTCGTCCTCGTCCGCCGCCGGGGCAGGAACCCCGGCGGCCTGGCCGGCCGCCGGGAACTGTCCACCCTCCTCCCGAAGGGCGCCGCCGCCCGCGCCCGCCAGCTCCGCCCGTCCCTCCCCCGGTCCGGCAAACTCCCCCCGGACGACACCGGCAACCTCCTCGGCAACCTGGAACCCGTCGGCCCCGAACTCCGCAGCAGCTACGAGGACGTCGAGCTGGACCTGATGGCACCGAGGGCCGGCAAGTCCACCGGCATCGCCGTCCCCCGCGTGCTGCGCGCCCGCGGCAGCGTGCTCCTGACGTCGAACAAGGCGGACGTCTACAGCGTGACCCGCGCGGAACGCGAACGCGCCGGCACCGTCTGGACGTTCGACCCGCAGGGCATCGCACACACCCCGCGCGGCCTGTGGTGGGACATGCTCGCCGACGCGGCCACCATCGAGGGCGCCCGCCGCCTGGCCGGCCACTTCGTCGGCGCGGTCAACGACGACGCCTCCAAGCGGGACTTCTGGATCTCGGCGGCCCAGAACACCCTCACCGCCCTCTTCCACGCCGCCAACCGGGGCGGGCGGCAGGTGGGCGAGGTGCTGTCCTGGCTCGCGGACCCGGCCGACCGCACCCCCGTCGACCTGCTCCGCGACGCGGGCATGGCGGCCCTCGCCGACCAGCTCCAGGGCACCGTCCAGGGCGCGGTGGAGACCCGCGACGGCATCTACGAGACGGCCCGCCAGTGCGTGGCGTGCCTGCTCGACCCGACGATCGCGGCCTGGGTGAGCCCGGACCCCGAGCTGCCGCAGTTCCTGCCCGACCGGCATGTGCTGTCCTCCGACACGCTCTACCTCCTCTCCAAGGACGGCGGCGGCTCGGCGGCCGGTGTCATCGCCGCGTGCGCCGACTCCGTCCTGCGCGCGGGAGTGGTGGCGGCGGAGCGGATGGGCGGCCGGCTGGACCCGCCGATGACGGCGGTCCTGGACGAGGCCGCCAACGTCTGCCGGATCTCCGACCTCCCCGACCTCTACTCCCACTTCGGCTCGCGCGGCATCAACGTCGTGACCCTGCTGCAGAGTTACCGCCAGGGCACCCGGGTGTGGGGCGAGGCCGGGATGGACGCGCTGTGGGGCGCCGCGACCATCAAGCTGCTCGGCGCGGGCCTCGACGACGCGGACTTCGTCGAGAAGGTCTCGCGGCTGGTCGGCGAGCACGACGTGTCCACGGTGAGCTACTCCCGCGGCAAGGACGGACGGTCCCGCTCCACCTCGTACCGCCTCGAACGCATCCTGCCCGCCGACCGCATCCGCGCCCTCCCCAAGGGCACCGCCCTCCTCCTCGCCACCGGCGTCAAGCCCGCCCTCGTCCGCCTGCGCCCCTGGTACGCCGAACCCGGCGCCGACCGCATCGCGCTGGCGGCCCAGGCCGAGGTCAAGGCCATCACGGCGAGGGCCACGGAAAGGATCTGCCGATGACCACCACGGTCGAACAGTTCACCGCCGCCCCGCCGTTCATCCTCTACCTCGACGGCGCCGAGTACGCCGAGGAGATGCACGGCCTGGCCGTCTGGGTCGGGGACCTGCTGCTCCCGGTCTACGGCCGTGAGGTCACCTCGCAGCAGCCCTGGTGCCCGCGCTGGTGGGAGCACCTGGAGGCGGTGGCCCGACTGCACGGCCTGTGGCTGGCCTGGCAGGAGCTCACCGACCCGACGGCGGGCCCGTCGGGTCCGGCACTGTGGCACCGCGACCACCTCGGGCCCGTCATGGCCGAACTCCGCTCCCCCGGCGGCCCGTTCGCGGGCTGCAAGGCGGGCGCCCACCGCCCGAAACAACCACCGACCGTGGAGCCGTACGGGACGGAGAACTGAGCGGGGGCGGCGGACGCCCTGGGCCGATCGCGGGCGGGGGCCCGCCCCGGGGCGAGCCCTCATACCCTGAACCGACGCTCAGCCGATCACAAGGCGGCCACCAGCGGAAACGGACCGAAAGCGGTCGGCGTCCGCGGCCGACGGGAGAGACAACCATGGACAACTCGACCCTGCAGTACTTCGAGGACGTCGTCGACTGGCGCCACCGCCGGGCGGGACGCGCGCACACGCTCGTCCGGGCCATGCGCTCCACCGTCACCGGCCGCGTCGTCGCGGTGGTGTCGGAGCTGGCGAGCAACCCCGACGACCGGGGCATCACCGACGACTTCGGCAGCGTCGCGGACGCCGTACTGCCCGCGCTGCGGCGGGCGTTCGGCGCGGAGCCGGTCGAGGTCTTCTGGATCGCCCACTTCGGGGCGTTCTCGTACCACGACCCGACCGGCCCGGAGTCCTTCACCCTGATCACGCTCACGGCGGGTCCCGACGGGCACACCGACGACCTCGCGGGCGACCGGACGTTCACCGCGCGGGACGTCGAGGAACTCCTGGGCCACGGACTCGAACCCGTCCCCCAGGTGCTCGCCCGGATCGACCACGAAGCGACACGGGGGTGAGCCGACGATGACCGAGCAGGTGTCGGGGCGTGACGTACTGCGCCAGGCCAAGGAGTTGTACGCCCCCTACCGGGACGCCGTGGCGCCGACGGGACAGCGGGTGACGATCATCCGCTTCCAGCCCGCGGAGAACGATCCGCCGGAGTGGAAGGTGAAGCTGGAGGCGTCGAAGGTCTCCGCCGAGCAGAAGGTGAAGAGCTTCGAACACCTGGGCTTCCAGGCGGACCATGTGGTGATGCCGCCGGGCACCACGCGTGCGCAGTTCACCGAGACGCTGGAGCGCGCCAACCAGGATCCCGCGACCCGGGCGATCATCGTGCAGTTCCCGCCGCCGGCCCAGCTCCAGCCGCTCGTGCAGCGCATGGATCCCGCCAAGGACATCGACGCGCTCACCAAGGGCCGTTCACCATACACCGCGTGCGCCACGGCCGAGGGGATCTGCCGGGTGGTGGAACCCTTCGCCCAGGACGACCCGGTGATCGCGGTCGTCGGCAGCAAGGGGTTCGTCGGGCAGGGCGTCGTCAGCACCCTGCGCGAGCAGGGCCACCGGCTGATGGAGCTCGACGCCGGGGACGACCTGCGGCGGGTACACGACGCCGACATCGTCGTCTCCGTCACCGGCAACCCCGGCATCCTCGGCCCCGACCACCTCCGTCCCCATCACCGGCTCGTCGTCGACTCCGGGTTCGTACCGCAGGCGGACGGCACCGTGAAGGGTGACGTGCAGCGGGCGGCGTACGACATCCCACAGCACCTCACGCCGGTGCCCGGCGGCATCGGCCCGGTCGAGATGGCCACGCTCATGGAGCGCGTCGTCCGCCGCGAGGTGGACCCGAACGCGCCGTCCTGGCACGTCGAGCCCCGCCCCTACCTGACGAAGGAACAACTCGCCGCCCAGCAGGCCCCGGAGGGGGCGCGGGCCGCGATGGCGTCGACGCGGGCCGCGTCGACGGCACCGACGGCACCGACGGCCGACGACGGGCGCGTCCGGGAGACGGGGCGGCACCCGGGCCCCGGGCCCGGGCAGGGGACGGCGAGTCTTCAGGCAGCGGCCGGGCAGCGGTCGTCGACCAGCCCCGGGATGCCGGGTCAACAGGGGCAGCAGGGGCAGGCCACCGGCAATCCGGTCGCGGACGCGGCCAAGCGCCGTACCGGCGGGATGAGCGGAGGGGTTGGTGGGGTCGGCGGTGCCGGCGGGGTCTCGCCCGGTACGGCAGGGCCCACACCGGGTCCGTCCGCGCCGACCCGCCCCCAGGTCCCCGCGCCGCCGAAGCCGCCCATGCCGCCCACGCCGGGCGGACCGGGCCGCTGAGGGATCGTGGGGACGACCGAGAGACCTCAGCAGCCCGCAGACAGGGCCGTAAACCCCCGGAAGACCATGGAATCGCACACCTCACCGCGCCCCGATCCATCACCACGCCCTGACTCACCACCGCCACCCGATGCCCTAACCCCCACCCCCCTCCCCGCGACGCCCCTCCCGCCCGGCGGTCTCCCCTCCCTCTCCGCCGTGCGGATCGCCGCCGGGGTGCGTGCGGGTGAGGTGCGGGCGGTCGATGTCGTCGCGGCCGTGCTCGCCCGCATCGAGTGGGCGGAGCCGACGCTGTGCGCGTTCGTGGAGGTGTGGGCGGAAGAGGCCCTGCGGCGGGCCGGGGAGGTGGATGCGCAGGTCGCGGCAGGGGTGTGGTTGCCGTTGGCCGGGGTGCCGATCGGGGTGAAGGGGCGGACCGGACTCCGTACGGCGGCGGCACGCGCGCTGGTCGCCGCCGGGTGCGTCCCCGTGGGCGCGACCTCGGTGCCCGGCCGCGGCACCCCCTGGCAGACCTGGGGCCTCGGGTCCGGCGGCCGCACCGTCAACCCCTGGCGGGCCGACCGCACGCCGGGCGGCTCCTCCGCCGGGTCCGCGGCGGCGGTGGCGGCGGGCCTCGTACCACTGGCGACCGGGACGGACGGCGCCGGGTCGGTGCGGATCCCGGCGGCGTGGTGCGGCGTCATCGGCCTGAAGACCACGAACGGGCGGCTGCCTTCCGCCGACCGCACGGGCCTCGCGGCGGCCGGCGTCCTCACCCGCCATGCCGCGGACGCGGCAGCGTACTGGCGGTGCGTGACGGGCGAGGCGGGCGTGACGGGCGTGACGGGCGTGACGGGCGAGGCAGGCGAGGCAGGCGAGGCAGGCGAGGCAGGCGAGGCAGGCGAGGGTGCGTGCCCTCCCCTCACCGCTGTCTGGTCGGCCGACCTCGGTTTCGCCGACACCGACGCAGAGCCCGCCTCGATCGCCCACGCGGCCGCGCTCCGCCTCGAACAGACCGGGCTCGTACGGCTCGTACGGCACCGGCCCCAGGACGACCCCGTACGCCTGGAGGACCCGGCACCGGCCTGGCTCACCCTGCGCGGGGCACCGCACGACGACCCGGCGGCCGTGCGGGCCGCCCAGGAACTCCGCGCCGAGAACGACCGGCGCCTCGCCGCCCTTTTCCGCGAGGCCGACCTGATCCTCACCCCCACCACGCCCAACGCCCCGCACGGCCACGACGGGCCGGGCGACCGTTACTCCACGGCGCTCACCTGGGCGTTCAACCTCAGCGGCCACCCGGCGCTGAGCATCCGGGCCGGCTTCGACGCCGACGGCTGCCCGGTCGGCCTGCAGATGGTGGCCCGGCGCGGCGAGGAGGAGATGCTCCTGCGTACCGCATCCGCCGCCGAGGCCGCCCGGACGTACCCCGAACGAGAGAGGGAGAACCCGGCATGAGATGGACCGTCCACGGTGAACGCACGATCCACGACACCCCGTGGGTGCGGCTGCGGTCGCTGGACGTCGAGCGGCCCGACGGGACGCGCGGCGACCACCACGTCGTCCGGCTGCGGGACCTCGCGGTCACGGCGGCGGTCGACGACCGGCGCCGGATCCTGATGATGTGGCGCCACCGCTTCGTCACGGACACCTGGGCGTGGGAGCTGCCCATGGGCCTGGTCGAGGACGGGGAGTCGCCCGAGGCGGCGGCGGCGCGGGAGCTGGAGGAGGAGACGGGGTGGCGCCCGGGGTCGCTGCGGGAGCTGGTGTACGCACAGCCGGCGGCCGGCATCACCGACACCCAGCACTTCGTCTTCCGTACGGACGACGCCCGGCGGATCGGCGCGCCGACGGAGCTCAACGAGTCCGACCGGGTGGAGTGGATCCCCCTGACCGGGATCCCCGGCATGATCGCCCGCCGGGAGATCGTCAGCAGCGCGACCCTCGTCGGGGTGATGGCTCTGCTTCTGGAGCCGCCGGCGCCCGCCTCCCGCGACAGCGCACCCGCCGCGACCTCCCCTTGACTCTCCCCCCTGGCATTCTCATGCACATGCATTTATTGTTAGCGCATGTAATCGCCGCACGCCCTGTATGGCCGTGCGCGCATGCCACTGACCCAGGGGGACCCCATGACCCGCCGTTTCCTGTTCGTGCTCGGCAGCAGCCGGTCCGGTGGTAACACCGAGATGCTGGCCCGTGCGGCGGCGGAGCAGTTGCCGGACGATGTCGAGCAGGTGTGGATCGATCTGGCCCGGCACCCGCTGCCCGACTTCGAGGACCTGCGGCACGACAGCGACCACGTGCGGCCCGAGGGCGACAACAGGGCGCTGCTGCTGGACGCCACGCTCGCGGCCACGGACATCGTGATCGCGTCGCCGCTGTACTGGTACTCCGTGTCCGCCCACGTCAAGCGCTACCTCGACCACTGGTCGGGCTGGCTGCGCACCCCCGGCCTCGACTTCAAGAAGAACATGGCCGGCCGCACCCTCTGGGGCGTCACCGCGCTCGCCCACGAAGAGGAGGAGGTCGCCGAGCCCCTCGTCGGCACGCTCAACCACTCCGCCGCGTACCTGGGCATGCGCTTCGGCGGCGTGCTGCTGGGCAACGGCAGCAAGCCCGGCGACGTGCTCCGGGACACCGCCGCCCTGACCCGCGCGAAGACCTTCCTCACCACAGAGCCCCCGTTCGCCCGCTTCCCGTACGACACGCGGGAGGCGGCCGTCTGAGCGGTCGCGTCAGGCGGTGATGTCCTTCGCCGTGAACCTCGCCCACGCCGCCGAGCCGAACACCGCCGCGTACACGGCCTGGAGGCCGAGGTTGCGCTGGAGGTCGTCCCAGTAGACCGGCTCGCGCATGAGGTCGGCGAAGGAGAGCCAGTAGTGGGAGAAGAAGTACGGGTGGAGGGCGTCGAGCTGGGGGATCTGGTCGAGGATCTGGACGGTGATGAGCAGCCCGACCGTGGTGGCCATCGCGGCGATCCCGCTGTTGGTGAGGGTGGAGATGAACAGCCCGAGGGCCGCCACCCCGATCAGTGACGCGGCCACCGCCAGCGCGATCAGCAGGGCCCGCAGCAGGCCCTCGGCGAAGCTGATCCGGGTGCCGGAGATCGTCGTCAGGTCCCCGAGTGGGAACAGCAGCGCCCCGACCGCCAGCGCCGACGCCGCCACGACGAGGGTCGCGACCAGGCAGAACGTCATGGTCGTCGCGTACTTGGTGAGCAGCAGCCGGGTCCGGCCGGCGGGTGAGACCAGGAGATAGCGCAGGGTGCCCGCGTTCGCCTCGCCCGCGATCGCGTCCCCGGCGATCACGCCGACGGCCATCGGCAGGAAGAAGGGGAGCGTCGCGGCCAGCGCCGTGAACACCAGGAACAGGCCGTTGTTGGTGATCTGCGCGATGAACGCGGGCCCGCCACCGCCGCCGCCCCCTCCGTCCGGTCCGCCGCCCATCGACGACCCGTCACCCGTCTCGATCCGCACCGCGATCCCGACGAGGATCGGCACCGCCGCGAGCACACCCAGCAGCGCGATCGTCCGCCAGCGCCGGAAGGTCGTCAGCAACTCGCTGCCAAACAGCCCGAAGGTCCAGAGGAGGCTGGGGGTACGGGTGGGGGCGGTCGGCCCAGGGGGGACCTGCGCGGCGGCCTGCGGCTGGGCGGCGTCCGGCGCGGCGGCCTCCGGCGGGGACTGCGCCCCGGATGTGTCAGCCCGCGACATCGAAACCCTCCCCCGTGAGTGCCACGAACGCGTCCTCCAGGGAGGCGCGTTCGAGGGCGAAGCCGCGGACGCGGACGCCCGCGGTGACCAGTGCGGCGTTCAGTTCGGCGAGGTCGCGGTCGGGTGGCGGCGGTTCCGCCGTCACCCGGCCTCCCGACTCGTCCACGATCACGTCGGCGACTCCCTGCTCCTTGAGCACCCGGGCCGCGTCCGCCGTGTCCGGGGTGCTGACGACCAGGCGGCCGCGTGCGCCGGCGGCCAGTTCGGTCACCGGGCCCTGGGTGATGAGCCGGCCCCGGGCCATGACGGCGGCGTGGGTGCACACCTGCTCGATCTCGTCGAGGAGGTGGGAGGAGAGGAAGACGGTGGTGCCGTCGGACGCCAACTCCCGTACCAGGGTGCGGATCTCACGCATGCCCTGCGGGTCCAGCCCGTTCGTCGGCTCGTCGAGGACGAGGAGGCGGCGCGGCTGCAGCAAGGCCGCCGCGAGGCCCAGCCGCTGTTTCATGCCCAGCGAGTACGCCTTGGCCTTCTTGCCGGCGGCGGCCGCGAGCCCGACCCGGTCGAGGGCGGCCGCGACCCGCGTACGCCGGGTGCGCGGGTCGGCGGTCGGGTCGGCGGAGTCGTAGCGGAGGAGGTTGTCGCGGCCGGAGAGGAAGCCGTACAGGGCGGGGCCCTCGATGAGGGCGCCGACGTGCGGGAGGACGGTCCGTGTGGAGCGCGGCATGGGCCGGCCCAGGACCTGGGCCGTGCCCGAGGTGGGCTCGATCAGGCCCATCAGCATGCGGATGGTGGTGGTCTTGCCCGAGCCGTTCGGGCCGAGGAAGCCGAAGACGCTGCCGCTGGGAACCGTCAGTTCCAGGTGGTCCACGGCCACCTGACCGCCGCGGAAGGTCTTGGTCAGCCCCTGGGTGTGGATGGCTGCGTCGCTCATGGCTCCCCTCGGGTACGGCCGATGGGCCGGGACGGCGGATCAGCCGTCCCGGCCCACGACCGGACGTCGTACTTCACCGCCCCGGCGGACCGGATCGGCGTCACCGCCGTGGCCCACCGGATCGGCGTCACCGCTCCGCCGCTTCGGTCCGCCGAACCGGCGTCACCACTCCACCGCCCCGGCCGGTCAACCAGGCATCACAGGCTCACCACCCGGTCCGCCGAACCGGCGGCTCTACTTCGCCGCGTCGGCCGCCTTCACCAGGGCGTCCTTGGTGACGGCGCCCGCGTAGACCTTGCCGTCGTCGGTGAAGAGGACGTTGATCAGCCGGGTCTTGAAGACGGTACCCGAGCCGAAGTCGCCCTTGACCTGGTCGCCGAGGGAGTTCAGGAAGCCGTCGACCCGGGCGTCGCCGGACGATTCGCCGCCACCGGTGGGCATGCCGGCCTCGGACCCGCCGTCGATCACGGCGATCGTGCTCCAGCCCTCGCCGATCATCTTCAGCCCGTCGAGCCCGCTCGCGAACTCCTCCTCGGAGCCCTTCGGACCCTTGCCGTCCTTGAACTCCCCGTTCTTGCCGGGCCCCTCGAACACGGAGTCGCCGGAGCCGGACTCGTGGCTGCCCGACTTCTCGGCCTCGTCGGCCTCGGTGACCTTCGCGCCCTTCGGCGGGGTGAAGTCGAACGTCGACGCGCTCGGCTTACCGAAGTCGACCTTCGTGAAGCCCGCGTCCACGACGGCCGCGCCACCGCTCGCCGGGGTGAGCGTGAACTTCAGCGGCAGCCCCGTCTTCGCGTCGACGGCGATCGAGATCGCCCCGACCGTCGAACCGGACTGCTTCGGCTTGACGACCAGCTTGTACGCGTCCCGCCCGGCGACCTGCGCGGTCCCGTCCACGGTCACGGACGTGGTGTCGTCGACGGCCTTCAGGGCCTCCTCGGCGAGCTGCTGGGGCGTGGCGGGCACGTCCTCGGCGGTGTCGGGGGCGTCCTCGCCGCCCTTGCCCGCGCCGTCCTTCCCCTCGCCCTCCGGGCCGGCGTCGGTCGCGTGGTAGACCTCGTTCGAGGCGCTGTCGTACGCCCACAGGTCGTCGCCGTTGTGGATGACGCTGTACTCGGCCGCCTCGTCCAGCAGCGACAGCTTCTGCTTGTCGGGGCCGTCGGCGGCGATCCGCAACGTGTGGGTGCCGGTGGCGAGTTCGAGAAGCTTGGAGGAGGGGTCCGCGGAGGAACCGCCGTCGCCGCCGGGAGCGCCCTGCGATCCCAGGCTGTCCGCCAGGCCGCCCAGGTCGGGCAGGCCCAGGTCCGTGGTGATCTTCACCGTGCCGGACACCTGCTGGACGTCCGACGCGGCGATCTTCTCGATGAGTTCCTGTGCGCTGATCTTCGGCAGATCGGGGTCGCCGGAGCCGGCGAAGGCCGGGACGAGCCCGATGGTCGCGGCGGCCACGCCCAGCACGGTGACCGGGACGACGTACCGCGCGGCCTTGCGTCGCCGTGCCGAGCGCGCCTCCTCGGCCTCGGCCGCGAGCGCGGCCGCGTCGCCGGACCGGGCGCTGTCGTCGGTTTCGTACGGTGCCATGTGTGCCTTACCTCCGTCGTCGGCGGCGGCGTCTGGTCGGAGCCGCCATTCTCACCCGAATCGGTGAGGAGTGGTGATACCCATCTGACCAAATCGGCCGGAAGGAATCGTCAGACTCGGGACTCAACTCCACGTACTGCTACGGGATGACATGGCGACCCGTCAGGGATGACATGACGAGGCGGCGCCTCCCCACGACCCGTAGGGGACGCCGCCGACGACCGGTCCCTGGTGACTTCTCCGGTGGCTATCCGGCGCGGTGCACCACGGCGTCGCACAGCTCCACCAGCGCCGCCTTCGCGTCGCAGTCCGGGAGGGGGGCCAGGACGGCGCGGGCCTCCTCCGCGTAGCGGATGGTGTCGCGGCGGGCCTGCTCCAGGGCGGGGTGGACGCGGAGCCGGGCCAGGGCCTCGGCGTGGCGGGCGTCGTCGGTGAGGTCGGAGTCGAGCAGTTCGCACAGGGCGATGTCGTCCGGCAGCCCCAGCCGGCCCGCCCGCTCGCGCAGCCGCAGCACCGGCATGGTCGGCACACCCTCGCGGAGGTCCGTGCCGGGGGTCTTGCCGGACTCGTGCGAGTCGGAGGCGATGTCGAGGACGTCGTCGGCGAGTTGGAAGGCGACACCGAGCCGCTCGCCGTACTGGGTCAGCACGTCGACCACGGTCTCGTCGGCCCCGGCCATCAGCGCGCCGAGCCGTCCGGCGACCGCGACCAGCGAGCCGGTCTTGCCGCCGAGCACGTCGAGGTAGTGCTCGATCGGGTCGCGTCCGTCGCGCGGCCCGGCGGTCTCCAGGATCTGTCCGGTGACCAGCCGTTCGAAGGCCTCGGCCTGGATGCGGACGGCGTCGGGGCCGAGGTCGGCGAGGACGTGGGAGGCACGGGCGAAGAGGAAGTCGCCAGTGAGGACGGCGAGGGAGTTGTCCCAGCGGGCGTTGGCGCTCGGCACGCCCCGGCGCACCTCGGCCTCGTCCATCACGTCGTCGTGGTACAGCGTGGCCAGATGGGTCAGCTCGACCACGACCGCCGAGGGCACGACACCCGGCGCGTACGGGTCGCCGAACTGCGCCGCGAGCATCACCAGCAGCGGGCGGAACCGCTTGCCCCCCGCGCGCAGCAGATGCTGGGCGGCCTCCTGGATGAAGGGGACCGAGCTCTTGGTCGCCTCCAGCAGACCCTCCTCGACGGCCGCCATTCCGGCCTGGACATCGGCTTCGAGAGCCTGGTCCCGCGCGCTCAGCCCAAACGGCTCGACGACGGTCACGAGGGTTCTCCTGTCTGCTGACGTCTACTGACGGTCACACGGTCACACGGTCGGTCTGGGTCGCTCTCACGGTCGATGACATAGTTTGTCGATCTGTCGCTGCCATCACCCGAGTCAGCGTATCCGGTCACCTTTCGATCACCACGAGCGCCCACGGGTCGACGCGCGTACGGCACCCGCGCGAGGCGCCTCGAAGGCCCCCGGGCGCCCGCGGGGACGACCGCGCACACCCGGCCCGAGTTGACCGATTTGCCGCATACCAGAGCTTCACCCGACTCCTCCCGTGAGTTGAGTCACCCGGACCTGGCGGCACAAACCCCCATCATCGCGTCGACTTTCCCTTTGCGGTAGGCAAGTTGAACCCGGAAGACGCATCGGAAATTGCCGCCGAATCACACCAAAGTCAAGGTCAACTAGACCTACCGGCCAAACCGGGACTTGTCCCGATCGTGTGCTCTCGCATACGTTCACACCCCGTCCGGACGGACCGCCAAATCCTGCCGCCGCCCGGACTCCCCACCCATCACCACTCATCCACGCACGGCAGGAGCGGGGGACCCAGGTAAGCGCCGGTCCGACATTTCCCCCATCGGACCGGCTAGGGGTGAGGCCACGCGCGGCACGACCGGCGGACGCGGCACGCACAGCGGCCGCCGGGACGACGCGCACGGCCGGGCATCTCCAGCCCGAACCCGACAGCTCACCCCGCAGGCGACGGAGAGGAATCCGCCATGCCCGCAGGCAAACACCGCCGTCCCAGAAGCAACGCGTTCACCCGTGGCATGCTCGCCGCCGGAACGGGCGGGGCCGCCCTGGCCCTCCCGCTCACGGTCGCCACGACCGCGAGCGCCGCCACCCCGGCCCAGGCCGTCGGCTCCGTCCAGTCGGCCCCGCAGTCCGCGCCGGCCGCGACGCTGCCCAAGTCCACGAACTACACCGTGGTCTCCGGCGACACGCTCTCCTCCATCGCCCGCAAGCACGGCACCAAGGGCGGCTGGCAGCGGCTCTACAAGGACAACCGCACCGCCGTCGGCGACAACCCGGCCCTGATCCGTCCGGGCCTGAAGCTGAAGGTGACCGGCACGAAGGCGCCCGCACAGAAGACGTCGACGAAGCCGAAGGCCTCCACGGCCACCCAGGCCTCGGTCAAGACGTACCCGAACAACCTCGACGGCTGGATCCGCGAGTCGCTGGACATCATGGCGCAAAAGGGAATTCCCGGGTCGTACAACGGGATCCACCGCAACATCATGCGCGAGTCGTCGGGCAACCCGCTGGCGATCAACAACTGGGACTCCAACGCGGCCGCGGGCACCCCGTCGAAGGGCCTGCTGCAGGTCATCGACCCGACGTTCGCCGCTTACCACGTCTCCGGCACCCCGTACGACCCGTACGACCCGGTCGCGAACATCACGGCGGCCTGCAACTACGCCGCCGACCGGTACGGCTCGATCGACAACGTGTTCGGTCCGTACTGAGCCCACCCGCTCCGCACTCGTTCCCCTGGGTCGGCGGGCCCAGGGGAACGCTCGTTTCAGCGGAACAGCCGGTCCAGCACCACCGCGATCCCGTCGTCCTCGTTGGAGAGGGTCACCTCGTCGGCGACGGCCTTGAGCTCGGGGTGGGCGTTGGCCATGGCAACACCGTGCGCGGCCCAGTCGAACATCGGGATGTCGTTGGGCATGTCCCCGAAGGCGATGGTCTCGTCAGGGGTCAGCCCGAGGTGGTCGGCGGCCAGCGCGAGACCCGTCGCCTTGGTGATGCCGCATGGCTGGAGTTCGACGGTACCGGGCCCCGACATGGTGACCGTCGCCAGCGAACCGACCGCCATCCGCGCCGCCGAGGCCAGCTCGTCGTCCGACAGATAGGGATGGCGCAGCAGCACCTTGCTGATCGGCTCGCACCACAGGTCGTCCCGGCGCGGCACCCGCAGGGCGGGCAGGGTGGGGTGCGGCATGAGGTAGCCGGGCTCGATCAGGGTGAGGCCGTCGACGCCGTCCTGGTCGACGGCCGCGTACACCTGTCCGACCTCCGCCTCGATCTTCCCGAGCGCGGTCTCGGCGAGTTCCCTGTCCAGGGTGACCGACCAGAGCAGCCGGTCCGCGCCGGGGTCGTACAACTGCGCGCCCTGTCCGCACACCGCGAGCCCCCTGCTGCCGAGGTCGTCGAAGAGGGGGCGCACTCTCGGTGCCGGCCGTCCCGTCACCACGAGGTGCTGGGCACCGGCCTCCGTGGCCCGCGCCAGCGCGGCGAGGGACCGGTCGGAGAGCGTGTCGTCACTGCGCAGGAGCGTTCCGTCCAGGTCAGTGGCGATGAGTGAATATGCGGTGGGAGCGGCCATGATCAGAGAATACGGATGCCACGCCCCATCGGTTCGACCCGAACCGGACGACGTCCGGCACCCCGACCGCCTCGGGGCGCCTTGAGGCCCCTGCTGTCAACTCCCTGTGTCCGAACGGAGGTTCACGGAGGCGGGGCCGGTGCGCATGCCGAGCCCACGGCACCGCTCCTCGAGACGGCCGCAGGCCTCGAAAGGGGCGCGGGGAACTGCGCGAGCAACCCCCACCCACCCGCACCCCGCGACGCACCGCCCCCACCCGAGCTCATCCCGGAACCCTCACCCGTGCGCCGCAGCCAGATGCCGAGCCAACCGCGGCGAAGCGAATTCCGTCCCGCACACGAACCGCATCACCGGCCCGTACGACGCCGCCGCCGGCAACCCCGTGAAGTACAGCCCCGGGATCGACGACCGGAACCCCGCCCCCAGCACCGGCGTCCCCCGGCTCGTCCCCAGCTCCGTACGGAGTTCGTGCCCGAGGAACCCCATCGCCCCGAGGTCCACCCGGTACCCCGTCGCCGCGATGACATGATCGGCGCCCATCTCGACCGTACGGCTGTCGTGCTCGCGCACCACGAGGACCGGACGTCCGTCGATGACGCCGGACCGCACGACCCGGTCCACCTCCCGCACCTCCACACGCCCCTCGAACCGGTCCCGCAGCCACCACGCCCCCAGCGGCCCCAGCACCCGGCGGACCAGGTGGTGCCGGGTGGCGGCGGGCAGATACCGGTAGGGGTGCGGGTAGTAGCTGAGCGCCCACAGCGACCAGGCCCGTCCGAACGGCGACTCGGGGCGCAGCCTCGGCTGCTTCCACGGGGGCGCGCCGAAGGCCACGGCCCCCCGCCCGCGCGCGGCGACCCGCACCCGCGCGCCGGCCTCGGCCGCCAGCACCGCCGTCTCCAGGGCGGACTGCCCCGCGCCCACGACGATCAGGTCCCTGTCCTCGAAGCGGCTCAGGTCGGCGTGCTGGGAGCTGTGCGAGACGGGCCCCATGGGGGTGGGGCCGTCCACGGCCGCGCCCGCCAGCTCGGCCGGCAGGTGCGCCAGCCCGAACAGCCCGCTCGCCACGACGACCGCCCGTGCCGTGAACAACTCGCCCGAGTCCAGCTTCAGTTCGAAGCCGCCGCCCTTGCCGCGGTCCACCGAGACCACGCGCACCCGTTCCAGGTCGGGCACGAGCCGCTGCTGGAACCACTCGCCGTAGGAGATGAAGGTCTCGACGGGGATGATGTCCTCGTCCGTCACCAGCGGTCGGATGCCCGCCGCGTCGCAGTAGTCGGCGAGGGTGTGGCCGTGCTGCGGCGCGTCGATGTTCGACGCCACCGGCGTCGACTTCAGCAGCATCCCGGCGGGCATGTTGTCCCGCCAGCTCACCATGGGTTCGCCGAAGACACGGACCGGGATGCCGTGCGCGCGCAGATGCGCGGCGGTGGACAGACCGAACGGCCCGGCACCGATGACTGCTACCGGTTGAATCACGAAGTCCCTCCCCAGGACGCTTCATGCCTACTTCGTGTGGTCGTGCGCCGGCGGCCCTAGGGGCTAGGGGCGCACATGGGCGTTGCCGAGGCGGTTGTCCCGCCACAGCTGGTAGAGATGCTTCGCACCCGGCCGTACGAAGCGTGCGAGCATCGTGAGGAACGGCAGCGGGTCGTCACCCGCGAGCCACGCCAGCTCCGTACCGCTCGCGCGCGGCGGCGCGTGCGGGGTGGTGTAGCCGCTGCGCCGGTAGGCGAGCAGCGCCGGCAGATCGATGTTCTCCACGATGTACCGCCGCCCGGCAAGTTGTTCCCCCTCCGGCACCGGGCGTCCGGTCAGATCGAGGTGCATGGCGCGTACGACGTCGATCCCGGCCTCGTTCTCGAAGAGCCGGAACTGCGCGCCCATCCGTGGGTTGAAGTCCAGCAGCTTGTACCGGCCGTCCCGCCGGTCGAACCGCAGATCGAGGTCGATGACCCCCGTGAACCCGATCTGCTTGATGAACCGGGCGGCGATGTCGGCGAGTTCGGGGTTGTCGACGACGTACGCGTTCGCCGTCATCCCCGCGTGCGGCGGCCACGACCGCACCTTCACGCCGGTGAACATCGCGAGCGGGGTCGAGTCCGCGTCGAAGCAGGCGTGCACGATCCAGTCCTCGGCGTCCTCGCGGGGCAGGTACTCCTGGAGGATCACCCCGGGCCGTTCGCCCCAGCCGCGGGCCAGCCGCAGCAGGCAGTGCCGGTCGGCGATGCGGGTCGTCCCGTTCACCGCGGGCTGCCTGCGCCGCTCGAACGCCTCCCGGTTCTTGGCCACGACGGGGAAGCGGGCGGTCTCCGCGAACCGTTCCACGTCCGCGTACGACTGCGGGAACGCGCTGGCGGGGCTCTCGATGCCGTGCTCCACGCAGAGTTCGTGCAGCCCCTGTTTGCTGGCGAGGCGGCGGGGGAGCTTCGCGTCGACGCGGGGGAAGAGGAAGCGGGTCGCGAGCTCCTCCTGGTGCTCGGCGATGAGCACCGCGGCCTCCTCGTCGGTGGGGATGAGCACGGTGGGCCGTCCTATCCGCCGGCCGATGCGCAGCAGTCCGTCCACCAGCCACTCGGGCTCCTCCGTCCCGGTGGTCGGCCACACGAACGCGCGCCGCAGATAGCGCGAGGCGGCGGCCGGTGTGTACCGGTCCTCCGTGATCGCGTACATCGGCACGCCCAGCCGGCCCAGGCTGCGGACGGCTCCGACGCCGCCGTGGTGCAGCGGATAGTCGCCGAGCTTCACGACGAGCCCCGGAACGCCTCGGTCCGCCTGTACCGGCGCACCCCAAGTACCCATGGCCACGGGTCCCCCCACGTGTCCCCCCTACCGGACCCGGACCGACCCCGTCCGTAGTCCCCCAGAGGACGCTAAGCCGGAACCTTTCCTTCCGACCCTCCCCTATCAGGACATTGCGAACTCTTTAGACACTCCCCGATCTTCGCACCGCCCCGTAACGTGAGCCGCGACCAGAGGTACGACGGAACGCACGAGAGCGAGGCACCACCCGATGCCCCCCTTCGATGTCCCCGATGATGTCCCCGAGGGTCACCCCTTCGACGTCCCCGAGGGCCACCCCTTCGGTCCGCACAACCTCCCCTACGGCGTCTTCTCCCTCGGCGCGTCCGGAGCCCCTCGCACCGTCGGGGTCCGTCTCGGCGATCACGTCCTCGACGCCGCCGCGGCGGCGCACGCCCTCGGCTCCCCCTACGCCGCGCTGCTGGCGCACCCCACGCTGAACCCCCTGCTGGCGGCGGGCCGCACGGCCTGGTCCGACCTGCGGCGGGCCCTGACGGCGTGGCTGACGGTGCCCTCGCACCGGGAGACGATCGCGCCGTACTTCCACCCGCTGTCCTCGGTGACCCCGCACCTGCCCTTCGAGGTGGCCGACTACGTCGACTTCTACGCCTCCGAGAACCACGCCCGGAACGTGGGCCGCATCTTCCGTCCCGACGCGCCGGATCCACTGACGCCCAACTGGAAGCATCTGCCGATCGGTTACCACGGACGGTCCGGCACGGTCGTCGTGTCCGGCGCGGAGGTGGTACGCCCGGCCGGGCAGCGCAAGGCGCCGACCGATCCCGTGCCCGTGTTCGGGCCGTCCGTGCGGCTGGACATCGAGGCGGAGGTCGGCTTCGTGGTCGGCGTGCCGTCCGAGCGGGGGCGGCCCGTGGGGCTCGCGGACTTCCGCGACCACGTCTTCGGGGTGTGCCTCCTCAACGACTGGTCGGCGCGTGATCTGCAGGCCTGGGAGTACGTTCCGCTCGGGCCGTTCCTCGGGAAGTCGTTCGCGACGTCGGTCTCGGCCTGGGTCACACCGTTGGAGGCGCTGGAGGAGGCGCGGGTGGCACCGCCGGAGCGCACGCATCCGCTGCTGCCCTACCTGGACGACTCCGCGCCGGACATCGACCCCGGGGGGTACGACCTGCGGATCAGCGTCGCGGTCAACGGGCACGTCGTCTCGGAGCCGCCCTTCGCCACGATGTACTGGACGGCCGCGCAACAACTGGCCCATCTGACGGTGAACGGCGCGTCCCTGCGCACCGGCGACCTCTACGGCTCCGGCACGGTCAGCGGGACCGCGCCCGACCAGCGGGGCTCGCTGCTGGAACTCACCTGGAACGGACGCGACCCCCTCGACCTCCCGACCGGCAGCCGCACGTTCCTGGAGGACGGCGACGAGGTGACCCTCACGGCATGGGCACCGGGGCCGGGCGGCACGAAGGTGGGGCTGGGCGAGGTCACGGGGCGGGTGGTGGCGGCCCGGGAGTAGACCGGCACATCCCAGCCACCGGAGCCGCATTCCCACCCCTTGGACAAGCCGGTGGCAGATCTTGCGCCCGCCCCCACGTAAGCGCAGGTCAGCACCGCCTTCGACACCTCCTCAGATGGCGCAACACTCCGGCAACATTGCTTTCCCCACCATTTCGGTATGGTTCGAAACATGCCATCCACCGACCGCATCCGGGACCACGCCGGGCAGGGCGCGACCACCGTCGCCGCCCACCGCGCGCGGCGACGGCTGCGGGCGGACCAGGCGCGGCAACTCGCCGATCTGCTGCGCCGTCAGCTCCTCAGCGGCGGCTTCGCGGACGGCACGCTTCCCCATGAGTCCACCCTCGCCACCGACTACCGCGCCACCCGCAACACCGTGCGCGAGGCTCTGGACCTGCTGCGCGCCGAGGGCCTGGTGGAACGGTTCCCGGGCGTCGGCACCGTCGTCGTCGCCCGGAAGTACCCCCACGGCCTGGACCGTCTGATGGGCCTCGCGGAAACCCTCCGCGAACACGGCACGGTCACCAACGAGGTCCGCACCATGGGCCCCGCCCCGGCCCCCACCCCCGTGGCCGACCGTCTGCACGTCCCGCCCGGCACCGACGTCCTCTACATCGAACGTCTGCGCCGCCTGAACGGCCTCCCCCTCTCCCTCGACCTCACCTACATCCCGCTCACCCTCGGCCCCCTCGACCTCGGCACGGCGCTGCTCGGCGCCGACCTGGAGAACACCGACGTCTTCCGCCTGCTGGAGACGATCACCGGCCTGCCCCTGGGGCACGCCGAGATCACCCTGGAGGCGGTGAACGCGGACACCCACTCCGCCGCCGTGCTCGAAGCCCCGCGCGGCTCCGCCGTCCTGATGCTGGAACGGCTCACCCACCTCGCCGACGGCCGGCCCGTCGACCTGGAGTTCATCCGCTTCCGCGGCGACCGCATCTCGATGAGCGGCCTGCTGCACCGCTCGCGGTGACCCCGTAACCCCTGTTCCGCCCCTCCCTGGAGACAGCCATGGCTTTGGCGCCCCAGCGGGCCGACGTGCCCGTGACCATCGACGAGTCGAAGTGCATCGACGGCTGCACCCTCTGTGTGGACATGTGCCCGCTGGACTCCCTGGCCATCGACGAGAGCAACGGCAAGGCCTACATGCATGTCGACGAGTGCTGGTACTGCGGCCCGTGCGCAGCCCGCTGCCCCACCGGCGCCGTCACGGTCAACATGCCCTACCTGCTCCGCTGAGATCGCCGAGAGGTCCGCACTCCCATGAAGAACAGAGGATTCGTCCTGCCCGCCGCCCTCCTGCTGCCCCTGGCCCTGGCCGGCTGCGGCAGCGGCAGCGCGGCGGACGGCGGGACCGTCACCGTGACCGTCGGCTACCAGTCGAAGACCATCAACACCGTCACCGCCGGCACCCTGCTGCGTTCCCTCGGCTACTTCGAGGACGAGCTGAACGCACTGGGCGGGAAGACCACGTACAAGGTCGACTGGCAGGACTACGCCACCGGCGCCCCCATCACGGCCCAGATGACCGCCGGGAAGATAGACATCGGTTCGATGGGTGACTTCCCGCTGCTGCTCAACGCCGCCCGCGGCAAGCAGCTCGGCAAGCCCACCCGGCTGGTCGCGGCCACCGGCTACAACCTCCGCGGCGGGCTCAACACCATCGTCACGGCGCCCGACTCGAAGCTGGGCACGCTGGCCGACCTGAAGGGCAGGAAGGTCTCGACGAGCGTCGGATCGGCGGCGGACGGCACCCTCGTACGCGCGCTGAAGGACGCCGGTCTCGACGCCGACAAGGACATCGAGAAGCTCAACCAGCAGCCGGCGGTCGGCGCCTCCTCGCTCACGGCGGGCAGTGCGGACGCGCTGTCGCAGTTCGTGGCCTGGCCCGGGCTGCTGACGTACCAGGGCAAGGCGAAGGCCCTGTACGACGGGGCGCAGCTGGAACTGCCCACCTTCCACGGCGTCACCGCGCGCGAGGACTTCGCGAAGCAACGGCCCGCTGTGTTGGAGGCCTTCCTGCGAGCCCAGGCCAAGGCCACGGACTACCTCGACGAACACCCCGTCGAAGCCGCCGAGAAGGTCGCCGACGCCACCGGGCTGCCGGCCGAGGTCGTCTACCTCTACAACGGCGCGCACGGCATCGCGACCTTCGACCCCTCGCTCAAGCCCGCGCTGATCGCCGCCCTGAAGAAGGACGTCCCGATCCTCAAGGCCGCGAAGCTGACCGGAGACGTGGACGTGGACGCCTTCGTCGACGACCACTACGTGCGCGAGGCGCTGGGCACGTCCTACGACAAGAGGCTCGCCGCCGCCCCGGCGCCGGCCGCCGGTGAGGTCTGGCCCAAGGGCGCGACGAAGACCGAGGAGTTCGAGACGCCCGCCGAACTCCTCGCCTACGTCGCCACGCACAAGGACGGCATCCGTGCCGCGTACGTCCCGGACGCCACGACCGGCACCCAGTGGTTCGCCGACAAGGCGGTCTGGGTGGCCGACGGGGACCAGCTCCTCCCCTTCGTCGCCCCGGCCACGGCGAAGGCCTACGTCGCCGGACACGACGGCGCCGAGGTCGTCCCCTATGCCGCCGCCCTGGAGCGGGCGTCGTGAGCCGCCCCGCGAAAACCGGCGCCCGGCGCGTACGGAGCCCCGGCTCCCGGCCCGCCGCCCGCTACGCCCTGCGCGCGCTGTCCCTGATCGCCGCCCTCGGCATCTGGCAGCTGCTGACCGGCCTGGACGTCGACGTGTGGCTGCGGTTCTCGCAGTTCCCGACGGTCACGGACGTGGCGCACGCCTTCGCGGACCGGGTGACCGGGCCGGACTACTGGACGGACCTCACCGACAGCCTCACCCGCATCCTCACCGGCTTCCTGCTGGCGGCGGTGGCGGGGGTGGCCGTCGGGATCCTCGTCGCCCGCTCGCGCCTGGCCGAGGACACGCTCGGGCCGGTCCTGGAGGTGGTCCGGCCCATCCCGGCGATCGCCCTGGTCCCGGTGGCGATCCTGCTGTTCCCCTCGAACGAGCAGGGCATCGTCTTCATCACCTTCACCGCCGCGTTCTTCCCGGTCCTGGTCTCCACCCGGCACGCGGTCCGCGCCCTGACCCCGGTGTGGGAGGAGGCGGTCCGCACCATGGGCGGCGGCCGGTGGCGGGTGCTCGCCTCGGTGGTCCTGCCGGGCGCCCTGCCGGGCATCTTCGGCGGCCTGTCGGTCGGCATCGGCGTCTCGTGGATCTGTGTGATCTCCGCCGAGATGATCTCCGGGCAGTACGGCGTCGGCTACCGCACCTGGCAGGACTACACCGTCGTCAACTACCCCGGCGTCTTCGTCGGCATGGCCACGATCGGGGTGCTGGGCTGGCTGACGTCGACCGCCGTCGAGCTGATCGGCCGCCGGCTGACCCACTGGCTGCCCCGCACGTCGTACACCGCCGGGAGCCGGCCGCCACGGGCCGCCCGGAGCGCGGCGGCGCCGGCCGCCCCCGTCACCGCCACAGCCGAGGCCCAGGAGGCACGTGATGAGCACCTCGTCTGAGACGCGGGCCCCCGGCCGCGCGGAGGCACGGGCCCCCGAGGAGACGCGGGCGCCCGCCCCCGTACGCGGCACCCGCCTCGCCCTCCACGCCGCCGACCTGGGCCGCCCCGACGCCGTCGCCCTCACCGGCGTCGACCTGGACGTGGCCCCCGGCGAGATCCTCACCGTCGTCGGACCGTCCGGCTGCGGCAAGTCGACCCTGCTGCGCACCCTGGCGGGCCTGCTGCCGCCGCTCGCCGGCGGGATCACCCAGGATGGGGAGCCCCTGACCGGCCCGTCCGCCGAACGCGCCCTCGTCTTCCAGGAGGACGCCCTCCTGCCCTGGCGCACCCTGCGCGCCAACGTCGAACTCCCGCTCGCCATCCGGGGCCTGCCACGCGCCGAGCGCCGTATGCAGGCCGAGGCCTGGCTGTCCCGGGTCGGGCTCGCCGAGTACACCCGGCAGCTGCCGCACCGCGTCTCCGGCGGACAACGCCAGCGCGCGCAACTGGCCCGCGCCCTCGCCGGGCGCCCCCGCGCCGTCCTGATGGACGAGCCGTTCGGCGCGCTCGACGCCCAGACCCGGGCCGGGATGCAGGACCTGCTGGTGAAGGTGTTGCGCGGCACGGGCGCCACCGTCGTCTTCGTCACCCACGACGTGGACGAGGCCCTCTTCCTCGGCGACCGCGTCGCCCTCCTCGGCTCCGGCCGGCTCACCGCCGTACGGGACGTCCCGCGCCCCCGCGACCGCGCCGTCCACGACGACCCGGCACGCACGGCCCTGCGCCGCGACGTCCTGACCTCCCTCGGTTCCTGAAAGGCCCTCTGGTGGAGATCCCCGCCCTCACCGCCGCCGAAGAACTCACCTGCGACGTCCTCGTCATCGGCGGCGGCACCGCCGGCACCATGGCGGCCCTGACCGCCGCCGAGCACGGCGCGAACGTCCTGCTCCTGGAGAAGGCGCACGTCCGTCACTCCGGCGCCCTCGCCATGGGCATGGACGGCGTCAACAACGCCGTCATCCCCGGCCGCGCCGAACCCGACGACTACGTCGCCGAGATCACCCGCGCCAACGACGGCATCGTCGACCAGTCCACCGTCCGCCAGACCGCCACCCGCGGCTACGACATGGTCAGGCGGCTCGAGTCGTACGGCGTGAAGTTCGAGAAGGACGAGCACAACGAGTACGCGGTCCGCCAGGTGCACCGCTCGGGGTCGTACGTACTGCCGATGCCGGAGGGCAAGGACGTCAAGAAGGTCCTCTACCGGCAGCTGCGGCGCCGGGAGATGCGCGAACGCATCCGCATCGAGAACCGGGTGATGCCGGTACGCGTGCTGACGGCCGGCGAGGGCGAGGCCCGGCGGGCCGTGGGCGCCGCCGGCTTCAACACCCGCACCGGCGCGTTCGTCACCGTGCGCGCCGGCGCCGTGATCCTCGCGACCGGCGCGTGCGGCCGGCTCGGACTGCCCGCCTCCGGCTATCTCTACGGCACCTACGAGAACCCCACCAACGCGGGCGACGGCTACGCCATGGCCTACCACGCGGGCGCCGAACTCACCGGCATCGAGTGCTTCCAGATCAACCCGCTGATCAAGGACTACAACGGACCCGCCTGCGCCTACGTCGCCAACCCCTTCGGCGGCTACCAGGTCAACCGGCACGGCGAACGCTTCGTCGACTCCGACTACTGGTCCGGCCAGATGATGGCCGAGTTCGCCGCCGAGATCGCCTCCGACCGCGCCCCGGTCTATCTGAAGCTGAGCCACCTCCCGGAGGAGTCCGTCTCCGCCCTGGAGTCGATCCTGCACACGACGGAACGCCCGACCCGGGGGACCTTCCACGCCGGTCGCGGCCACGACTACCGCACCCACGACATCGAGATGCACATCTCCGAGATCGGCCTGTGCGGCGGCCACTCCGCCTCGGGCGTTCGGGTGGACGACCAGGCCCGGACGACCGTCCCCCGCCTGTACGCCGCCGGCGACCTCGCCTGCGTCCCCCACAACTACATGATCGGCGCCTTCGTGTTCGGCGACCTCGCGGGCGCCGACGCCGCCCAGTACACCCCTTACGAGGGCGCACTGCCGGACGACCAACTCCGGGACGCCCACGAGCTGATCTACCACCCGCTGCGCAACCCCGACGGTCCCCCGCAACCCCAGGTCGAGTACAAGCTCCGCCGCTTCGTCAACGACTACGTGGCGCCCCCGAAGTCCGGCTCCCGACTCTCCCTCGCCCTCAACGCGTTCGAGCGGATGCGCGCCGACATCGCCGAGATGGGCGCCCGCACCCCGCACGAGCTGATGCGCTGCGCCGAGGTCTCCTTCATCCGCGACTGCGCCGAGATGGCCGCCCGCGCCTCCCTGGCCCGCACCGAGTCCCGCTGGGGCCTCTACCACGACCGCCTCGACCACCCCCAGCGCGACGACACCTCCTGGTTCCACCACCTCGACCTGCGCAAGTCCCCCTCCGGCACGATGGAGTTCACCGCCCGCCCCGTCGCTCCCTACCTCGTCCCCATCGAGGAGTTCACCCCCGTCGGCGGCCCTTCCCGCCACCTGGGCGAGGTCCACGCGGAGAACGTGGCGACGGCGGGGTCTCGGGAGGTGGCGCCGGTGGCGGTCTTGACGGAGGGGGCGGAGGCCGGGGACGGCTCGGGGAGGGGGGCCCTCCCCCTCCCCTCCCACCCCACCCCCCACGCCTCCTCCTCCGCCTCCTCCGCCCGCCTCCTCGAACTCGTCGCCCTCGCCGAGGAGCAGCCCGAACTCGACGCGCTCCGGCCCTACTTGGCCGACCCGGTGCCCACGGTCCGGCGCGAGGCGGTCGCCGTCCTGACGGAGACCCTGCCGCCGGGCACCGGCTCGGCCCTCGCCGAGGCGCTCCGCGACAGCGCCCCCGAGGTGCGAGCCGCCGCCGCGGCCTCACTCCGCGAACTCGTCGAGACGCTCCCGCCCGACCCCGCCCTCCGCGACGGCCTGGCCGCGGCCCTGACCGAGCCCGACCCGGTCGTCCGCGCCGCCGCCCTGGACGTACTGCGCGCCCTCGGCCTCGGTGACACCGCCCTGTACGCCGGCTCCCTGACGGACTCCGACATCACCGTGCGCATCGAGGCCGTACGCGCCCTCGTCTCGGTCGACGCGGCCACCGAACTGGCTCACGCGGCCCCCACGGACCCGTCCCGCGAGGTACGCGTCACCCTCGCCAAGGCCCTGGCCACGGTGTCCGCCGACCGCACCGCCTCCTCTCCCCCCGCCGCGGTACTGACCGCGCTGACCACCCTCACCACCGACCCCGACGCCTTGGTCCGGGCCGCCGCCTACGGCGCGCTGGGCACCGTCGGCTGCCCGCCCCCGCTCGCCGCCCAGGCCGTGACCGCCCTCGCCGACCCGGCGTGGCAGGTCCGGGCCGGCGCCGCCACCGCCCTGTCCACCGCGACGACGGCCATGGCCGTCCCCGCCCTCACGGAGGCTCTCTCGGACCCCAACGCCGACGTCCGCAAGGCCGCCGTCCTCTCCCTCACCCACCACACCACCGACGAGACCGCCCGCACCGCCCTCACCACAGCCACCAAGGACTCCGACGCCGACGTCAGGGCATACGCGTCCCGCGCCCTGTGAGTGCCTGCTCTCATCGTCTTGCCCGATCGGCCGGGCCACACGCCGTGGCCCTGCGCTCACACTGGTGGCCGTACAAGTCTTTTTGGCACCATGTACCGCATGACGACGAACCGAAAGGTCCATGCCGCGTAGACGGCCGGGACAGATCCGTGTCGGCGACCCCGGCAGCCACCGGACAGCGGGTGCGAGGCCGGTCATCGACGGCCTGTCTTCGCGTGCGCTGTCCGAGATCATCCGTCTCGAGCGCTCCCGCAACTATCTGCGACCAGGCGACGTCAGCGCGGCTGTGGGCCTGTGGCAGGACTACGTCCACCAGCCCGAGCGTGCTCTGTGGCACGACTACGAGTGGGGCAACGTGCACTGGTACTGCTGCGGTGACCCTTTCGAAGCCCGAGCCCTCCTCGACACCGCGATGCAGGCCTTGTCGCCACGAAGCGCCCGCGAACTTCGAAAGATCGTCAGCCGGTCGGACGCCCTCTGGAACCTTCCGTCCCCGCCCTACGAGACGGACGGAAGACAAGGAACTAGCTGACAGCGGGGCGGCTCGGTCGGGGGCGGGTCAGATCACTCCGACAGCTCCCCGGTGATCGTCCGCAGCTTCTCCGCCGTGTCCTGCGCGTCCATGGTGGTCCCCTCCCCCGTGTGTCTGCTAAGCCCAGTCGTCCGGCTCGGGTTCCGGCTCGTCGTCCGGCCAGTCGAAGGAGCCGTGCGCGTCCCCGTCCGTGGCTGGGGCCGGGGCGGTAGCGGTGGCGGTGGCGGCCGAGGAGCCCTCGTCGGTGCCGGTGGCGCCCAGCGAGGCGAGGACCCCGAGCACGCCCTCCCCGTACGTCGCGAGCTTCTTCTCGCCGATGCCGCTGATGGTGCCGAGTTCGGCGACGGTGGCGGGGGCGGTGGCCGCGATCTCGCGGAGGGTGGCGTCGTGGAAGATGACGTAGGCGGGGACGCCCTGTTCGCGGGCCTGTTCGGCGCGCCAGGCGCGGAGGGCCTCGAAGACGGGGAGCAGGTCGTCGGAGAGTTCGACGGCCGCCTTCGCCTTCCGTTCGCCCCGGCCGGAGCCCGACGAGCCGGAGCCCGACGTCCCGGAGCCGCCGGACGCCTGTCGTGTGGTCGCCGGTTTCTTCGGTTCCTTGCGCAGGGGTACGTCCCGCTCCCGCCGCAGCACCGCCCCGCTCTCCTCGGTGAGCACGAGCGTGCCGTACTCGCCCTCGACGGCGAGGAGCCCCTGGGCGAGCAACTGCCGTACGACGCCCCGCCATTCGCCCTCGGCCAGGTCCTCGCCGATGCCGAAGACGGAGAGCTGGTCGTGGTCGAACTGGATGACCTTCGCGGTCCGCCGCCCCAGCAGGATGTCGACGATCTGCACGGCGCCGAACTTCTGCCCGCGCTCGCGCTGGAGCCGCACCACCGTGGAGAGCACCTTCTGCGCGGCGACGGTGCCGTCCCAGGTCTCCGGTGGTACGAGGCAGGTGTCGCAGTTGCCGCAGCCCTCGTCCCGGGGTTCCTGGCCGAAGTACTGGAGGAGCTGGCCCCGGCGGCAGCGCGCGGTCTCGCAGAGCGCCAGCATCGCGTCCAGGTGGGCGGCGGCCCGGCGGCGGAACGCCTCGTCGCCCTCGCTGCCCTGGATCATCTTCCGCTGTTGTATGACGTCGTTCAGGCCGTACGCCATCCAGGCCGTGGACGGCAGTCCGTCGCGGCCGGCGCGGCCGGTCTCCTGGTAGTAGCCCTCGACGGACTTCGGCAGGTCGAGGTGGGCGACGAAGCGGACGTCGGGTTTGTCGATGCCCATGCCGAAGGCGATCGTGGCGACGACGACGAGCCCTTCCTCGCGCAGGAACCGTGACTGGTGGGCCGCGCGGGTGCCCGCGTCGAGGCCCGCGTGGTACGGGACCGCCTCGACGCCGTTCTTGCTGAGGAACTCGGCGGTCTTCTCGACGGAGTTGCGGGAGAGGCAGTAGACGATGCCGGCGTCGCCCGCGTGTTCCTGGCGCAGGAAGGACAGGAGCTGCTTCTTCGGGTCGGCCTTGGGCACGATGCGGTACTGGATGTTGGGCCGGTCGAAGCTGGCCTCGAAGTGCCTGGCCCCGGGCATGTCCAGCCGCTCGGTGATCTCGCGGTGCGTGGCGCGGGTGGCGGTGGCGGTGAGGGCGATGCGCGGTACGTCCGGCCAGCGCCGGCCCAGGAGGGAGAGGGAGAGGTAGTCGGGCCGGAAGTCGTGGCCCCACTGGGAGACGCAGTGCGCCTCGTCGATCGCGAAGACCGAGATCTTGCCACGCCCCAGCAGATCCAGGGTGGCGTCCAGCCGCAGGCGCTCCGGTGCGAGGTAGAGCAGGTCCAGCTCGCCCGCGAGGAACTCCGCCTCGACCACGCGCCGCTCGTCGAAGTCCTGCGTGGAGTTCATGAACCCGGCGCGCACGCCCAGGGCCCGCAGGGCGTCCACCTGGTCCTGCATCAGCGCGATCAGCGGGGAGACCACGATGCCCGTGCCGGGCCTGACCAGGGAGGGGATCTGGTAGCAGAGGGACTTGCCGCCGCCGGTCGGCATGAGGACGACGGCGTCGCCACCCGCGACCACGTGCTCGATGATCGCTTCCTGCTCGCCCCGGAAGGCGTCGTACCCGAAGACGCGATGGAGCACGGCCAGCGCCTCGCTGTCCGTCCTGGTCGTCCTGTCCTCGTCCGCCATCACACTCGTCCCGCCCGTCCCGATCATGGCCCGTCCCCCGCACCCTTGCGTCCCGTGCCGTTCGTGGTTCCTCCAGCCCTAGCCACGATAGGCGCCCGCACCGACAGCCTCAGAGTTATCCACAGGCTCCACCCGGATGCGGCGGCTCCGGGCCGGAAAACGAGAGCGGGACCCGGCTCCTTTCGAAACCGGGTCCCGCCATGTTCGAACAGCCGAGCAGCAGCTGGCAGCAAACCGAGCGGCAGCCGAGCGGAGCGCTACCGCACGAAGACGCCCGCCTGTCCCGCCAGGTCCAGGAAGTACTGGGGCGCGACACCGAGCACCAGCGTGACGGCGACACCGACGCCGATCGCGGTCATGGTCAGCGGCGACGGCACGGCGACCGTCGGCCCCTCGGGGCGGGGCTCGCTGAAGAACATGAGCACGATGACGCGGATGTAGAAGAACGCGGCGATGGCCGACGAGATCACACCGACCACGACGATCGCGCCCGCGCCGCCCTCCGCCGCCGCCTTGAACACGGCGAACTTGCCCGCGAACCCGGAGGTCAGCGGGATGCCCGCGAAGGCCAGCAGGAAGACCGCGAAGACGGCCGCCACCAGCGGGGACCTGCGGCCGAGCCCGGCCCACTTGGACAGGTGCGTAGCCTCGCCGCCCGCGTCCCGCACCAGCGTGACCACGGCGAACGCGCCGATGGTCACGAAGGAGTAGGCGCCCAGGTAGAACAGCACGGACGAGACGCCGTCGGGTGACGCCGCGATGACACCGGCGAGGATGAAGCCGGCGTGCGCGATCGACGAGTAGGCGAGCAGGCGCTTGATGTCGGTCTGGGTGATGGCGACGATCGCGCCGGCCAGCATGGTGACGATGGCGACGGCCCACATGACCGGCCGCCAGTCCCAGCGCAGACCGGGCAGGACGACGTACAGCAGCCGGAGCAGCGCGCCGAAGGCGGCCACCTTGGTCGCGGCGGCCATGAAGCCGGTGACCGGGGTGGGCGCGCCCTGGTAGACGTCGGGGGTCCACATGTGGAACGGCACGGCGCCGACCTTGAAGAGCAGGCCCATGACGAGCATGGCGGCGCCGATGAGCAGCAGCGCGTCGTTGCCCATGGTCTGGGCGAGGGCGGGGTTGAGGTCGCCGATGGTGCCGTCGACGACCTGGGCGATCGTCGCGTACTTCACCGAGCCCGCATAGCCGTACAGCAGGGCGATGCCGAAGAGGGTGAAGGCGGAGGCGAAGGCGCCGAGGAGGAAGTACTTGACGGCGGCTTCCTGCGACATGAGCCGCTTGCGGCGGGCCACGGCGCACAGCAGGTAGAGCGGGAGGGAGAAGACCTCCAGGGCGATGAAGAGGGTCAGCAGGTCGTTGGCCGCCGGGAAGATCAGCATGCCGCCGATCGCGAAGAGCAGCAGCGGGAAGACCTCGGTGGTGGTGAACCCGGCCTTGACGGCGGCCTTCTCGCTGTCGCTGCCGGGCACGGAGGCGGCCTGTGCGGCGAAGGAGTCGACCTTGTTGCCGTGGGTCTCGGGGTCGAGGCGGCGTTCGGCGAAGGTGAAGACGCCGAGGATGCCGGCGAGGAGGATCGTCCCCTGGAGGAACAGGGCCGGTCCGTCGACGGCGATGGCGCCCATGGCGGCGATGCCGGCCTTGGTGGTGCCGTAGCCGCCCGCCGCGAGCGCGACGACCGCGGCGAAGGAGGCTGCGAGGGCGACGACGGAGACGAACACCTGGGCGTAGTAGCGGAACTTGCGCGGGACGAAGGCCTCGACCAGCACTCCGATGATCGCCGCGCCGATGACGATCAGGGTGGGCGACAATTGCCCGTATTCGATCTTCGGCGCGTCGATCTTGGTGATCGGGTCGGCCGCGGTTGTCCACAGGCTGTGGACGGCTGATGCGCTCACTTGGCCGCCTCCACCTCGGGCTGGGGGTCCTTCTTCTGGACGTCGGACATGGTGTGCTCGACCGCCGGGTTGACGATGTCGGTGAGCGGCTTCGGGAAGACACCCAGGAAGATCAGCAGCGCGACCAGCGGGGCGACCACCACGAGTTCGCGGACCCTCAGGTCGGGCATCCCCTCGACCTCGGCCTTCACCGGGCCCGTCATCGTGCGCTGGTAGAGGACGAGGGTGTAGAGCGCGGCGAGGACGATGCCGACGGTGGCGATGATCCCGACCACCGGGTAGCGCGCGAACGTGCCGACCAGGACCAGGAACTCGCTGACGAACGGGGCGAGTCCGGGCAGCGACAGCGTCGCGAGGCCACCGATCAGGAAGGTGCCGGCGAGCACGGGCGCGACCTTCTGCACCCCGCCGTAGTCGGCGATGAGCCGGGAGCCGCGCCGGGAGATCAGGAATCCGGCGACCAGCATCAGGGCGGCGGTCGAGATGCCGTGGTTGACCATGTAGAGCGTCGCACCGGACTGGCCCTGGCTGGTCATCGCGAAGATGCCCAGGATGATGAAGCCGAAGTGCGAGATCGACGCGTACGCCACCAGCCGTTTGATGTCGCGCTGGCCGACGGCGAGCAGCGCCCCGTAGATGATGCTGATCAGCGCCAGGACGAGGATCGCGGGCGTCGCCCAGGTGCTGGCCTCGGGGAACAGTCCGAGGCAGAAGCGGAGCATCGCGAAGGTGCCGACCTTGTCGACGACGGCCGTGATGAGGACGGCGACCGGGGCGGTGGACTCCTGCATGGCGTTGGGCAGCCAGGTGTGCAGCGGCCACAGCGGCGCCTTCACCGCGAAGGCGAAGAAGAAGCCGAGGAACAGCCACCGTTCGGTGGTGGTCGCCATCTCCAGCGTGCCGTTGGCGCGGGCCTCGGCGATCTCCGGGAGCGAGAAGTTCCCGGCGACCACGTACAGGCCGATGACCGCGGCCAGCATGATCAGACCGCCGACCAGGTTGTAGAGGAGGAACTTCACGGCGGCGTACGAGCGTTGGGTGGACGCCGTCTCCTCGCCGTGCTCGTGGGCCCGGTCCCCGAAGCCGCCGATGAGGAAGTACATCGGGATGAGCATGGCTTCGAAGAAGATGTAGAAGAGGAAGACGTCGGTGGCCGCGAAGGAGATGATCACCATCGCCTCGACGGCCAGGATCAGGGCGAAGAAGCCCTGGGTCGGCCGCCACCTCTTGCTGCCCGTCTCCAGCGGGTCGGCGTCGTGCCAGCCCGCGAGGATGATGAACGGGATCAGCAGGGCGGTGAGCCCGATGAGCGCCACCGCGATGCCGTCCACGCCCAGGTCGTACCGCACCCCGAACTCCGCGATCCAGGCGTGGGACTCGGTGAGCTGGTAGCGGTCGCCGCCGGGGTCGAAGCGGAACGCGATGATCGCGGCCAGCACGAGTGTGCCGAGCGAGACGATCAGCGCCAGCAGTTTCGCGGCGTTGCGCCGCTGGGCGGGGACGGCGGCCGTGGCGATGGCCCCGAGGGCCGGGAGCGCCGCCGTCGCTGTCAGCAGAGGAAAGGACATCGGTATCAGACCGCCCTCATCAGCAGGGTCGCGGCGATGAGGATCGCAGCGCCGCCGAACATCGAGACCGCGTACGAGCGGGCGTAGCCGTTCTGGATCCGGCGCAGCCGCCCGGACAGGCCGCCCATGGAGGCCGCCGTGCCGTTGACGACGCCGTCGACCAGGGTGTGGTCGACGTAGACGAGGGAGCGCGTCAGGTGCTCTCCGCCGCGTACGAGGACGACGTGGTTGAAGTCGTCCTGGAGGAGGTCGCGCCGGGCGGCCCGGGTGATCAGCGATCCGCGCGGGGCGACGACGGGGACGGGCTTGCGCCCGTACTGGAGCCAGGCGAGGCCGACGCCGATGACCATCACGGCGACGGTGGAGATCGTGACCGTCAGGGCGCTGATCGGCGGGTGGCCGTGCGCGTGCTTGGTGACGGGCTCCAACCAGTGGATGAACCGGTCGCCGATGCTGAAGTAGGCGCCACCGAAGACCGATCCGACGGCCAGGACGATCATGGGGATCGTCATGACCTTGGGCGACTCGTGCGGGTGCGGTTCGTGGCCGTGCTCGTCGGGCTGCCAGCGCTCCTCGCCGAAGAACGTCATCAGCATCACGCGCGTCATGTAGAACGCGGTGATGGCCGCGCCCAGCAGGGCCACGCCGCCGAGGATCCAGCCCTCGGTGCCGCCCTTGGCGAAGGCCGCCTCGATGATCTTGTCCTTGGAGAAGAAGCCGGACAGGCCCGGGAAGCCGATGATGGCGAGGTAGCCGAGGCCGAAGGTGACGAAGGTGACCGGCATGTACTTCCGCAGGCCGCCGTACTTGCGCATGTCGACCTCGTCGTTCATGCCGTGCATGACCGAGCCGGCGCCGAGGAACAGCCCGGCCTTGAAGAAGCCGTGCGTCACCAGGTGCATGATCGCGAAGACGTAGCCGATGGGGCCGAGACCCGCGGCCAGCACCATGTACCCGATCTGCGACATCGTCGAGCCGGCGAGGGCCTTCTTGATGTCGTCCTTCGCGCAACCGACGATCGCACCGAAGAGGAGCGTGACCGCGCCGACGACGGTGGTGACGAGCTGCGCGTCCGGGGCGCCGTTGAAGACGGCGGCGGAGCGGACGATCAGGTAGACACCGGCGGTGACCATGGTCGCGGCGTGGATGAGGGCGGAGACCGGGGTCGGGCCCTCCATCGCGTCCCCGAGCCAGGACTGCAGCGGCACCTGGGCGGACTTGCCGCAGGCGGCGAGCAGCAGCATCAGGGCGATCGCGGTGAGCGTGCCCTCGCTCGTCTCGCCGACGGCGCCGAGGACCGGGCCGAAGGCGAAGGTCCCGAAGGTGGTGAACATCAGCATGATGGCGATGGACAGGCCGACGTCGCCGACGCGGTTGACCAGGAAGGCCTTCTTCGCGGCGGTGGCGGCGCTGGGCTTGTGCTGCCAGAAGCCGATCAGCAGGTACGAGGCGAGGCCGACGCCCTCCCAGCCGACGTACAGCAGGAGGTAGTTGTCGGCGAGGACCAGCAGCAGCATCGCCGCGAGGAACAGGTTCAGATAGCCGAAGAAGCGGCGTCGGCGCTCGTCGTGCTCCATGTACCCGATGGAGTACACGTGGATGAGCGAGCCGACTCCGGTGATCAGCAGGACGAACGTCATCGACAGCTGGTCGAGCTGGAAGGCGACGTCGGCCTGGAAGCCCTCGACGGGGATCCAGCTGAACAGGTGCTGTCCGATCTCGCGGTGTTCGGCGTCCTTGCCGAGCATGTCGGCGAAGAGGACGACACCGATGACGAAGGAGGCGGCGGCGAGGGCCGTGCCGATCCAGTGGCCGACGGCGTCGAGACGCCGGCCGCCGCACAGCAGGACGGCGGCTCCGAGCAGGGGCGCCGCGACCAGCAGCGCAATCAGGTTCTCCACGATTCTTCCGACCCCTTACAGCTTCATCAGGCTGGCGTCGTCGACCGAGGCCGAGTGGCGGGACCGGAAGAGCGACACGATGATCGCGAGTCCGACCACGACCTCCGCGGCGGCGACGACCATCGTGAAGAAGGCGATGATCTGGCCGTCGAGATTGCCGTGCATCCGGGAGAAGGCGACCAGGGCGAGGTTGCAGGCGTTGAGCATCAGCTCGACGCACATGAACACCACGATCGCGTTCCGCCTGATCAGGACGCCGGTGGCGCCGATCGTGAACAGCAGGGCGGCGAGATACAGATAGTTGACGGGATTCACTTCGATGCCTCCCCGCGCTTGGGGCCGTTCCCGCTGTTGGTGCGCTCCAGGCGGTCCTCGGCGCGCTGCTCCAGTGCCTTGAGGTCGCTCAGCGCCTCGGTCGACACGTCGCGGATCTGACCGCGGTCCCGCAGGGTCTTGCTGACGGTCAGATCGGACGTGGTGCCGTCGGGCAGCAGGCCCGGGACGTCGACCGCGTTGTGCCGGGCGTAGACGCCGGGGGCCGGCAGCGGTGGGAGGTGCTTGCCCTCGCGTACGCGCTGTTCGGCCAGCTCGCGCTGGGTCTTGGCGCGCTCGGTGCGCTCGCGGTGGGTGAGGACCATGGCGCCGACGGCGGCGGTGATGAGGAGGGCGCCGGTGAGCTCGAAGGCGAACACGTAGTCGGTGAAGATCAGGGCCGCGAGGCCCTCCACATTGCCGCCGGCGTTCGCCGTGCCCAGGCCGTTGAACTCCGTCAGCGAGGCGTTGCCGATGCCCGCGATCAGCAGGATGCCGAAGCCGAGGCCGCACAGGAGGGCCAGCCAGCGCTGGCCCTTGATGGTCTCCTTCAGGGAGTCCGCCGCGGTGACACCTACGAGCATCACCACGAACAGGAACAGCATCATGATCGCGCCGGTGTAGACGACGATCTGCACGATGCCCAGGAAGTAGGCGCCGTTGGCCAGGTAGAAGACGGCCAGGATGATCATGGTGCCGGCGAGGCAGAGCGCGCTGTGCACGGCCCTCTTCATGAAGACGGTGCACAGGGCGCCGATCACGGCGATCGTGCCGAGCACCCAGAACTGGAAGGCCTCACCGGTGGAGGTGGTGTAGGCGGCGAGCTGCGCGCTCATGCGTCCACCCCCTCGTCCTGCGGCTTCTCACCCTTGGAAACGGCGACCTGGCGCACCGTGCCGGGCGCGGCCTCGGTGACCAGACCCCGGTAGTAGTCCTGCTCGTCGGTGCCCGGGAAGATCGAGTGGGGCGAGTCGACCATGCCCTCCTCCAGCCCGGCGAGCAGCTGCTCCTTGGTGTAGATGAGGTTGGCGCGGCTGGAGTCGGCCAGCTCGAACTCGTTGGTCATGGTGAGCGCGCGCGTCGGGCAGGCCTCGATGCACAGGCCGCACAGGATGCAGCGGGCGTAGTTGATCTGGTAGACGGCGCCGTACCGCTCGCCCGGCGAGTAGCGCTCCTCGTCCGTGTTGTCGGCGCCCTCCACGTAGATGGCGTCGGCGGGACACGCCCAGGCGCACAGCTCGCAGCCGACGCACTTCTCCAGGCCGTCCGGATGGCGGTTGAGCTGGTGCCGGCCGTGGAACCGTGGGGCCGTGGTCTTGGGCTGCTCGGGATACTGCTCGGTCAGCCGCTTCTTGAACATGGCCTTGAAGGTCACGCCGAAGCCGGCGACGGGGTTCTGGAAACCGGGCTTGGTCTCCTTCGGCTCCTCAGCCATCGGACGCCTCCTTCCCATTCGAAGATCCGTCACTGTCAGTATCGGACCCACCACTGACAACGAGCTCCCGCTCCCGTCGCGGACGCCTGCGCGGCACCGGCGGGAGGGTCTGTCCGGGCAGGGGCGGTACGGGGAATCCGCCGGCCATGGGGTCGAAGCCGGCCGGTTCGGCGGGCTGCTCCTGTGCCTCGCGCCGGTCGCGGAACATGTCGGCGACGACGGACAGCAGGAAGAGGACGATGACGGCGCCGGCGACGTACAGCGCGATCTCGGCGAAGTCGTAGTTCTCGTTCCTGAGGGTCCGTACGGTCGCGACGAGCATCAGCCAGACCACGGAGACCGGCAGGAGGACCTTCCAGCCGAGCTTCATCAGCTGGTCGTAGCGGACGCGTGGGAGGGTGCCGCGCAGCCAGATGAAGAAGAAGAGCAGCAGCTGCACCTTCACCACGAACCAGAGCATCGGCCACCAGCCGTGGTTGGCGCCCTCCCAGAAGGTGCTGACGGGGTAGGGGGCCCGCCAGCCGCCGAGGAACAGCGTCACCGACACGGCGGAGACGGTCACCATGTTGACGTACTCGGCGAGCATGAACATCGCGAACTTGATCGACGAGTACTCGGTGTTGAAGCCGCCGACCAGGTCGCCCTCGGACTCCGGCATGTCGAACGGGGCGCGGTTGGTCTCACCGACCATGGTCACGATGTAGATGACGAACGAGACCGGCAGCAGCACGATGTACCAGCGGTCCTGCTGCGCCTCCACGATCGACGACGTCGACATCGACCCGGAGTAGAGGAAGACGGAGGCGAACGCGGCGCCCATGGCGATCTCGTAGGAGATCATCTGGGCGGCGGAACGCAGGCCGCCCAGCAGCGGGTAGGTGGAGCCGGAACTCCAACCCGCCAGCACGATGCCGTAGATGCCGACCGAGGCGACCGCGAGGATGTAGAGCATCGCGATCGGCAGGTCGGTGAGCTGCATCGTGGTGCGCTGGCCGAAGATCGAGATCTCGTTGCCGGCGGGCCCGAAGGGGATCACCGCGATCGCCATGAAGGCCGGGATGGCCGCGACGATCGGCGCGAGGACGTAGACGACCTTGTCCGCGCGTTTGACGATGACGTCTTCCTTGAGCATCAGCTTGATGCCGTCGGCGAGCGACTGGAGCATGCCCCAGGGGCCGTGCCGGTTGGGGCCGATGCGCAGCTGCATCCAGGCGACGACCTTGCGCTCCCACACGATGGAGAACAGCACGGTGATCATCAGGAAGGCGAAGCAGAACACCGCCTTGACGACGACCAGCCACCAGGGGTCGCGGCCGAACATCGAGAGGTCCTCAGCGGCGAGGTAGTACGCGCTCATGCCTCCACCTCCTCGGGGACCTCGGCGGCGAGGGTCGCGGGGCCGATACGGACGAGTGCGCCGGGCAGCGCCCCGGTGTCGGAGGCGACGCCCGAACCGGTGGAGTTCAGCGGCAGCCAGACGACACGGTCGGGCATCTCACTGATCAGCAACGGCAGTTCGACGACCCCGGCGGGGCCACTGACCGCGAGCGCGTCGCCGTTCTTGACGCCGACCTCGGCGGCCGTGGCGGCCGACACGCGCGCGTGGGCGGCGTGCCGGGTCCCGGCGAGCGCCTCGTCGCCGTCCTGGAGGCGGCCCTGGTCGAGGAGCAGCCGGTGTCCGGCGAGGACGGCCTCCCCGGCGGCCGGGCGCGGCGGCGCGGCCGCGACCTCCACCGGCTCGTTGGCCCTCGCCCCGTCCCACGCCCCGAGGCGGTCCAGCTCCGCGCGCGTGGTGCGCAGGTCCGGCAGCCCCAGGTGGACGTCCATGGCGTCGGCCAGCATCTGCAGGACGCGGCCGTCGGTGGGTGCCACCGGGCGGGTCATCTGGTCGGGCTTCAGCGCGGCCTCGAACATCCGCACGCGGCCTTCCCAGTTGACGAAGGTGCCCGCCTTCTCGGCGACGGCGGCGACCGGGAGGACGACGTCCGCCCGGTCGGTGACCTCGCTGGGCCGCAGTTCCAGCGACACCAGGAAGCCCACGGCGGACAGTGCCTCACGCGCGCGTGCCGGGTCGGGCAGATCGGCGACTTCCACTCCCGCCACCACCAGGGCCCCGAGCTCTCCGGTGGCGGCGGCCTCGACGATCTGCCCGGTGTCCCGGCCGTACCGCGCGGGGAGTTCGCCGACGCCCCAGGCGGCGGCGACCTCCGCGCGTGCGCGCGGGTCGGTGGCCGGGCGGCCGCCCGGCAGCGCCGACGGCAGTGCGCCCGCCTCGACGGCGGCGCGTTCCCCGGCCCGGCGCGGGATCCACACCAGCTTCGCGCCGGTGAGGGACGCGGCCCGCACGGCGGCGGTGAGCCCGCCCGCGACGGCGGCGAGCCGCTCGCCGACGACGATCACCGCGCCCTCGGTGCGCAGCGCCTCGGAGGCCCTGACGCCGTCGCCCTCCAGGCCGAAGCCGCTCGCGAGGGCGTCCAGCCATTCGGTCTCGGTGCCGGGCGCGGCGGGCAGCAGGGTGCCGCCGGCCTTCTCGAGGCCCCGGGTGGCGTGCGTCGCCAGCGAGAACACCTGCTGCTTGTGCTTGCGCCAGGCCTTGCGCAGCCTCAGGAAGACGCCGGGCGCCTCCTCCTCGGCCTCGAACCCGACCAGCAGGACGGCGGGCGCCTTCTCCAGGGAGGTGTAGGTGACGCCCGTACCGTCGAGGTCGCGGCCGCGTCCGGCGACGCGGGCGGCCAGGAAGTCGGCCTCCTCGCCGCTGTGCACGCGCGCGCGGAAGTCGATGTCGTTGGTGTCGAGGGCGACGCGCGCGAACTTGCTGTACGCGTAGGCGTCCTCGACGGTGAGCCGGCCGCCGGTCAGGACGGCGGCCCGGCCGCGCGCCGCGAGGAGCCCCCGGGCGGCGGCCTCCAGGGCCTCCGGCCAGGACGCGGGCTCCAAAACACCCTCGGCGTTGCGGACGAGCGGGGTGGTCAGCCGGTCGGGGCGCTGCGCGTAGCGGAACGCGAAGCGGCCCTTGTCGCAGATCCACTCCTCGTTGACCTCGGGGTCGTCGGCCGCGAGGCGTCGCATGACCTTGCCGCGCCGGTGGTCGGTGCGGGTGGCGCAGCCGCCGGAGCAGTGCTCGCAGACGGACGGCGAGGAGACCAGGTCGAAGGGGCGGGAGCGGAATCGGTACGCCGCCGAGGTCAGCGCGCCGACGGGGCAGATCTGGATGGTGTTGCCGGAGAAGTACGACTCGAAGGGGTCGCCCTCGCCGGTGCCGACCTGCTGCAGGGCGCCCCGCTCGATCAGCTCGATCATCGGGTCGCCGGCGATCTGGTTGGAGAACCGGGTGCAGCGGGCGCACAGCACGCACCGCTCGCGGTCGAGGAGCACCTGCGTGGAGATCGCCACGGGCTTCTCGTACGTCCGCTTCCTGCCCTCGAAGCGGGACTCGGAGTGGCCGTGCGACATGGCCTGGTTCTGCAGCGGGCACTCGCCGCCCTTGTCGCAGACGGGGCAGTCCAGCGGGTGGTTGATGAGCAGGAGCTCCATCACACCCTTCTGGGCCTTCTCCGCGACCGGGGAGGTGAGGTGCGTCTTGACGACCATCCCGTCGGTGCAGGTGATGGTGCAGGACGCCATGGGCTTGCGCTGGCCCTCGACCTCGACGATGCACTGGCGGCAGGCGCCGGCGGGGTCGAGGAGGGGGTGGTCGCAGAAGCGGGGGATCTCGACGCCGAGTTGTTCGGCGGCACGGATGACCAGGGTGCCCTTGGGCACGCTGATGTCGATGCCGTCGATGGTCAGCGAGACGAGATCTTCCGGCGGGACCGCCGCCTCCCCGCCCCCGGAGGGAGCGCTGGTGGTCACGGTCATGCGTTCACCTCCGCGTGCTTGTCCTTGTCGGCCCAGGCGGTCGACCTGGCCGGGTCGAAGGGGCAGCCCCGGCCCGTGATGTGGTCCTCGTACTCCGCGCGGAAGTACTTGAGGGAGGAGAAGATCGGCGAGGCGGCGCCGTCGCCGAGGGCGCAGAAGGACTTGCCGTTGATGTTGTCGGCGATGTCGTTCAGCTTGTCGAGGTCGCTCATGACGCCCTTGCCGGCCTCGATGTCACGCAGCAACTGCACCAGCCAGTAGGTGCCTTCGCGGCAGGGGGTGCACTTGCCGCAGGACTCGTGGGCGTAGAACTCGGTCCAGCGGGTGACGGCCCGTACGACGCAGGTGGTCTCGTCGAAGCACTGGAGTGCCTTGGTGCCGAGCATGGAACCCGCGGCGCCCACGCCTTCGTAGTCGAGGGGGACGTCGAGGTGCTCGTCGGTGAACATCGGCGTCGAGGAGCCGCCGGGCGTCCAGAACTTGAGGCGATGGCCGGGCCGCATGCCGCCGCTCATCTCTAGGAGCTGGCGGAGCGTGATGCCGAGCGGGGCCTCGTACTGGCCGGGGCTGGCGACATGGCCGCTGAGCGAGTAGAGCGTGAAGCCGGGGGACTTCTCGCTGCCCATCGACCGGAACCATTCCTTGCCCCGGTGCAGGATGGCGGGAACCGACGCGATCGACTCGACGTTGTTCACGACAGTGGGACAGGCGTAGAGGCCTTCCACGGCAGGGAAGGGGGGACGCAGTCGCGGTTGACCACGGCGGCCTTCGAGCGAGTCGAGCAGTGCGGTCTCCTCACCGCAGATGTACGCGCCCGCGCCCGCGTGCACGGTGAGTTCGAGGTCGAGTCCGCTGCCCAGGATGTTCTCGCCGAGGAAGCCGGCCTCGTAGGCCTCACGGACGGCCTCGTGCAACCGCCGCAGGACGGGGACGACTTCACCCCGCAGATAGATGAAGGCATGCGAGGAACGAATGGCGTAGCACGCGATGATCATGCCCTCGATGAGGCTGTGCGGGTTCGCGAAGAGGAGCGGAATGTCCTTGCACGTTCCGGGCTCCGACTCGTCGGCGTTGACAACGAGATAGTGCGGTTTACCGTCGCCCTGGGGAATGAACTGCCATTTCATCCCGGTGGGGAATCCCGCGCCGCCACGGCCGCGCAACCCGGATTCCTTGACGTACGCGATGAGGTCGTCCGGCGTCATCGCGAGCGCCTTGCGCAGGCCCTCGTACCCGTCGTGCCTGCGGTAGACGTCCAGCGTCCACGACCGGTCCTCGTCCCAGAAGGCCGACAGCACGGGTGCGAGCAGCTTCTCCGGGCTGCTGCCCTTGATCTCGGGTGCCAACGTCATCACTCCCCCTCCTCGGCGGTGGGCCCGGCCGGGTGGGCCGGGTCGGAGGCCGATGTGTCCTGCGGCGCGTCGTGCGAGCTGAGGTGCTCGCTGGGTGACGGCTCGTGCACCCGGTCCTGCGGCTCGTCGTGCGGGCCGCCGTCCCTGGGGTGGACCACGCGCGCGGGTCCGGCCTCTCCCCTGGCCAGGCGGAGGCCGACCAGCGAGGCGGGGCCCGCGCCGCCGCTCGCCTCGACGGCGCCGGGCCGCTCGTCGGGGAAGCCGGCGAGGATGCGGGCGGTGTCCTTGAAGGTGCACAGCGGCGCCCCGCGCGTGGGCCGGACCTCGGCTCCCGCGCGCAGGTCGTCGACGAGGCCCTTGGCGCTGTCGACGGTCTGGTTGTCGAAGAACTCCCAGTTGACCATCACGACCGGTGCGAAGTCGCAGGCCGCGTTGCACTCGATGTGCTCCAGGGTGACCTTGCCGTCGTCGGTGGTCTCGCCGTTGCCGACACCGAGGTGGTCCTGGAGCGCCTCGAAGATCGCGTCGCCGCCCATCACCGCGCACAGGGTGTTGGTGCAGACGCCCACCTGGTAGTCACCGCTCGGCTTGCGCCGGTACATGGAGTAGAAGGTGGCGACGGCGGTGACCTCGGCCGTGGTCAGACCGAGCACGTCGGCGCAGAACCGCATGCCGGTGCGGGTGACGTGGCCCTCCTCCGACTGCACGAGGTGCAGCAACGGCAGGAGGGCGGACCGGGAGTCCGGGTAGCGGGCGACGACCTCGGCCGCGTCCCGCTCCAGCCGGGCTCGAACGTCGTCCGGGTAGTCGGGCGCGGGCAGCTGGGGCATGCCCAGGCTGACGCCCTCGGGGGTGGTGGTCACCGGTCGACGCCTCCCATCACGGGGTCGATGGACGCGACGGCGACGATGACGTCGGCGACCTGGCCGCCCTCGCACATCGCCGCCATGGCCTGCAGGTTGGTGAAGGACGGGTCGCGGAAGTGGACCCGGAAGGGGCGGGTGCCTCCGTCGGACACGGCGTGCACCCCGAGTTCGCCCTTGGGTGACTCGACCGCCGCGTACGTCTGTCCCGGCGGGACGCGGAAGCCCTCGGTCACCAGCTTGAAGTGGTGGATCAGGGCCTCCATGGAGGTGCCCATGATCTTCTTGATGTGGTCCAGGGAGTTGCCGAGCCCGTCGGGCCCCAGGGCGAGCTGGGCGGGCCAGGCGATCTTCTTGTCGCCGACCATCACCGGGCCGGGCTCCAGCCGGTCCAGGCACTGCTCGACGATCCTGAGGGACTGACGCATCTCTTCCAGACGGATCAGGAAGCGGCCGTAGGAGTCGCAGGTGTCGGCGGTCGGGACGTCGAAGTCGTACGTCTCGTAGCCGCAGTACGGCTGGGCCTTGCGCAGGTCGTGCGGGAGACCGGCGGAGCGCAGGATGGGGCCGGTGGCGCCGAGGGCCATGCAGCCGGTCAGGTCGAGGTAGCCGACGTCCTGCATCCGGGCCTTGAAGATGGGGTTCCCGGTGGCGAGCTTGTCGTACTCGGGCAGGTTCTTCTGCATCTTCTTCACGAACTCGCGGATCTGGTCGACCGCGCCGGGCGGCAGGTCCTGGGCGAGTCCGCCGGGCCGGATGTACGCGTGGTTCATGCGCAGGCCGGTGATCAGCTCGTAGATGTCGAGAATCAGTTCACGATCACGGAAGCCGTAGATCATGATCGTGGTGGCGCCCAGTTCCATGCCGCCGGTGGCGATGCACACCAGGTGGGAGGAGAGCCGGTTCAGCTCCATCAGGAGCACCCGGATGATCGTGGCGCGGTCGGGGATCTCGTCCTCGATGCCGAGGAGTTTCTCCACGGCGAGGCAGTACGCCGTCTCGTTGAAGAACGGCGTCAGGTAGTCCATGCGCGTCACGAACGTGGTGCCCTGCGTCCACGTGCGGTATTCGAGGTTCTTCTCGATGCCGGTGTGGAGGTAGCCGATGCCGCAGCGGGCCTCGGTGACGGTCTCGCCGTCGATCTCCAGGATGAGCCGGAGCACACCGTGGGTGGACGGGTGCTGGGGGCCCATGTTGACGATGATGCGCTCGTCGTCGGACCGGGCGGCGGTCTCGGCGACCTCGTCCCAGTCGCCGCCGGTGACCGTGTAGACGGTGCCCTCGGTGGTCTCGCGCGGAGTTGCGTGCGATGTGCTCATGAGTACGACCTCCGCTGGTCCGGAGCCGGGATCTGGGCGCCCTTGTACTCGACGGGGATGCCGCCGAGGGGGTAGTCCTTGCGCTGCGGGAAGCCCTGCCAGTCGTCCGGCATCATGATCCGCGTCAGCGCGGGGTGGCCGTCGAAGACGATGCCGAAGAAGTCGTACGTCTCGCGCTCGTGCCAGTCGTTGGTCGGGTAGACGGGGACGAGCGACGGGATGTGCGGGTCGGCGTCGGGGGCGGAGACCTCCAGGCGGATCAGCCGGTTGTGGGTGATCGAGCGCAGGTGGTAGACGGCGTGCAGCTCGCGGCCCTTGTCGCCGGGGTAGTGGACGCCGGAGACGCCGGTGCACAGCTCGAAGCGCAGGGCCGGGTCGTCGCGCAGGGTGCGGGCGACGCGGAGCAGGTGCTCGCGCTCGATGTGGAAGGTGAGCTCGCCCCGGTCGACCACCGTCCTGTCGATCACGTTCTCGGGGACGAGGCCCTGTTCCTCCAGGGCGCCCTCCAGCTCGTCGGCGACCTCGTCGAACCAGCCGCCGTAGGGGCGGACGGCCTCGCCGGGGAGCCGGATGGAGCGGACCAGGCCGCCGTAGCCGGAGGTGTCGCCGCCGTTGTTCGCGCCGAACATGCCGCGCTGGACGCGGATCTCCTCACCGCCGTCGCCACGCTGGCCGGGGAGGTTGGAGGCGGCGAGGTCCTTCTCGGGGTTGACCCCGTTGGAGCCGTTGGATCCGTTGGAGCCCTTGGATCCGCCGGCACCGTTCTTGCCGTTCGCGTCGCTCATCGCAGCAGCCCCTTCATCTCGATGGTGGGCAGTGCCTTGAGCGCGGCTTCCTCGGCCTCGCGGGCCGCTTCCTCCGCGTTCACGCCGAGCTTGGACGTCTGGATCTTCTGGTGGAGCTTGAGGATCGCGTCCATCAGCATCTCGGGCCGTGGCGGGCAGCCCGGGAGGTAGATGTCGACCGGGACGATGTGGTCGACGCCCTGGACGATCGCGTAGTTGTTGAACATGCCGCCGGACGACGCGCAGACCCCCATGGAGATCACCCACTTGGGATTCGGCATCTGGTCGTAGACCTGCCGCAGCACCGGCGCCATCTTCTGGCTGACCCGGCCGGCCACGATCATCAGGTCCGCCTGGCGCGGCGAGCCGCGGAAGACCTCCATGCCGAAGCGCGCCAGGTCGTAGCGCCCCGCGCCCGTGGTCATCATCTCGATGGCACAGCAGGCGAGGCCGAAGGTGGCGGGGAAGACGGATGCCTTGCGTACCCAGCCCGCGGCCTGCTCGACGGTGGTCAGCAGGAAACCGCTCGGCAGTTTTTCTTCGAGTCCCATGGCTTAAAGGCCCCTCAGTCCCATTCCAGGCCGCCGCGGCGCCAGACGTACGCGTAGGCGACGAAGACGGTGAGCACGAAGAGCAGCATCTCCACGAGCCCGAAAACACCCAGGGCGTCGAAGGTGACGGCCCACGGGTAGAGGAAGACGATCTCGATGTCGAAGACGATGAAGAGCATCGCCGTCAGGTAGTACTTGATGGGGAAACGCCCGCCGCCGGCCGGCGTGGGGGTGGGCTCGATCCCGCACTCGTAGGCCTCGAGCTTGGCCCGGTTGTAGCGCTTCGGGCCGATCAGCGTGGCCATGATCACGGAGAAGATCGCAAAGCCTGCCCCGAGGGCTCCCAGTACGAGGATGGGCGCATAGGCGTTCACCGCTCCTCGCTCCTCTCAGTCGGCACTGACTGCTGGCGGATTGCGTGGGCCCTGCTCTCCCGCCCCACCGGCCACACGAGCCCCGTCCGTCTCGACGAAGATCGCGAACATGTGAAGCAGGTCACAAGCCCAACTGCCCCGCATCCTATGCCTGCCGGTCTGTGATCTGCGACACGGGTGCAGCACCGAGTTTGTGATCTCCACCACCTGACGAAGGATCATGAAGTCGGATGAGCGTCGATCTTCATACACGAAGCGCCAGACTGATCACCAGAAGTGACATTCTCGCTCGTTACCGCTGGTCACGCGGGGCGTCTCCATATCAAGAGAGTTCCGCTGCATGCAAATTGGTGCTGGACGAGACCCCTTGATAGAGCACCGCGTTCACACCTCGGAGGGAGGTCCGATGACCGATGTGGACGCGTGCACGCATTCACGAGCGTCGAGAGCGGCGCTCCCGCGCGGGACGCCGCGGGAACGGGTGACCGTTCCGTGACCTGCGCCACATCGGACCGAGATCAAATCCACCGGCCTTGGCCACTCGCTGCGATCGATGGTAAGCGCAGGGCAATTCGGGCGTAATCACGAAAGCGCATGATCAAAGGCTTGTTCGACCGTGTCCGCTATGCCCGTTACGGCGTCAATAAAGAGTGACGCGCGGGGAATTTACGGCCTCCGTTGAACAACTGTGGCGCAGCACACGTTTCTTGAAGGTATGGAGGAGTCGCTGGTACCGCTTGTACCCATGTCCCACACCGCTCACATACGCAGCCACCGGAAACCCCGCCGCAACGCGTCCTCGATCGCGCTGCGCGCCGGAGTCGCCGGTGGCGTTCTCAGCACCGTGGCCGTGGCCGGCGCGTCGACGGCCGCGTTCGCCGCGGAGCCGGTGACGCAGACGCTCGAACTGCCCACCCTCACGGCCGACCTGGCCACGCAGGCCGCGCAGTCCGCGGACGCCACGCAGGCGATGGCGGCCGACTATCAGCTGCAGGCCGAGCGTGACGCGGCCGCCGAAGAGGCGGCCAAGCAGGCCGACAAGGACCTCGCCAAGGCGAAGAAGGAAGAGGCCCGGAAGAAGGCCGCCGAGGAGGCCGAGCGCAAGGCCGCCGCCGAGCGTGCCTCGCGCGACAGTGAGCGGACCACCCTCACGACCAGCTCGTCCGACTCGTCGACGACGACCACGACGGCGCCCGCCTCGGGCAGCGTCGGCACGGTCATCGGCTTCCTGAAGGCGCAGCTCGGCGACGCCTACGTCATGGGCGCCACCGGCCCCAACGCGTGGGACTGCTCCTCGCTCGTGCAGGCCGCGTTCAAGCAGGTCGGCGTGGACCTCCCCCGGGTCTCGCAGGACCAGTCGATGCAGGGCACCGAGGTCTCGCTGTCGAACCTCCAGGTCGGCGACATCCTGTACTGGGGCGCCAAGGGTTCGGCGTACCACGTGGGTGTCTACATCGGGAACGGCCAGTACCTCGACGCGGCGAACCCCTCCAAGGGCGTCGTCATCCAGGACCTCTCCGGCTACCCGGCGACGGGCGCGGTGCGCGTGCTCTGACCCACGCGGTCGCCCAGGGCGTTTTCGAAGGGCCGCTCTCCCCGTAGGGGACAGCGGCCCTCGGGCTGCCCACGGAAAGGCCACAGGCGCCCCACAGGGCGCCTCTCGCACCATCCCCAAGGTGTTCCGCGCTCCCGGACGGCAGCGAGCCGCTCGGGGGCGTACAGGGCTTCACCCCGCGCGCGGGGTGAAGCCCTGTACCCACCGTCACGCCTTCGGGGCCACCTTGCTCAGGCCGTTGATGATGCGGTCCATCGCATCGCCGCCGGTGGGGTCGGTGAGGTTGGCCAGCATCTTCAGCGTGAACTTCATCAGGAGCGGGTGGGTCAGGCCCCGCTGCGTGGCGAGCTTCATGATCTTCGGGTTGCCGATGAGCTTCACGAAGGCGCGGCCCATCGTGTAGTAGCCGCCGAAGGTGTCCTTGAGGACCTGCGGATAACGCTGGAGGGCGAGTTCACGCTGTCCGGGGGTGGCGCGGGCGTGCGCCTGGACGATGACGTCGGCGGCGATCTGGCCGGATTCCATCGCGTAGGCGATGCCCTCGCCGTTGAAGGGGTTCACCATGCCGCCGGCGTCGCCGACCAGCAGCAGGCCCTTGGTGTAGTGGGGTTGGCGGTTGAAGGCCATCGGCAGGGCGGCGCCGCGGATGGGGCCGGTCATGTTCTCGGGGGTGTAGCCCCACTCCTGAGGCATGGACGCGCACCAGGCCTTCAGGACGTCGCGCCAGTCCAGCTCCTTGAAGGCGGAGGAGGTGTTGAGGACACCCAGACCGACGTTGGACGTGCCGTCGCCCATGCCGAAGATCCAGCCGTAGCCGGGGAGCAACCGGTCCTCGCCGGGGCCGCGCTTGTCCCACAGCTCCAGCCAGGACTCCAGGTAGTCGTCGTCGTGGCGCGGCGAGGTGAAGTACGTGCGGACCGCGACGCCCATCGGCCGGTCCTCGCGGCGGTGCAGGCCCATCGCGAGGGAGAGCCGGGTGGAGTTGCCGTCGGCCGCGACCACCAGCGGGGCGTGGAAGGTGACTTCGCGCTTCTCGTCGCCGAGCTTGGCGTGCACCCCGGTGATCCGGCCCGTGCGGTCGTCGATGATGGGCGCGCCCACGTTGCACTGCTCGTGGAGGCGGGCGCCCGCCTTCTGGGCCTGGCGGGCGAGCTGCTCGTCGAAGTCGTCGCGTTTGCGGACGAGTCCGTAGTTCGGGTAGGCGGCGAGATCCGGCCAGTCGAGCTGGAGACGGACGCCGCCGCCGATGATCCGCAGGCCCTTGTTGCGGAGCCAGCCGGCCTCTTCGGAGATGTCGATGCCCATCGCCACGAGCTGCTTGGTGGCGCGCGGGGTGAGGCCGTCGCCGCAGACCTTCTCCCTGGGGAAGCTGGTCTTCTCCAGGAGCAGCACGTCGAGCCCGGCCTTCGCCAGGTAGTACGCGGTGGTGGAACCGGCTGGCCCGGCCCCGACGACGATCACATCGGCGGTGTGTTCGGTAAGGGGCTGGGGCTCGGTCACGACGGGTTCTCCCCAAGAAGTAGAAGGATCGATGCAGCGGGATCGGTGCAGGACCTGCTGGACGCCCGGGGAACCGGACGGCCGGAAAACATGTGCCGACGGTCGTCGGACATGGGCAGTCTATTCAGCGGTACCGATCATCGGCTGAAGGGCTGCCCCTGTGAACCGAGCTCTGCCCGACGTACGGCTGCGTGTCCCCACCGACGAGGACGCCTTCGCCTGGCACCGGATCTTCGACGATCCCGACGTCATGGAGTTCCACGGCGGCCGGTCCGCCGAGCTGTCCGTCTACGAGGAGCTCACCGCGCGCCAGCGCCGCCACGACGCCGAGCACGGGTTCTGCCTGTGGACGATGCTCGACGAGGAGGGCCGGGCCATCGGCTTCACCGGTGCCCAGCCGTGGCCCCGCGAGTGGGGCCCGACCGGCGAGATCGAGATCGGCTGGCGGCTCGCCCGGGACCACTGGGGCAAGGGGTACGTCACCGCCGCCGCGGCACAGACCCTGGAGCGGGTGCGGGCGGCCGGTGTCGGCAGCGTCGTCGCCATGGTTGACGCCCGCAACGAGCGGTCCATCGCCGTCACACGGCGGCTGGGCATGGAACTGGCGGAGACGTTCACGACGCCCGCCTCGGGCCGGCCGGGGCACTGCTACCGGCTGAACTTGTAGCGGTCCGACGGCCGTTCATCCTGCTGTTCGACGGTCCAGCGGTTCGGGATTTCGGCAACTCGTCACTCAGCGTAGCAATTTGCCGCAGATTGCCACGCAGTGCTTCCGGGCGGGGGCGCTCGGCGGTTACCCTGCCGGTACCGCTGGGGGTGAACATCTGTGCGCATAACACCCAAGTCATCCGAAGTGCGTGTGCCACGGTTCGTCGGGCTGATGGCCATGGACGCGCGCGAGAGGGCCGAGGCGGGCGGGGTGCTCCTCGTCGCGCCCGACCGGCCCGACTTCGCACGCACCGTCGTGGACTACGTCGTACGGCAGTACCCGCCACCTGGGGTGGAGGTGCCGCGCGGGGCCGCCGTGACCGTGTGGTTCGAGTTGGGGGACGAGGGTGGGGGCGTGCGGGAGCCGCGGCACGGTGGACCGCCCCCGGGGTTGCGCAGGGCTCTGGACGAGCCGGGGGTGGCCCTTCACGTGCCTTTGGGCGGCCCACCGCCCACCCCGCCTCCTACTTCTGCCAGAGCATGATCGCCGCCGCCCCTCCCCCGCCGATCACGAAGGCCACCGCGATGGTGAGGGTCCAGATCAGCGTGCCGTTGCGGGACTTCGGCGGTTCGGCAGGCGGCAGATGGTGGTGGCCCAGCTCCACGAGCGGAGGCTCATAGGGGGCCGGTGCCGGAGTGGAGGAGTGCCCCGGGACCCCGTGGGCCGCCGCCGGGCCGTTGCTCGGCATCGGCGGGACCGGCGGTGCGATCACCGCCGTACGCGCTCCCGTCATCTGCACCAAATAGGGCGCGAGGAAGGCCGCGACGAAGATCCAGAGGAGGCCGAAGAGCAGCGCCTCGGCGATGTCGAGGCCCACGTCCACCTGGCCCGCGACCGCGAACTCGGTGCTGAGTTCGGCCGTCGCCGAGCCGGACGTCTCCATGCCGAAGCCGCTGACGCCGGCGAGGAGGAGGAAGAGCCCGCAGAAGACGCCCGCGGCGAGCAGTTGCTCGCCACGGCCCGAGGAGCGGCGGGCCGCGAGGACCCCGAGGACCAGGGCGCAGACCACGCCGAGCGTCAACGCGCCCACGACCGCCCAGGAGTTGACGGCGTCGCCCAGCTCGGAGAGCCCGAACGACTCGCGCTCGTAGTCGCCGTACGGGGCGGCCTCCACGAGCCCGTAGTCGCCGGAGGAGTCGTACGACGTGTCGTCCCCGTACCGGGTGCGGCCCGCCTCGCCCTGGACGGACGCGCCCCAGGAGAGGCCGAGGAGATGGACGGCGAGGTTGGGGAGGACGAGCAGCACGAGGAGGAGCGGGTTGAGGTCCTCCTCCCACTCGGCCTGCCACTCGTCGTTGGCCGCGAGGACGACGAAGGTGACGAGGGAGCAGAGGGCGAGCACGATCGCCATGGCCCGTACGGCCGTCCCGGTCGCCCGGAACAGGGTCCGGGGCCCCGGGCGGACGGCGAGCCAGGCGGCCAGGTCGTCGCGTTGCAGCAGGCCGACCGAAACGACGGCGGTGAGCAGCAGCGCGCCCAGCGCCGCGCGCCAGGGGGACGTCGAAGCCTCCACGCGCGCGACCTCCGGCTGCGCGAACAGCCCCAGCAGCAGGACGGCGGCCGTCACCAGCAGCGTGACCCGCACGGCCGCTTCGAGCCCTGTGGTACGGCCGCCGCCGTACCCCGCCCCGGCGTACGCGGCGCGGGTCACCAGGCGGGTGCGGAGTTGCCGTACGGCGAGGAACAGCGCCCCGATGAACAGGACGGTCACCGTGAGCGGGACGAAGGTCAGGGTGAGGGCGGCCTCGGCGGACCGGTAGTCGCCCGAGAAGTCGCCGCCCCCGCTCTCGGCGATTCTGAAGCCGCCGCCGAGGCCTTGGAGGAGCCCGGCGAGCGCGAGGCCCAGCCGGTCGCCGAAGCCGACGAAGTCGTCCTCGTCCGCGGTGCCCTGGCCGTACGAGGGGATGGCCAGCGCGAGCGCGGCGGCGAGGAGCAGCCCGACCGGCCAGAGCGCGGCCGCCGCGGAGCCGCCCCAGTCGCCGCGGAAAGCCCGGCCGAAGAAGGCGCCGACGGGCGACGGGCGGGCGGGGACGGGGGCGTACGGGGGAGGTGGCGGCGGCGGGCCGACGGGGGGCGCGCCCGGTGGCGCCGACGGGGGTGGTGTCAGGGGTGCCGCGGGCGCCGGGACCGGCGGGGCTGTCGGGACCGTTCCGGGGGGTGCCGTAGGGAGCGTCCCGGGCGGCGGCGTCGGGGGGACCGGCGGGCGTTCCCGTCCGCACGTCATGCAGAAGCGCGCCTCGTCAGGGCCTGGTGTCCCGCAGTGCGGGCAGTAGGACGTCATGGAACCCCCGTCGTCGGACATCACCGGTGCGTGCCGGTGTATCAACGGACGGTAGTTTCTGTTGACCGGTTCCCGTCAACAGAATTCCCCGACGAGCATCCCTCGTACGGGTGAACTCCGGCCTCTGCGGCCGGAGTTCACCCCGCCACGGCCCCTACGCGTGGGCCTTGAATCCCCGGTGCAGCGCGACGATCCCGCCCGAGAGGTTCCGCCACGCGACCCTGTCCCAGCCGGCCTTGCGGAGGCGCTCGGCGAGGCCCGCCTGGTCGGGCCAGGCGCGGATGGACTCGGCGAGGTAGACGTACGCGTCGGGGTTGGACGACACCGCGCGGGCGGCCGGCGGCAGCGCGCGCATCAGGTACTCGGTGTAGACGGTCCGGAACGGCGTCCACGTCGGGTGGGAGAACTCGCAGATCACGACCCGGCCGCCGGGCTTCGTCACCCGGTACAGCTCGCGCAGCGCGGTGTCGGTGTCCTGCACGTTGCGCAGGCCGAAGGAGATGGTGACCGCGTCGAAGGTGTCGTCCTTGAACGGCAGCCTCGTGGCGTCGCCCGCGGTGAACGGCAGCCAGGAGAGGCGCTCCTTGCCGACCCGGAGCATGCCGAGGGAGAAGTCGCACGGCACGACGTACGCCCCGGTCTGCGCGAAGGGCAGCGAGGAGGTGCCCGTGCCGGCCGCGAGATCCAGCACCTTCTGCGCGGGGCGGGCGTCGACCGCCCGCGCGACCTCCTTGCGCCAGCGCCGGTCCTGCCCGAGGGACAGCACGTCGTTGGTCAGGTCGTACCGTTTCGCCACTCGGTCGAACATCGAGGCGACTTCGTGCGGCTGCTTGTCCAGGGATGCGCGGGTCACGGGCCCATTGTGGCAGTACGGACCGGACGCCGGTGCGGCGCCCGGCCCGTGGCGCGTCACGGCAGCAGCTTCGGTCTCCTCTTCGCCGCCACGTCCTCGACCCAGCCGCAGAGCAGGACGAACACACCGATCAGGAGCCAGCCGACGCCGAACATGAACCACTGGCTCTCCAGCGGCAGATACCTCTCGAAGGCCGGCACGTCCCAGAACCGGTCGATCAGCGGGACGGCGAGGATCAGGGCGATCTCGTGCCACAGATAGATCGTCACCGCGCGGGAGTTGAAGATCGTGACGACGCGGTCCAGGCGCCGGAACCGGGTCAGCCCGGCGAAGTCGACCTCGAGGTACGCCTTCGCGTACAGCAGGAGCGTCACGAAGCCCGCGGAGAAGAACGCCTGGGCGAGGGGGATGTCGTCGAGGTCGTACGAGCCGGTCTCCTCCTGGTGCGTGAAGGCGTACCAGGCGCCGAGGCCGAGGGCGGCGAGGGAGAGGACCGTGACGGCGAGCGGCTTCAGCCTCGTCAGGACGCCGTCGCGGTGGGCGAAGCCCAGGATCCAGCAGAAGAGGAAGGTGGCCAGGTCGGTCAGGGCGGTGCCGAAGCGGTCGTCCGGGGGCTCCCGGAGGAAGGTGAGGACGACGATCGGCGCGAGGGAAGCCAGCAGGACCGGGACCGGTGCCATCCGGAAGATCCGCAGCAGAAGCGGGGAGAGCAGGACGAACCACAGGTAGGTGCGCAGGTACCAGAGGATCTCCCAGGCCTGTTCGCCCCAGGCGTTGCCCGGCGGATCGCCCAGCGGGACGACCCAGAAGACGATCTGCCAACCGGGCATCCAGCCGTGGATCAGCATGGCGGCGACCACGAAGAGGCCCCAGAACCAGAAGGGGGGCAGGAGGCGGCGGACGCGGCCTCGGATCACCTGCGGGGCGGGGCGTTCCAGGGACTTGGCCATGAGGCTGCCGGCCAGGGCGAACATGACGCCCATCGAGGGGAACACCATGCCGGCCCAGGGCCAGCCGAAGGTGTGGTAGGTGACGACGCGGATGAGGGCGAGGGCGCGAAGGGTGTCGAAGTAGCGGTCGCGCCCGGCGCCCCTCGGCTCGGGTGGGGTCGTGGGCGCGGCCTCGTGCTCGGGGGTGAGAGCGGCGGGGCCCCCTCTCCGGTGCGAGCCCATCAGCTCGCCCCCGCCGGGGTGCCGACCTCGCCCGTGCGTTTCAGTTTCTGCCAGCGCAGACGGCCGCCGGTGAGGGCCGTGACGCAGGAGTGGATCAGGACGAGGTACATCATCTGGCGGTAGGCGAGCTGCTGGAGCGGGAGCATCAGCAGGTAGCGGTACTTCTCCTTGTCGAGCTTGAAGGCGTAGGCCGCGCAGACGAGCTGGACGCCCAGCACCGCCAGCCAGGCCAGCAGGGAGGCCTTGAAGTCGACGAAGATCATCGCGTAGACGGTGAAGACGTCGATGAGGGGCGCGAAGACCGGGGTGACGATCTGGAAGATCACCACGAGCGGCATGCCGACGCGGCCGAAGCGACCCGAGGGCCCCTTGTCCGTCAGGGATGCGCGGTGCTTCCACAGCGCCTGCATGGTGCCGTACGACCAGCGGTAACGCTGTGACCAGAGCTGTTTCAGCGAGCCCGGCGCCTCGGTCCAGGCGCGGGCGTGCTCCTGGTATACGACGCGCCAGCCGGCCCGGTGCATGGCGATGGTGATGTCGGTGTCCTCGGCGAGGGTGTCCTCGCTCATGCCGCCGACGTCCAGGACGGCGTCGCGGCGGAACGCGCCGATCGCGCCCGGGATGGTGGGCATGCAGCGCAGCAGGTCGTACATCCGGCGGTCGAGGTTGAAGCCCATCACGTACTCGATGTGCTGCCAGGCACCGATCACGGTGTCGCGGTTGCCGACCTTGGCGTTGCCCGCGACCGCGCCGACGCCCGGGTCGGCGAAGGGCTGCACCAGCCTGGCGACGGTGTCGGGCTCGAAGACCGTGTCGCCGTCCATCATCACGACGATGTCGTGACGGGCGTTGCGCACACCGTTGTTGAGGGCGGCGGGCTTGCCTGCGTTCTCCTGGCGGATGACCCGGACGTTGGGGTAGCCGAGCGCCTCGGCGATCTCCTTGGTGCCGTCCGTGGAGCCGTCGTCGACGACGATGATCTCGATCGGGTGGGTGCTCCGGGCGAGGGAGTGCAGCGTGTTGGCGATGCACTCCTTCTCGTTGTACGCGGGCACGACGACCGTGACCGGGCCGGTGACCGGTGGCCCCCAGCTGAAGCGGCGTCTGTTTCGCTCACGGAAGTGGCGGCGGGCCAGGATCAGCATCATCCCGAAGCGGCAGATGACCGCGACGCCGACGACCATCAGGCCGACCGAGAGGGTCGGTACGGCGTACTCGGCGACATAGACGGCCGCGATGAGCGCCTTGCCCTCGTAGAGGGTGGTGCCGGTGGCGGTGCGGTGGGCGGCCTGTGCGTCCGAAGTGCCCGGGGTGCCCTGCCCGTTGGCCCCAGGGGCAGCACCCGCCTGCTGTCCGTTCGCGGCGGCGTCCTTCTGCAGGGCGCCGCTGATGGTAGTGAAGGTGTAGCCCTTGGCCTTCATCTTCTCGATGTACGTGCCGAGCGCCTCCACCGTCTGGGAACGGTCGCCGCCCGCGTCGTGCATCAGGACCGAGGCACCCTTGCCGTCCTCCGGCGTGGCCCACTTGATGATCTTCTGGACGCCGGGGCGCTTCCAGTCGTCGCTGTCGGTGTCGACGAAGACGCTGGTGTAGCCCTCCTCGCCGAGCTCCTGGTAGACGGGCCAGCTGTAGTTGTCGATGGCGTCCGTCTCGGAGGAGTACGGGGCGCGGAAGAGCGTGGTGGTGATGCCGGCCGCGCCCGCGAGGGCCAGCTGGGTCTGGGTCATCTCACGCGTGATGCGGGCGTCGCTCTGGTACGACAGGTCGACATGGGTGAAGGTGTGGATGCCGATCTCGTGCCCGTCCTCGACCATGTCCCGGGCGATGGCCGGGTAGCGCGACACCATCGAGCCGACCACGAAGAAGGTCGCGGGGACGTCGTACTTCTTCAGGACGTCGAGGATCTCCGGGGTCCAGGTCGGGTTCGGGCCGTCGTCGAAGGTGAGCGCGATGGTCTTGTCCGGCACGGACCGCGTCTGCGCCTGGCCGCCCCGGAAGGTCAGGATGGGCCCGCCGTCGAGAACGTCCTCGGGTACGTCGCCCGAGCCGGCCCCGGTGCGGACGCGCTGGTCGCCGCCGACCTCGGCGCGCAGATAGCCGTCGAGCAGCATCACACTGGTCAGCCCGAGCAGGAGCAGCAGGGCGAGGATGACCCGGGGTTTCTGCAGGGCGGCGGCCTTGCCGGTGGCGCGTCGCAGTTTGGAGGGGGCGCGTCGGCGGCCGCGGCGTGCGGGAGTCGTGGTGCTCATGAAGGGGTGCGCTCCCGTCAACCGGCGGACGCGGACGGGGACGGTACGGCGGTGGGGGCGCCGGAGGGCGGAGTGCCATGGGGGGCTCCGGAGGGAGCGCCGGTGGGAACGCCCGTGGGGAGGCCCTCGGGGGCGACGCCGCCCTGGGGCTGGGGACCGTCGCCACCACCGCCGCCCGGCGCACCGGCCTGGCCGCCGCCTCCGCCGAAGGGAAACAGTTCGGTGGGGGACGCGGAGATCCCCCAGCCCATGAACGCCATGCCGAGCACGACGGCGTAACCGAGACAGACGGCCCCCAGCAGCATGCCGCACCGACGCAGCAGTCTGGCGCGGCGTCCGGAGTTGTCGACGAAGACGGGGCCTTCCTCTGCCGCTCCCTTGCGCTGCTCGGGGGTGAGGTATTCGTTGGCGGACTCGGATTGCATTCCCCGGACATTAGGCGGCCTTTATGTGGCCCATTCCCAGCTTCTCTTGTGAGGCTCCCATGAGAATCTCCTTGAACTGTCCGTTCCCTTAGAGATTCCAGGAACGACTGCGAATCGTCGAGAAGCACACATGCGGCACAGGCACCTGTGCTTCATTGCCCTCATGAGCACCGTGAGGAATTCCCTGAAACCGGCCGTCGGACTGCTGTGTCTGGCGGCCCTGGCCTGCGCGGGCTGCACCACGGACACGGACGAGTCGCCGACGAAGGCAGCCACGACCTCCCCGACGGCCACGGCGCCCCCCACGTCCGCGTCCACGTCCACGACCTACGCGCCGTACGTGAACGCCACCGAGGCCTCCGAGCTCGACGCCGCCGGGTCGGCCGCCGCGTACAACCTGGCGTTCGTGATCGCCGAGGACGACGGCGCCGTGTGCACGCCCGCGTGGAACGGCACGGACGCGATCGACGACGCGGCGGTGAAGTCCCGCATCTCGGCGCTCACCGACACGGGGGCTTCGGTGCGGGTCTCCTTCGGCGGCGCCTCGGGCACGGAGCTGGCGCGGGCCTGCGACAGCTCGTCCGAGCTGGCCGAGGCGTACGGCGCGGCGCTCGACGCGGCCGGCTCGACCGCGGCGGACTTCGACGTCGAGGGCGACGCGCTCGAGGACTCCGACTCCGTCGACCTGCGCTCCGAGGCGATAGCCCTCCTCCAGAAGGACCGTCCCGAACTCTCCGTCTCCTTCACCCTCCCCGTCATGCCGTCCGGCCTCGACGACGACGGCGTGGCCCTCCTCGACTCGGCCAACGACCACGGGGTCCAGGTCAGCACGGTCAACATCATGACGATGAACTACGCCAGTTCGTACGACGGTGACATGGGCGACTACGCGGAGCGGGCGGCCGAGGCGACGCACGAGCAGCTGATGGACGTCTTCGGTACGAGCGAGTCGACGGCGTGGGGGGCGTTGGCGCTGACCTCGATGCTGGGCGTCAACGACGTCGACAACGAGACGTTCACGTTGGAGGACGCGGCGCAGGTGCGGGAGTTCGCGGAGGGGAAGGGGGTGGCGTGGGTGTCCATGTGGGCGACGTTCCGGGATCGGGAGTGTGGGGACGGGGCGAATGACGAATTGGTCGACTGCAGTGGGGTCGATCAGGAGGACGGGGCGTTCGGGGAGGTGTTTTCGGGATGAGCTCGGGGGCTTTTGCCGTATGCGGGCCGCGGGTTGTATGTGGCTGGTCGCGCAGTTCCCCGCGCCCCTGGTAGTCAGCGCCGGCGGTGAACCAGGCGCCCGGCGCAGACCGTGGCCACGCACGTGCCGGAGTCGTCGAAGACCGCCAGGTCCGCTCGGCCCAGCTCGACGATCGTCGTGGGGGTCGGCGATGGCAGTACCGTCACGTGGTTGCGCTCGGCGGCCGCGCGGAGTTCCGGCGTGTTCGCGTGCTGCTCCAGGACCGCGACCGCGCCCGACTTCAGCACCGCGTGGATGCGTTCGCGGGGTGACGGGGCGTCCGGGAGCGGGTCCTCGTGCACCCGGCCGGGCCCCAGGACGCCGGGCCAGTGCCGCACCCGGGCACCGTGGAACCGCTGCTGGACCTCGACCAGCGTGCCCATGCCGACGACCCGGGTGCCGTCCACCACGACCGCGCCGTCCTTGATCGGTTCCGGGTCGTCCCAGGTGCGCCGTACCTCGTCGGCGGCGTGGATCGTCAGCACGTGGGCCCTAGTTGGCGTTCAGCAGCTTCAGTTCGGGGTGGGCCGTGCCGCCCTCGATGGCCGTGGACGAGATGTGGGACATGACGCGCTTGTCGACGGGGTCGTTCGCCGGGTCGTCGTGGACCACCAGGTGTTCGTAGGTCGTGGCCCGCTGGGCCGGGACCCGTCCCGCCGTGCGGATCATGTCGATCATTTCCTGGAGGTTGGAGCGGTGCTTGGCGCCGGCCGCCGAGACGACGTTCTCCTCCAGCATGATCGAGCCGAGGTCGTCCGCGCCGTAGTGCAGCGTGAGCTGACCCGCGTCCTGGCCGGTGGTGAGCCAGGAGCCCTGGATGTGGGCGATGTTGTCCATGAAGAGCCGGGAGATCGCGATCATCCGCAGGTACTCGAAGATCGTGGCCTGGGTGCGGCCCTTCAGGTGGTTGTTCATCGGCTGGTAGAGGTACGGGATGAAGGCCCGGAAGCCGCCCGTCCGGTCCTGTACGTCACGGATCATCCGCAGGTGCTCGATGCGCTCGGCGTTGGTCTCGCCGGTGCCCATGAGCATCGTGGACGTGGACTCCACGCCCAGGTTGTGCGCGGTCTCCATGATCTCCAGCCAGCGCTCGCCGGACTCCTTGAGCGGCGCGATGGCCTTGCGGGGGCGGGCCGGGAGCAGCTCGGCGCCGGCGCCGGCGAAGGAGTCGAGACCGGCGGCGTGAATGCGCTGGATGGCCTCCTCGACGCTCACCTTGGAGATCCGGGCCATGTGCTCCACCTCGGACGCGCCGAGCGAGTGGATGACCAGCTGCGGGAAGGCCTTCTTGATCGCGGCGAAGTGCGTCTCGTAGTACTCCACGCCGTAGTCCGGGTGGTGTCCGCCCTGGAACATGATCTGCGTGCCGCCCAGCTCGACGGTCTCCGCGCAGCGGCGCAGGATGTCGTCGAGATCGCGCGTCCAGCCCTTGTCCTTGGCCGTCGGCGGGGCGTAGAACGCGCAGAACTTGCACGCCGTGACGCACACGTTCGTGTAGTTGATGTTCCGCTCGATGATGTACGTCGCGATGTGCTCCGTGCCCGCGTACCGGCGCCTGCGTACGGCGTCGGCGGCGACGCCGAGTGCGTGCAGCGGGGCGTCGCGGTAGAGGTCGAGCGCCTCCTCCGGCGTGATCCGCCCACCCTCTGCGGCACGGTCGAGAACGGACTGGAGATCGGCCTTCTCGGTCACCGGGAGCGTCCCTTTCGTAAGGAATCCAGAGGGCGCGAAGCGCCTTCGTCATAAGGGTGGTGGTGGGCGACGGGTGGGCGGACCAGGCCAGCCTACGCCAGGGGTTCGGATCGGCCGACGTCAGGCCGTCTGCCTGTGGATAACTCGCCGGGCGGGCCGCCTCAGGCCGCGTACGCCTCCAGCAGGAGGCCGACGTAGGCGCCCGCGATCATGAACGGGCCCAGGGCCACCAGCTGTCGGCGTACGGCCCGGCGCCTGGCCAGCGCGACCACGGTGTAGGCGCTGCCGATGAGGGCGCCGGCGAACGTGCCGAGGTACAGCGCGCCCCAGCCGTACCAGCCGAGGACGGCGCCGAGGCCGAGGGCCAGTTTCACGTCGCCGAAGCCGAGGGCCATGGGCCTGATGAGGAAGAAGAGGAAATACAGGCCGCCGAGGGCGAGGGCGCCGTACAGCGCCGTGCGCCACTGGCCGGCGTGCTCGGGTACGAACGCGACCGCGCCCAGGAGGGTGAGGGCCAGGGCCGCGAAGGGGAGGGTCAGGGGGTCCGGGAGGCGTTGGGCGCCGAGGTCCACGAGGGTGAGGAGTACGCCGAGGGGGGCGAGGAGGAGCCAGACGGCGAGTTCGGGGCGGGTGCCGGTGGTCAGGGCGAGGGTGGCGCAGATCAGGGCGGTGGCGGTGGCGACGGTGGGGGTGTGCGGGCCGTAGGAGCAGGCGGCCTCGGTGGGGCGTGGGGTGCAGCGGGCGGGGCCCAGCCAGCCGTTCGCCGGGCCGGTGAGGGGGTGGCCGGCGGGGCACTCGTGTTGCCAGGGGTGGTCCTCGTCGACCGTGAAGCGGTAGGCGGGGCGGGGGAGGAGGGTGCCGGTGGCTGCGCCCCAGAGGGCGGCGGTCACGGTCAGTGCGGTCAGCCAGGGGTCTAGAGCCACGGGGGCAGCCTATGAGGCGGGGGTGCGTTCTCTCGCCCCCGCCGCCCCTACCCGTCCCATCCTCAAGGGGCTGCGCCCCTTTGACCCCCAAGCGTCCGTCCGGTGGGGGCTGGTCGCGCAGTTCCCCGCGCCCCTGGAAAAAGCGGGGCTGCGCCCCGGCTTTTTCCAGGCCC
>NZ_JAQYWT010000245.1:0-411 GCF_036322545.1 Streptomyces sp. SP18BB07
CAGTCACGACGCACCGAGTAAACACGATGCGCGACGCACCCACGGCTAGTAGGCACACGGTTTCAGGTACTATTTCACTCCGCTCACGCGGTACTTATCACCATACCCTCACGGTACTATCCGCTATCTGTCACCAGGGAATAATTAGGCTTAGCGGGTGGTCCCGCCAGATTCACACGGGATTTCTCGGGCCCCGTGCTACTTGTGTGTCTCTCAAACGTGCCGCTGATGTTTCAGCTACGGGGGTCTTACCCTCTACGCCGGACCTATCGCATGTCCTTCGCCTACATCATCGGTTTCTGACTCGTCCTGTTGCCGGCAGACAACAGAAGAGAGATCCCACAACCCCGTATACGCAACCCCTGCCGGGTCTCACACGCATACGGTTTGGCCTCATCCGGTTTCGCTCGC
>NZ_JAQYWT010000246.1:0-31251 GCF_036322545.1 Streptomyces sp. SP18BB07
CCACCCGGTCCACCAACCCCGGCGGATACACCCAGGTCAGAAGACCAAGACCCGATAAGTCAGACGCACTCGCAGCCACCCCAACCACCCCCGGGACCCACTGCCAACCAGCCTACTCCCACGGTAAAAGCAACGGCATTGGGCCTAGGCCTCCGATCCCGGAGATCGCGACCAGTTGCGAGGGCCGCACGTCGGCGACCTTGAGGGCCTTGTACGTGGTCACGCCGGCGCAGGTGAGCGGTGCCGCGTCGACGGCGGTGACACGGTCCGGCACCGGCTGGGCGAAGTCGGCCCAGGCCAGCATCTTCTCGGCGTACCCGCCGTCGCAGCCGTAGCCGGTGTTGATCTGCTGCTCGCACAGCGTCTCCCAGCCGGACAGGCAGTGCTCGCACCGCCCGCAGGCCCGGCCCAGCCAGGGCACCGCGACCCGCTGGCCGAGGCGGAGGTGGGTCACCCCCTCGCCGAGCTTCTCGACCAGGCCGACGCCCTCGTGGCCGGGGACGAACGGCGGGTTCGGCTTGACGGGCCAGTCGCCGTGGGCGGCGTGGATGTCGGTGTGGCACAGGCCGGACGCCTCGACACGGACGCGGACCTGGCCGGGGCCGGGCTCGGGGTCGGGGCGGTCCTCGATGACCAGGGGCTCGCCGAAGGCTCGGACAACCGCTGCCTTCATGGGGTCAACTCCTTGGATTGTGACGTCAGTCGTGCGGGACGACGGCGACGGGGGCGGCGCTGTGGTGCAGGACCGCGTGGGCGACGGGGCCGATGTGGGCGCCGAACGGGTTGCGGCGGATCCGGCGGCCCACGACGACCAGGGAGGCCTCGCGGGACGCGTCGACGAGGTGGTTGCCGGGGGTGCCGTAGTGCGACTCCTCGGTGACCTCGACGTCCAGGTGCTTCTCGCGCCACGGGCTCAGGACCTCGGTCAGGGCGGTGCTCTCACGGCGGGCGAGGGCTCCGTGGAGTTCGAGGTCGACGGAGAGGCCGTAGGCGTAGTAGGGGGGCGGGTTCCAGCCGTGCACGACCCGCAGGGAGGTGCCGCGGCGGGCGGCCGCCGCGAACGCGAACTCGATCAGTTCCTCGTCGGGGCTCTCGACGTCGAGGCCGAGGACGACGGGACGGAACGGTGTCGCCGCGGACGGGATGCCGGCCGGGTCCATCTCGTGCTCGTCCGCGGCCAGTTCCTCGGCGCGGACCAGGACGGTCGGCCGTTCGGCGTGCGCCACGACCGCCAGTCCGACCGAGCCGACCATGAAACCGCCGACGCCGCTCAGCCCGCGGGAGCCCAGGACCAGCAGCTCGGCGTTCCTCGCCTCGTCGACCAGCACCTCGGAGGGGCGACCGGAGACGTGCTCGGTGACGACCTCCAGCCCCGGGTGGCGCAGGCGGAGGCCCTCGGCGGCCTCGCGGGGGACGCGCTCGGTCCAGTGCTGCTGGGTCTCCGCGCCGAGCAGCGGTGCCTGCGCCATCGGGACCGGGACGGGCTCCCAGACGTGGACCAGCTTCAGCGGCACGCCGAGCAGCTGTGCCTCGCGGGCCGCCCACTCGGCCGCCGAGCGGCTCTCACGGGAGCCGTCGAGGCCGACGGTGACGGTGCGGTTCATGATCTCCACCTTTGGGGTCGTGGGTTCTGATCGGAGGGTTCGAGCGGGGGCGTCCGCGTCCTGGTTAGAGCTTCTTCCGCGGGCCGGTGGCCCGGCAGGGGCCGCAGGTCCCTGGGGAGGGCCGACCGGCCCTGCCCCGCGCGGTCGTGGGGCGGCGGGCCCACCGTCGGACCCGCCGCTCCTCCCGCGGTCAACGCAGCCAGGGGCTGCGGCGCACCAGCGGGAGCCGGGCCCAGGCCCTGCCGAGACCGAGGGTGTCTCCGGCGGCCGTGGCGGCGAGAACGACCAGGGCGACGGCGTAGACGACGTGGTACTCCGCGAACGGGTTCGTCGACATGCTCGGCGAGCCGTCCGACAGGTGCCGTGCGGGCGGCCATTCGGCGACCCACATCAGCGCCATCATCACCGTGCCGGCGGCGGCCGTGAGCCGCAGGGCGACCCCGGCGGTCAGGGCGAGCCCGATGCCGAGCAGACCGAGCATGAACAGCCAGTCGGCCCAGGGGTCGCCGGCCCAGGAGTGGAAGGTGGACTCCATCGGCCCGACGGCGACGGACCCGAGGAAGCCCTTCGTCGGCGAACCGCCGTCGATCCAGCCCTTGCCGGACTGGGTGGCGTAGCCGAGGCCGAAGGTCTTGTCGAGGAACGCCCACAGGAAGACGAATCCGGTGAGCAGTCGCAGGGAGGCGAGCGAGTAGGCCGCCACCGCGTGCGTGCCGGTCGCTTCCGACAGGGTGGGCTCGGCCGCCGAGGCGGTCCGGGTTCCCCGGAAGGACGGCAGGTGGAGGCTCGGCCTCCGGTGAGGGTGCTCGTGCACGGCCATGATGGTGTTCCCTTCGGCAACGGTCGGGACGTGCTGTGATGCCTCCACTCTCGTCGCGTCCGCCGAGGCGCGCCGGATGCCGAAGGTCTGCGGCTGTGGGGCTGAACGGCCCTGCCTGCGAGGCCTGTTGGGCGACGGAGGCGCGGCGGGGAGCGCGGCGGAAGGTGATAATCAGTAGGCGGGCACGCCGTGCGTCCTGAACCGCTCGCGGACCCGTTCGGTCAGGTCGGCGTCCGGGCCGGGGGTGTCGCGGAGCGGGAACGGCAGGCCGAGGGCGTCGTACTTCGCGGCGCCGAGCTTGTGGAACGGCAGGACGTCCACGCGGTCGACCGCGCCGAGACCGCCCACGAAGCGGGCGAGTCCCTCGACGGACTCCGGCTCGTCCGTCCAGCCGGGCACCAGGACGTATCTGATCCACATGGGGACGCCGAGCCGGTCCAGGCGGGTGGCGAAGTTCAGGGTGGGGCCCAGTTCGCCGCCCGTCAGCCGCCGGTAGGTGGTGACGTCGAAGGACTTGATGTCCAGCAGCACCAGGTCGGTGTGGCCGAGGAGTTCGTCGGTGGCGCGGGCGCCGAGGAAGCCGGAGGTGTCGAGGGCGGTGTGCAGTCCCAGTTCCTCGCAGCGGCGCAGGATCTCGCCGGTGAAGCCGGACTGGAGGAGGGGTTCGCCGCCCGTGACGGTGACGCCCCCGCCGGCCGTGGTGAGGAAGGCACGGTACTTCTCGATCTCCGCCATCACCTCGTCCACCGTGGTCTCCTGCCCGTCGCGCATGTGCCAGGTGTCGGGGTTGGCGCAGTACAGGCAGCGCAGCGGACAGCCGGCGACGAACAGGACGAACCGGGTCCCGGGACCGTCCACGCCGGTGGACAGGTCCCAGGAGTGGATCCGGCCCCTGGGCGAGGGCATCCGGCTCACATCGATCCGTGGAAGGTGCGGCTGATGACGTCGAGCTGCTGCTCCCGGGTCAGGCGGACGAAGTTGACGGCGTATCCGGAGACGCGCACGGTCAGGTCGGGGTACTTCTCCGGGTGCTCCATCGCGTCCCGGAGCGTGGCACGGTCCAACACATTGACGTTCATGTGGAAGCCGCCCGAGGCCGTGTAGGCGTCGAGGATGCCGACGAGGTGGCCCGCGCGTTCGTCGGGGCGGTGACCGAGGCCCTCCGGGGTGATGGTCGTCGTCAGCGAGATGCCGTCGCGCGCCTGCTCGTACGGCAGTTTGGCGACCGACAGGGCCGAGGCGGCCACCCCGTGCAGATCGCGGCCGTTCATGGGGTTGGCGCCGGGGGCGAAGGGCTGTCCGGCGCGGCGGCCGTCGGGGGTGTTCCCGGTGTGCTTGCCGTAGACCACGTTGGAGGTGATGGTGAGGACCGACTGGGTGTGCTCGGCGTCCCGGTAGGTGGGGTGCTCGCGCACCTTCGCCATGAACGACTCGACCAGCTGGACGGCGATGTCGTCGGCGCGGTCGTCGTTGTTGCCGTAGGTCGGGAAGTCGCCCTCGGTACGGAAGTCGACGGCGAGGCCGCCGGCGTCCCGGAACACCTTCACCCGCGCGTACTTGACGGCGGACAGGCTGTCCACGGCCACCGACAGCCCGGCGATGCCGCAGGCCATGAAGCGGTGCACCGGGTGGTCGTGCAGCGCCATCTCGATGCGCTCGTAGGCGTACTTGTCGTGCATGTAGTGGATGACGTTCAGCGCGTCGACGTACGTCGCGGCCAGCCAGTCCAGGACCCGGTCGTACGCCGCCGACAGCTCCGCGTAGTCCAGGTACTCCCCGGTGAGCGGGGGTGTGGCCGGGGCGACCTGCTCGGAGGTCATCTCGTCGCGGCCGCCGTTGACCGCGTACAGCAGCGCCTTGGCGAGGTTCACCCGGGCCCCGAAGAACTGCATCTGCCTCCCCACCGCCATGGCGGAGACGCAGCAGGCGATCGCGGTGTCGTCCCCGGTGCGCGGGCGCATCAGTTCGTCGGACTCGTACTGCACGGCGCTGGTGTCGATGGAGACCTGGGCGCAGAACCGCTTGAAGCCGTCGGGCAGGCTAGGCGACCACAGCACCGTGAGGTTCGGCTCGGGTGCGGGGCCCAGGTTGTACAGCGTCTGCAGGAAGCGGAAGGAGGTGCGGGTGACCAGCGGGCGTCCGTCGGCCCCGATGCCGCCGAGGGACTCCGTCACCCAGGTGGGATCGCCGGAGAACAGGGCGTCGTACTCGGGGGTGCGCAGGAAGCGGACGATCCGCAGCTTGATCACGAAGTCGTCGATCAGCTCCTGGGCGCGGGTCTCGTCGAGGAGCCCTGCCGTCAGGTCGCGCTGGAGGTAGACGTCGAGGAAGGTCGAGGTGCGGCCCAGGGACATCGCGGCGCCGTTCTGTTCCTTCACGGCGGCGAGGTAGCCGAGGTAGAGCCACTGCACGGCCTCGTGGGCGGTGGTCGCGGGGCGGGAGACGTCGCAGCCGTAGCCGGCGGCCATCCGGGTCAGCTCACCCAACGCCCTGATCTGCTCGGCGAGTTCCTCCCGGTCCCGGACGACGTCGGCGGTGGAGGGCCGGGCGTCCAGCAGGGCCCGCTCGGCCTTCTTGGCCTCGGTCAGCCGGTCCGTGCCGTACAGCGCCACGCGACGGTAGTCGCCGATGATCCGGCCCCGTCCGTAGGAGTCCGGGAGCCCGGTGATGATGCCCGCCTTGCGGGCGGCCCGCATCTCGGGGGTGTAGGCGTCGAAGACGCCGTCGTTGTGGGTCTTGCGGTAGGTGCCGAAGACCCGGGTGACGAAGGGGTCGGGTTCGTAGCCGTAGGCGCGCAGTCCGTTCTCCACCATCCGCAGGCCTCCGTTCGGCATGATCGCGCGCTTGAGCGGCGCGTCCGTCTGCAGACCGACGATCAGTTCGCGCTCGCGGTCGATGTACCCGGGCGCGTGCGAGGTGATCGTCGAGGGGGTCGCGGGGTCGACGTCGAGGATGCCCCTGCTGCGCTCCTCGGGGAACAGCGCGACGATCTTCTCCCAGACGGCGCGGGTACGGTCCGTCGGGCCGCTCAGAAAGTCGGCTCCGCCTTCGTACGGGGTGTAGTTGGCCTGGATGAAGTCACGTACGTCGACGTGTTCGCGCCAGTGCGTCCCGGCGAAGTCCCGCCAGGCGTCGCTCGTTCGGCTGCCCACGGTCGTGGTCGCGGTCATCGCCGGTCCTCTCCTCGGTTCGTCGCACCTGCCTGCACCTCGGATGCTCGTCGTTCGCGCGGGCCGGGGGGAGTGCCGAGCGGCGCACACGGGAGTGCCGTTGGTCCCCGGTGGGCCGGGGCCGGGCGGCTCCGAGCCCCGTCGGCGCGCCGGCTCGGAGTCCTGCCGGCGCGCCCGCTCGCAGGCCCGTCAGCCCGTGGGCAGATCGGGGCGGATCAGTGTCCCCGAGAGGCCGTGGACGATCTCGTAGGCCGCGTCCAGGGCGCCGATGGCGGCCAGCCCACCGGTGCGGCTGACGAACAGGGCGGCGGCCTCGGTCTTGGGTCCCATGGAGCCGGGGGCGAACTCTCGCCCGCGCAGCTGGCCGGGGGTGGCGTCGAGCAGGGGGCGCTGGTCCGGGGTGCCGTAGCCGTCGTAGACGTAGGGCACGTCGGTGAGGATCAGCAGGAAGTCGGCCTTCAGTTCCTCGGCGAGCCGGGCCGCCGTGAGGTCCTTGTCGACGACCGCCTCGACGCCGGTGAGGGCACCGGTGACCCGGTCGGCGGTGACCGGTACTCCCCCGCCGCCCCCGCAGACGACCAGCGTGCCGGTGGCGAGGAGTTCGCGGACCGTGTCGGTCTCCAGGACGCGCTCGGGCCTCGGGGAGGGGACGACGCGGCGCCTGCCCCCGGTGTCCGGCGCCATGCGCCAGCCGTGGACACGGGCGAGGCGGTCGGCGACGTCCTGCGGATACGCCCGGCCGACGAACTTGGTGGGCCGGTCGAAGGCGGGGTCGTCGGAGCGGACGAGGGTGTGGGTGACCAGGACGGCGATCCGGCGGCGCGGCATGGCGTCGTGCAGGGCGCGGGCCAGCAGGGAGCCGATCATGCCCTGCGTCTGGGCGCCGAGGAGATGCATCGGGTAGGGCGCGCTCAGCGCGGGGTCGGACTCGCTCTCCCTCGCCAGCAGCCCGATCTGGGGGCCGTTGCCGTGGGTGACGACGAGGTCGTGGTCGCGGGCGAGGGCGGCGAGGGCGGTGGCGACCCGGTCGACGTTCGCCTGCTGGACGACCGCGTCGGGGCGTTCGCCCCGGTGCAGCAGGGCGTTGCCGCCGAGGGCGACGACCATGCGCATGACTCAGTCCTCCAGGGGGGCCACGAGTGCGGCCTTGATGGTGTGCAGCCGGTTCTCGGCCGGTTCTCGGCCTGGTCGAAGACGATCGAGGCGGGTGAGGTGAAGACGTCGTCGATGCCCGGTCGCCCCGTCACCGGTGCGCGGGCGTTCGCCGGGGCGGGTGCGGGGCCCGGCCCCGACGGGCCGTGGACGGGAGGTGCCGTGTCCCGTCCCCAGGGGCGTCGGACGGCCGGTCCGCGCTCCCCTCCGCGCGAGCGGTGGGCCGCCGGTCCTGCTGTCGCCGCAGCCGCCGTACGTACAGCGCGTCGAGCACGGTGCTCAGCACGAACGTGAGCGTCGCGGACAGGAGCAGGAGTACGGCGAACAGCCTCCAGAAGTCGGGAGTCAGTGAGGTACCCACGGTGCTCATCCCCCTCGGTCGGGCGGTTCGTCCCATGCCTTCATGGAACAGCGGGTGCCCGGTCGCCGCAGGGTGCCGGAAGGCTCCTCCGCCGTGCCGACCGGCCCGGGTGAGGGACCGGACGGCCCATGGCGGGCGGGGGTGGCGCGGCACAGGCTGGGCATGGCAGTTCCGGTAGACCGCCTGGAGGCACGCCATGATCACCACACCCACGCCCAGCATGCTGCGGGCGCTGCCCACCGAGCATCGGCAGCGGCTGATGCGCGTCGCCCGTGAGGTGGCGTTCCCGCAGGGGACACGGCTGTTCGAGGAGGGAAGCCGTGCCGACCGCTTCTGGATCCTCCGCACGGGCACGGTCGAGCTCGACATGCGGGTGCCGGGCCGCCGGCCGGCCGTGATCGAGTCGCTCCGGCACAACGAACTCGTGGGCTGGTCCTGGCTGTTCCCCCCGCATGTGTGGCACCTGGGCGCCGAGGCGACGACTCCGGTGCGGGCGTACGAGTTCGACGCCACGGCCGTCCGTCTGATGTGCCAGGAGGACCCGGCCATGGGCCAGGCCGTGGGTCTGTGGGTCGGTGAGGTGCTCGCCCATCGCCTCCAGGCCGCCCGGACCCGGCTGCTGGACCTGTACGCCCCCTACGGCGCCGGCAGCGCCCGCTGACCCGTCCGCCCATTCCCCGCGCGGACCTCGAAGGAGTGATCATGCACGGCACACCGCACATCGTCGGCGACGTCATGACCCGTACGGTCGCAACAGTCGGTCGAGGGACGGCCTTCAAGGAGATCGTCCAGCTGATGTGGGACAGGAGGATCAGTGCCGTGCCCGTCGTCGAGGAGGACGGCCGAGTGATCGGCGTCGTCTCGGAGGCCGACCTGCTGCCCAAGGAGGAGTTCCGCGACAGCGACCCCGACCGGTACACCCAGCTGCGACGGCTGGCGGATCTGGCGAAGGCCGGTGCGGTGACCGCCGAGGAGCTGATGACCTCCCCCGCCCTCACGGTCCGCTCGGGGGTGACGCTCGCCCAGGCAGCCCGCACGATGGCCCGGGCCAAGGTCAAGCGGCTTCCGGTGGTCGACGCGGACGGCGCGCTGGAGGGCATCGTCAGCCGCGCGGATCTGCTGAAGGTGTTCCTGCGCACCGACGAGGAGATCGCCGAGGAAGTGCGACGTGAGGTCGTCGCCTACCTCTTCCCGTCTCCGGCCTCCGCCGTTCGGGTGAGCGTGCGGGACGGCGTCGCCCTCGACCCGGACCACCGCTTCGCTTCCATGCCGCTCCACGTCCTCAACCAGGACGGAAGACCCGGTATGACCAGGCGCCAGTGCACAGTTATCTGCACATCTTCTCCTCGTTGATCGCGGTGTTGGTCATCACGATCAAGGAGAGCGAAGTGGATCTACGTCACGAACTGATGGAGGGTCGGGCCCAGCTGCCCCGCGCAGGTGCCGTGGTGGATACCGGTGAGGCCCACCCTCCCTTCATGGTTGTCAACGGCCTCGGACGCGAGGTGGAGCCGGTCACCGCGTACCTGCGCGACCTGGCGCTGAGTGACAGCAGCCCGCTGACTGCCCGTAGCTACGGGTTCGGGATGCTGCGGTGGTTCCGGCTGCTGTGGCTGCTCGATGTGGCCTGGGAACGAGCGACCGAGGCGGAGACCGCCGTCCTCACCGGCTGGCTGCGTACGGCCTCGAACCCGCAGCGCCGTCGGCGCAACCCTCAGTCGCCACCTCCTGGAACGGTCAATCCACGGACCGGGAAGCCGTACCTCGGCCCTGGGTACGCACCGACGACGATCAACCACGCGCTGTCGGTGGTGAGCGGCTTCTACGCGTTCCATGCGCACTACGGACGCGGGCCGGTGGCGAACCCGGTGCCCGTCTCGCCACAGCGGCGCCGGGCCTTGAGTCACCTGAGCCCGCTGGAGCCCAAGCCGGTGTTGGGCCGGGCCAGGCTGCGCCAGAAGGTCACCAGCCGGCCTCCGCGCTCCATCCCCGATCCGCTGTGGGACGAGCTGTTCGCCGCGATGGGCTGCGAGCGGGACCGAGCCCTGCTCGACTGCTACGTCTCCAGCGGCGCCCGGGCGGAGGAACTGCTCGGCGTCGGCACCGACGACATCCACTGGGCCAAGCCGGGCCTCTACGTCATCACCAAGGGCACCCGGGAACGCGAGCTCGTGCCGATCTCGCCGGAGGCATCCGTCCGACTGGCACGCTACCTGGACACCGTCGGCACGCCGGAGGCCGGCGAGTGCGTCTGGCGCACTCGGCACGGTCAAGACCGGCCTCTGACCTACTGGGCGATGCGTCGGGTGGTGCAGCGGGCCCAGCAGAACCTGCGCACGAACTGGACGCTTCACGACCTGCGCCACACCGCGGCCCACCGGATGGCCAACGGCGGCAAGCTCATGCTGCCCGAGGTCCAGGCGGTACTGCGCCATGCGAACATCCAGACCACCAGCCGCTACCTGGCGGTGCGGGTCGAGGAGATCTTCGACGCCCTGCTGGAGCACTACAACCAGCCGCGCCCCCAGATGAGTTACCCGACCGGCTACGCCGCCGACGACATCGCGGCGGTGTTCGGTGCCTAAGACAGCCGCGAGCCCGACCACCGGCGTCAGCCGCCGCCACGGCCCGATCGCCGAGGGCCTGGACTACCCCAGCCGCTTCGTCGGTGGCCCGATGACAGCCGAGCCGGCCACCGCCGCCACGCCACCCCGCCCGTTCGGCGACCTGTCCCGCAGCAGTTCGCGGTCGATCGCGAAGCTGGTCGTCGACACCTGGGATGGAGGTACGTCAACGCGACAGCAGCGCGGCCAGTCCGCCGGGCTCCTCCTGGACTACCTGGCCGGTTACCCCGGCCTGACCTGGCAGGAACGGTGGGACGCCAGCCCTGTCGGGCAAGGACTGGCCGACGTCAACGACCTGGAGTGCCGCCGCAGCCCCAGCGTCAAACTCACCACCGGCCTGCGAGCCCTGATCTGCCTGCGCGTCATCCAGCCGTCCCTGGTGGCCTTCCGGCGCCACCACATGACCGGCTTCGCAGCCCACTTCATCGCGGCCCAGAGCGACCCGCTGCTGGACGAGTTCGCCAAGCAGGTCGAGGTGCACCAGCACACTTACGCGCACCGCACCGAGGCCCTGTTCGACCTGTGCGTTCTGCTCGCGGTGCAGGGGGTCGCGCTGAGCGACGTCACGGCGCCCGCCCTGTTGCACTTCGCGCAGGAGAACCGGCGGGCCTGGTCGGTGGTGGACCCCGGGAACAAGGCCGGAAACCGGCTCCGCGGCCAAGGCGTGTGGCACGTGCTCCACGCCACGGGCCACCTTCCACCGACCGTTCCGGCAACGATGCGCGCTGCTCTCATGCGGGGCCAGAAGAGCGTCGAGGAGCTCGTCGGCCTCTACCCGATCCGGAACCAGGCGGTGCGCGGGGTGCTGATCGACTACTTCACGCGGCGCCGCGCGGACACCGACTACGCCACCTTGAAGAACCTGGTCCTGCACCTGGCCCACCACTTCTGGGAGAAGATCGAACGCCTCAACCCCGACCAGGCTGACCTGCGGATCTCTCCGGAGATCTACACCGCCTGGCGGCAGATGATCGCCGTCAAGGACAACGGCGCTCCGCGCGCCGGGGCAGACAGCCTGGTCATCTCCGTTCGGAGCTTCTACTACGACCTGCACACCTGGGCCGCCCAGGAACCCGAGCGGTGGGCAACGTGGGTCGCTCCCTGCCCGGTCCCGCCGTCCGACCTGCACGGGCTCGGCGCTCGCCGCCGACGGATCAACGAACGCAGCGCCGACCGCACCCGCCAGCGTCAGCCGCTGCTGCCGGTGCTCGTCGAGCACGTCGAGTCCCGCTACGACCACTTCCGCCAGCTGCTCCAGCTCGCCGAGGAAGCGGTCGAGGGAGAGTCGTTCACCTTCGCCGGCAACAGCTACACACGTGTGCTGAGCGAGGCTGATCGCAAGCTCAGCCGGCACACCGCACCGATCCCTCCACGTCTGCGCAACAACGACAGCGGCGAGATGGTCCACATCGCCGCCGAGGAGGAAACCACCTTCTGGGACTGGGCAGCGGTGGAGACACTGCGGCACTCCGGCGTCCGCGTCGAGGAGCTGTGCGAGCTCACCCACCTGAGCATCCGCCAGTATCAGCGGCCCGGTGGCGAGGTCATCGCGCTGCTGGTCATCGCGCCTTCGAAGACCGACCGCGAGCGCGTGATCCCGATGTCCGCCGAGCTCTTCCACGTGATCGCCTCGATCATCCGCCGACACGCTCGCACCGGCCGGCCGATCCCGCTCGTGACTCGCTACGACCCGCACGACAAGGTCTGGAGTCCCCCGATGCCATTCCTGTTCCAGCGGCAGAACGGCACGATTCCCGCGGTCTTCAACCCCGGCACGATCCAGAAGATGATCGAGCGGCGCTGCCTCGCCCTCGCCGCAGTGCACCCGGGCTTCAAGGGGCTGAAGTTCACCCCGCACGACTTCCGCCGGATCTTCATCACCGAACTCGTAAACAGCGGCCTGCCGATCCACATCGGCGCGGCCCTGCTCGGACACTTGAACGTCCAGACCACTCGCGGCTACGTCGCTGTGTTCGACGAAGGCGTCATCCGCCACTACCAGGAGCACCTGGAACACCGGCGCCAGACCCGACCCACCGACGAATACCGCGACTCCACCGCTGACGAGTGGTCCGAGTTCGAGGAGCACTTCGACCGCCGCAAGGTCGAACTCGGCTCCTGCGGCCGGCCCTACGGCACCCCCTGCCAGCACGAGCACGCCTGCGTCCGCTGCCCGATGCTGCACGTCAACCCCAAGATGCTGCCCCGCCTCGCGGAGCTGGAGGCCGACCTCCTCGACCGCCGAGCACGCGCCGAAGCTGAGGGCTGGGCCGGTGAGACCGAAGGCATCGACCTCACCCTCTCCTTCCTCCGCGCCAAGCGCGACGAAACGCAACGCCGAGACCAGAGGCCGCCCGTCGACCTCGGCATCCCGAAACCTCGCAGGGAGAATCTGTGAAACGCCATCACGCGTGGCCAGCAAGCAGTGCGCCTCCTGAGCGGAGCCATCACAGACTGGACCCTTTGCCCCCTCGTGCTCTGTGGCCACGGAGGGTGTCACGGTGTGCCAAACGGCGTCACCGCCGATGCGACACCGCCAACTCGATGAGATACCGCCTGGTCACCCGACCGCCGTATCGCCCGTCGATCAGGTCCACGATGCACCCCAGCAAGCCGTTCCTGGCAGCTTCTGCAAGAGCACGGTGACCGGAGTAGGTCTGAAGCAGCCTCAGATACTCCGACGTGGTGTACGTAAGGTCCCGTTCGTAACGGCGGAAGACCGTGGGACCAAACGCACCGCTCCGCACGACCTCCTGGGCGTGGTCCGAGCCGTCGATGTCGGCGGCTTCCGGAGGCCGAAACCCAGGCGGCGTGTCCGGATCGAACCGCTCATAGCAGCGCTGCACCTCGACAAAGAACTCCTCGGTACCACCCCTCACATGCTGGGTCCGCACCACAGCGAGCGCCCCGCCCGGACGCAGCGCCTCGGCAGCCTTCGCCATTCTTACCGCCGGGTCGATCCAGTGGAAAGCGGTCGCTGCGAAGACCACGTCGAACGAATCCTCCGGAAGAGGCCAACTCTCGAAGTCTGCCGTAACGATCTCTACCCCCGCGGCCCCGTTCAGGTTACGGCGGGCGACTGCGGCCATACTCGGTCCTGCCTCGACGGCCGTGATCCGACAGCCTCGCTCGGCCAGCGGCACCGTGGCCTGCCCGGTCCCGCAGCCGATCTCCAGTACTCGGCTGCCCGGGCAGGCACCGGCGAACTCCGCAAGGTCGTCGTACAGCTCCGGCGGGTAGCCGGGCCTGGCCTGGTCGTACAACTCCGCATCTTCGTCGAACGTCTGGCTCAGGCGCACTCGCCGGGATTCCTCAGGCCGGTCGTCACGCTTCACGTGTGTGGTGTTGTCGGGCATGGAGAGCAGGCTAGGCGATGCCCGTCCGCGCATGAGCGGAAATAACGGCTTCAACTGCCCCGGGCATGGGCCACACCGTCTCGCCCCAGCAGCACGACAGAGCCTGGGCAAGCCAGCACTCGGGCATCCAGCAGATGTTTCCCGCAGCCGACGTGGAAGTGGGGACATCCCCAGCACCGGCCGCCTCCCCACCTTGCAGCAACCCATGAGCCGATCCGTCAGAAAAGGAGCCTTGCCATGCCCACCACATACCTCGTCACCCATTCGAGCGAAGTGCAGAGAAGCACCGGGGAATACAAGATAAAGCCAATCAAGAAGAAGGTCCGGGAACTCCTCGGACACCCCTACCCGCAGCGCATCCCGAAGAGTACATTCGTCGAGCAATGGGTGGGAATCTCCACGGACAAGTTCCACCGAGCCAAGGATGCCGACGTCCAGTACATGCGCAACCGGCATCCACTCATCGAACTCGGCTGGACCCGCGCAGACTGCGCCCGCTACCTTTCCTCCGTCGGCCTGGATAACACGCCGAAATCGAGTTGCAGCTTCTTCCCTATTGAATCTTCGTGTTGCAGCGGTACGTGTTGCGAGCGAAGAGGGACGTGTGAGCAAGTTCCGGCAAGTGCACTGGGTGACGAGACGGCACGCCGCAGCGGCGAGCGATCACCCTGTCCTGAGGGAGTGGGCCGACCTCGACGTACGGGAGGAGGCCGCCCGGATCGACCCGGGGGACGTGTTCTTCACGGACCCTAACTACCAGGTGGACCCGCGGCTGACGCTGTACACGACGCGTTCGGCGTTCGCGCATCTGGCCTGGGAGACGCGTCGGAACTACGCCGGGGACTGCTGTCTGTTCTTCAACTTCCTGTGGCAGCGGGACAAGAACTGGTGCCATGCCGAGGTCGAGGACCTGCTCGATTTCGAGGACTGGCGGCGGTGGTCGCCGCGGAATCCTCGGCGGATCAGCGGCTCAAAGTGGGACCGCTGCCGACCCAGTTGAGCCCCTCGGTGAGGCGCTTCGACTTCACCCTGATCACGGACTCGCGTTGGCAACTGGTGGCCAAGGAACTGGTCTTGGCGATGCTCGCACCCCGCCACCAGACGGTCGCCCCGTTGCCCCGCGCCTTCCGCAACCCGCTCCACGTCACCAGTTGCTGCGGTCGTCTCGACGAACTCGTCCGCTTCTTCAACTGGCTGGGCGAACGGGCGACCAGCAGCCTGCAGCAGGTCACCACTCGGGACTGTGAGGCATACCTGGCTCACCGCCGCTACGTGCTCGACGATGACGGAGCCGTGATCGGCGAGAACAGCCACGCGACCAGGAGATCCGCCGCCCAGGTCGTCGTCGACCTGGTGAACTACCGCGACCTGTTCACCACCGACCGCGTCCCCGCCGGGCTGCGGCCCTGGGGCGGCGCCACCGCCTCCGCCGTCGCCGAGATGCCCAGCGGCCGAGACGAGAACAAGACCCAACCGGTCGCGGACGAGATCATGCAGCCGATGCTCGCGGCCGCCCTCTACCTGATGTCCACACTAGGTCCGCACGCCGTCGACCTGGCAAACAAGATCCGCGAATCCGACCGCCACTCGGCCCGACGAGCACAAGGACTCCGGCGGGTCGGGCCCAAGAACCGCGTCCCGGTCCTGGAGCTCAGCGAAATCCTCGCCGAGTACACGCGAACGTGCACAGCCCTGCCCATGCTGGAGGACCATTACGTCGCGAAGCGCCTCGATAAGGGCTGGGCTGAGGACGACCCCCTTCTCCTGGTGGCCATGGGCACCCTCGCCCGCCGGGCCGGGCTGAGCCAGTTCTGCCATCCGTGGCTACCCACCATGAGGCCGGCGCTGGAAGACACCCTCGCGCAGGTCGGCGTCGAGAGACCGTTCGGCCGTGATGCCGACATGGTCCCCGCGGCCGACGGGACATCGTCACTGCCCTGGACCCTGCCGGTGTCCCGGCTCCAGGCCGTTGCCCTGGTCGGCATCGTCCGCACCGCCGCGATCATCACCGCTGCCGCTATCTCAGGCATGCGCGCGAGTGAGCTGATGGAATTGCGTATCGGCTGCCGACGACCGCCCGACGAGGCCGTCCCGGGCCTGACCCGCTACCGGATCGCCAGCAAGATCGTCAAAGGGCAGCCGCTGGGCGGCACCGACGACGAGTGGGTCGTTATCGAGCCGGTCTATCGAGCGATCGAACTCCTCGAGCAACTGCACGACGCCCCGGCAGAAGGGGCTTTGCTGATCGGCAGGTTCTCCTTCAACGTCCGCTTCAAGTGGTTCAAGAACTGGGCCAACTCCGAGGCCGGCCAACGACTTGGCCTGGCGCCAATCCCCGGGGGGCCAGTCAACTTGCGGATGCTGCGGCGCACTTTGTCCCTGGAAATGGCCTACCGGCCCGGCGGCGTCCTGGCCACCAAGATCCACATGAAACATATCGCCGTGGCCACAACGGAAGGCTATGCCTCGCGCCCCGGCGGGGCCCAGGCCGAGCTGTTGGCCGAGGTCAACAAGCACGAGAGCGAGCGCAATCTCCAGCTGGTACTGGAGGAGTTCCGAAACTACCAGGAAGGCGTTCTGCCTGCCGGTCCCGGCGCCCGCAGCCTCACCGAGTTCTTCGCCGGTATCGACGACCAGCTCGCTGCCGCCTCGGGCACGGCTCCGAAAGCCCAGCGCAACGACCGCGACGTCCTCAACCTCCTGACCAAACGAGCCAACGTCCTGCACCTCGGACCGGCGAACTACTGCTGGTTCACCGACCCTTCCCGGGCACTCTGCCTCAAACTCGCGGGCACCCCCACCGCGGACCGCCCGCTGATCGGGATGTGTGACTCCGCCCGCTGCCCGCAGGCCACCCACCACCCCGGCCACCGGCCCGTCTGGGCCGAGCATGCCGACAGAGCAAAGATCTTCATCGGCCAACTCGGCGCCACCCGCAAGACCGAACGCACCCGGCTCCAGGCCGACTACGACCAGCCCTCCGGGTCGTCGCCGAGATCGACGCCGCCAGTGCAACCATGGACGAGGAGTCCGCATGAGAATCTCCGCAGCCCAGCGCACCGAGAACGAGAACCGCATCCGGGCCGCCATGGACCGCCTCCTTCGCGGCGAGATCCCGCCCGGCGAAAAATGCGACATCAAGACCCTCGCCCGCGAAGCGGGCGTCGACCGCACCGCGTTCTACGGCACCCGCCCCTACGCTCACCTCCGCCTTGAGTTCGAACGACGCCTGCAGACTCTTCACTACGCCGGCGAAATCCCCGACCCCCGCGAGGCCCAGATCACCCGGCTCAAGGCAGAGAACACCAAGCTCCGGGAACGGCTGGCCCAGTCGGAGCAGATGATCGGCGAGCTCACGGACTTCCGCACCCAGGCCCTCGCACGGCTCGCCGCACAACACGAAGAGATCGTCCATCTCCGCGGAGCCGCCGACACCGCTGCGGCCAACCACGTGATCCACCTCCCAGCAGCCCGCAAGACCACGATCGGGACGTGCAGCTGACCATGCTGCTGATCCGCCCGCACCCTGCCCCGGCATGTCCAGGCCGTTATCGTCGCCAGATGCCTGAAGCACCTGAGAAGTTCAACACCGCGATGACCACCTGGCAGGAGTGGCAGGACGCCCCCTGGGGCCGACTGCGCTACTCGATCGCCGAGGCAAACCTGCTCCGTCACCTCGACGGCCTGGGCGGCGAATCACTGCGGATACTCGATCTCGCCGGCGGCGACGGTGGCGACGCCATCCGCCTCGCGGCCCGCGGACACCATGTCACCATCGTCGACTACGCGCCCGCCATGCTCGCCGCGGCCACCGAGCGGGCCGTGGCAGGCGGCGTGACAGAGCTGATCAACTGCATTGAGGCCGACGCGACCGATCTGCCTCGCGACCTCGCCGACGGGGAGTTCGATGTCGTGCTCTGCCATAACCTCCTGCAATACATGGACGACGTCCCAGGCGCTCTCGCCTCGGCACTCTCCCCGCTGAGGCTCGGGGGCCTGGTCTCCATCATGGCGATCAACCGGCATTCGGCACCCTTGAACATCGCAGTCCGGGAGATGGACCCTGCGGCCGCGCTCGCCGCACTCGACACCGATCAGGCCCGGACCCAGATGTTCGACTCGGCGCTGACACTCCACACAGCCGAAGAGATCATCCCCACCCTGCGGAAGCTCGGATGCCGAGACATCGCCCACTACGGCATCCGCAGCTTCTGCGACTACATCACCGACGACGCAAGCAAGCACGATCCGGACTTCTACGCGGACCTTGAACGCCTCGAACTCGCCACTACAGCCCGCCCGCCCTACATGCACACCGCCCGGCTCTTCCAGCTCACCGCCTGGAAGCAGACCCACTGATGCTGGACCAGCCGCCTCGGTCCAGGCGTCTCACGCGTCACCCAGGCGGCTCTCCAGTCCACCTCAAGGGTGTGATGCCGGTCACTCGGGCCCCGTCGAATAGCTACACAGCCCCAGGAACTGAGTCGCGAACGCAGCACCGAATCCACCCAGGCGAATCGCGACACCGACATCCCCGCACACGGCCTCTGCGGACACAAGGCATGCCTTTGCGTTGAAGATGCTGGTGGCGCTGATGCACGCGCTGGACAAACGGTTCGGCCTCACCCCGGAGGAGCGGCGGGACTTCCGTCTGCTCTATGGGGATGCCTGGCGGATGGTCAAGGACCTCCTCGATCACGCGAGCGAGGAGACCACCCGCAAGATCTACCTCGCCCCTGTCTCGGACCTGCAAATCCGGTCCCTGCTGCTGGACGAGGCCGACCCGGGCACCAACGAGCTGCTGGGCCGGATCGCAAAGATGTCGGAACGCGTCCTGGACAGCGAGGCACTGGTATGAGTACGCGAGGACGACGCGCTGTCTTGCCCGGGGACGACGGGCACCGGCGCAAGCCGCCGCTGGAGCCGGGTGACCTGCTGGTCTGGCACGTGTCCGAGGACGGGGCGAACAAGGCCAGTTACGACTTCGACCAGCTGGCGGTCGGTCGACGGCTGCGGCGCAAACTGGCGGAGGCGTTCGCTGTCCAGTGCGGGCCCACCGGCACCTGGAAGACGCTGCCCTCCAGCCGGGAGTCCTGGCTGATCTTTCTCTACTTCAGCCGCTTCCTGGCCGAGCAGGAGCACGTCCCGCAGTCTCTGTGCGAGTTGACCCCGGACATCTGGGCGGCCTGGCGGCTGAGCCGCACGCCGAACTCCACGGGCAGTCGGCAGGTCCGCAAGGTCGCCCGGCTACTGAAGCAGCATCCGCTGGTGCCCGCGGAGACCAGGAAGCTGATGAACAAGCGGATGCCGAAGGAGAAGGCACCGAAGGAGACCGCCCACAGCGACGCCGAGTTCGACCGCATCAAGCTACTTGCCACTCAGCGGTTCCGCCCGGCCCTGCACCGCATCCGCGCCAACCGGCAGCACCTCCTTGACTGGCGGGCGGGCCGGTTCGAAAGAGGTACAGACGGCTGGCTCGTCGGTGAGGCACTGGACCAGTTGATCCGCACCGGCGAGACGCCGTTCTTCATCCGTCCGGATGGGCGCCACCGTCCCGACCCGCGTTACGCAGGAGCCCTGGGCGGCAACCGGGCCGAGGACACGTGGATGCGGCTGTTCCTGACCACCGATGAGGGCTTCGCACTGATGATCCTGATCATCGCGGCCTACGGGTGGAACGCGACACCGGTCGTCGAGATGAAGGTGCCCGATGCGAGCCCCGACGCGGGTAACGAGGGGCAAATCATCTACCGGGTCGAGTTGGAGAAGCGGCGCCGCCGCCCGGCGGACCGCTACGAGACGAGGAACCTGGCCGACTGGGGAACGAACTCTCCCGGACGGCTGATCACGCACGCGATCGAGTCCACCGCCCCGGCACGGGAGATGCTGAAGAACGTGGGGGCACCCACCGACCGGCTGATCGTCTGGCGGCTCGCTCAGCGGCGGGCAGCCTACGGCGAGGGGACGGCCGGCCTGTTCGACGGCCACTTCCACGCCAACGTCTGGCGCAACTGGCGCCAGGAGCTGGGCGGCGAGGGCTCGTTGAACCTGCGACGCCTGCGCAAGACCGTGGTGATCGCGCATCAGCGGCAGCCCACGCAGCACAGTCAGGACACCCACGACGGTGCTTATGTCCTGCCGGACCCGCGCACGCACGCGGCGGCCCAACCGGTGATCACTGACGGGGTCGAGGAGGCGATCGAGGCGGCCAGGTCGTCGTTCCAGGCCCAGATCAGCCGGGCGGACACGAACGTGGACAAGGACTCCCCGACCGCCAGCTGCAGCGACTACACCCACAGCCCGTTCGGGGAACAGGGGGTGCCTTGCCGGGCGTCGTTCCTGCTCTGCACGGCCTGCCCGAACGCCGTGATCACCCCGCGTCACCTGCCGCGGCTGGCCTATCTGCTGCACGTGCTCAAGGAGCTGCGGTCGGTGCTTTCGCCGGAGGTGTGGAACCAGGACTGGCGCGAGCCCTTCGCGCGGCTGCGGGACCTGCGCAAGGCCCCCGACTTCACCGACACGGAATGGAACGACGCCCTGGAGAAGGCAAGTACCCACGAACGAAGGGTCATTGACCAGCTGCTGAAGAAGGGATTCGACGCATGACCCTGGCCTTGAACCCCCGCTTCGCGATCCCGGCGACCGACGCCTTCGTGTTCGATCCCGACCGGGCCGTCGAGGGCCGCCGCAACTTCGTGCCCCGCTACGGCGACGACGGCTGGTCGTTGCTGGCGCTGACCCAGAACCCCTCGCAGACAGACGACGTCATCCGCTGGCGATGGTTCCCCGAGGTCTTCAGGGAGCCATTCCGCCACGCATCTTGGACGTTGATCAACTACCCGCTGCCCGACAGGGACGTTGCCCTGCGCGGCGCCGCCATGCGCTCCAAGCTCAGCGTCGGCCGAATCACGAGGACGGTCAGCGACTGGTCGATGTTCGCCCAGTGGCTCGACGACCGCGGGATCAAGCAGCTTTCGCTGGTGACGGCCGAGGACCTGTCGGACTACAGCCACCAGCTCGACAAAGCGCGGGGGCTGGCCCGCAACACGGCCACCAGTCATCTGATCGCGCTCTCCCGACTGCACTACTCCGGACGGTTGTATCTGCCCGACACCGACCGGCTCGTCGCGCCGCCCTGGGTCGCGGAGGGCATGGACGACTACCTGCCGGCGGCCTCGCCGCTGGGCGAGAACGTCACCGAGCCGATCGCCCCGGCGACGATGGGGCCGTTGCTGGTCTGGGCACTACGGTTCGTCGAGGAGTACGCCGACGACATCCTGGCCGCCTTCGAGGAACACCGACGGCTGGTCGAGATCGCGGAAGGGCTGAAGGGCCCGTTCAAGAAGGGATCGGGCCTGCGTCTGGTCGCCTACCTCGAACAGTTGGAGGCCGACAGCAGGCCCGTCCCGGCGCTGATCAGAGACACGAAGATCTCGACGCCCGGGGTGTTCCTGGCCGGCCTCACTGGGACTCCGATCACCAAGGTCCACCAGGTCATGAACTATCCGCGCTGGAAGGCATACAAGGTCCAAAACCCCGGCCGGTGCCTGCTGGATACCTCCATCACCGCGAAACTGGGCGGGGAGCCCTGGCACGGTCCGTTCGACTTCCACGACGTCCCCGGGATCCTGAAACACCTGGTCACCGCCTGTTTCATCGTCCTGGGCTATCTCACCGGGATGCGGACCGGGGAGATCCTGGCGCTGGAGAACGGGTGCTGCCCGGATCCACAGGGGCCGCCGGAGGCGGCCCGGCGGCACCTCATCTATGCCCGGCAGTTCAAGGTCGCCCGCGACGAGGACGGCAATCACCAATCCGCCGGAGTCGTACGCGAATCTCCCTGGGTGGCTGTCCCGCAGGTCGTCAGGGCAGTGCGGGTGCTGGAGCAACTCGGTGGGCACGGACTGCTGTTCGCAATCGAGGTCCACGATCCGCTCCAGCCCGAGCGCCGCAGCGGCAGGTCGCTGGCGATCGCCACGATGAGCAATCGCATCGAGGCGTTCATCGAGTGGGTCAACGCCCATGCCCAGAGCCGGGGCCGGCAGGCGGAGGCAATCCCGGCCGACCCGCATGGACGGGTCGGCACGGGCCGCTTCCGCCGCACTCTGGCCTGGCACATCGCCCGCAGGCCGGGCGGACTGGTGGCGCTGGCGGTTCAGTACGGGCACATGCGCACGCTGATCAGCGAGGGCTACGGATCGCGCTCGCGCTGCGGCATCCACGACCTTCTCGACTTCGAAACCGCCCGCAACGTCGCCGAGCAACTCAGCGAGGTCCACGAGGCCATCCAGGACGGCGCAGGCGTCTCGGGCCCCGCCGCAAGGCGTCTGATCAACGCCGCCGCCCAGGAACACCACCGCTTCAGCGGTCTCATCACCTCCAATCGTCAGGCCAAAGACCTACTGGCCGACCCGACGCTGAACGTCTTCGAGAACAAGGAGGCATTTCTGTTCTGCAACTACGACCGGACCAAAGCGCTCTGCCATCCCGGCCGCAACGCGAAGAGCGAGGCCCCCAGCCTGGACCGCTGCAAGGTCAACTGCGCGAACATCGCCCGCACCGACACACACGCACATCAACTCCGAGAAGCAGCCGATGACTTGGGCCGCCAGGCCGCCTCTGGTCTGGTTCCCGAACCACTGGCCGACCGGCTGCTGGAACGGGCCCAGGTCCTGACCAAGCTCGCTAACCAGCACGACCACGACCGCGTCCTGGCGGCAGCGGGGGCCGAGTTGTGAGCAACGACAACGAGAGGAAGAACATCAGGGCCGCGATGGACCGGCTGCTGGCCGGCACCCCGCTGCGGTCCGACGGAGCGCTGACCGTCCTCGCGCTGGCCGCCGAGGCAGACGTGAAACGCCACGTCCTCACCCACCGGCATACCGACCTCAAGGACGAGTTCTACGCGAAGGTCCGAGCTCAGGGACGGGTCCCCGACAGCGAACGCAAGCTGCGGGCCGAACTGAAGAAGACCAAGGAGCGACTGGCCGAGCTGATCGAGGAGAACAAGCGACAGCAGGCCGAGATCGAGACATTCGCCCGCGTGGTAAGCGTCCTCACCATTGAGAACCACCAGCTCCGCGACCAGTCGGGGCATAAACGAGCCCCAGTGGTGGCCTTGCGCCCGGACCCCGAGCCCGGCTCATAGTCGCACCGGCTGGTCTAGTCCTGACCGCTGCGCGGTCAGGACTAGACCACAGGACCTGTCGAGCACGAGCTCAATCAGAGGGCACGACGGGGGGACCGCATGCCGAGCCATTGCTCGGCGTCCCAGGCATGGAACCGCTCTACCTCTATGAATCCCAGCTTCGCCGCGAGGCGCATCGAGCCGACGTTGGCGGTCTGGGTGGCGAGCACCACCGGCTCGCCGGGAAGGACGCCGTCGAACCAGTCGAGTGCCGCCGTGCACGCCTCGGCGGCGTATCCGAATCCCCACGCCCGCGGCAGGAACAGTTAGCCGAGATCGACCTTCCCCGCGGCAGCCGGGCGACGGTGCTTCGGTGCTCTCTGTCCTGTCTCACCGATTCCTAATGCCGTTTGTCAAGCCACAGGGCACGCGCGAAGTAACGGGCCGGGGATTGTCAGAGGTGCCCGGTACGGTCAGTCCATCAGACTGGGGAGGGCTCATGGCGACCAAGTGGAGCTTGACGATCGACTGCGCGTACCCGGCCAAGCTGGCCAAGTTCTGGGCGCTGGCATTGGGCTATGTGGAGAAGCCCGCGCCCGCAGGGTTCGGGAGCTGGGAGGAGTGGTTCGCGCACCATGGCGTTCCGGAGGACGAGTGGGATGACGGGGCGTATCTCTCGGATCCGGACGGCGTAGGCCCCACCTTGTCCTTCTTGAAGGTGCCGGAGCCGAAGTTGATGAAGAACCGGTTGCACCTCGACGTGCAAGTAGGTGGCGGCCGTGAAACACCGTGGCAGATCCGCTGGCCGCGTGTGGTCGAGGCGGTCGAGCGGTTGACCACGGCGGGTGCGACTGTGGTCCGCGAGGACGAGCTGCAGGGCAGGCCGGATCACGTGGTGATGGCAGACCCTGAAGGTAACGAGTTCTGCCTGGTCTGACTGAACGCGCCAGATCGGCCGTCCGACGCGGAACGTGTCGCGTCGGTTCCTACGCGGCAGCCCTTGCCGGCGGAGCTGGCTCGTAGCACCGTCCGTCACGTAGGAGGGCCCATAGGACGTTGACCCGGCGTCGAGCGAGGGCGAGGACGGCCTGGGTGTGGCGCTTGCCCTCAGCTCGTTTGCGGTCGTAGAACCTGCGCGACTCCTCGCACTTACGAATGCTGAACAACGCTGAGGTGTAGAAGACGCGTTGGAGGCGGCGGCTGTATCGCTGCGGGCGCTTCAGATTCCCGCTGATCTTCCCGGAGTCACGGGGCACCGGGGCGACGCCGCCGAAGCCGGCGAGGCGGTCGGGGGTGCCGAAGGCGGTCATGTCGCCGCCGGTGGCGGCCAGGAATTCGGCACCGAGGATGATTCCCAGGCCGGGCAGGCTGGTGATCACCTCGAAGTGGTGATGGTCGCGAAACCGGGCCTCGATGAGCTTGTCGACCTCGGCGACCTGCTGGTTGAGGGTCATCACCTCCTTCGCCAGCGTGTGCACCATCTCGGCGGTCAGCTTCTCGCCGGGCAGGCTGGTGTGCTGGCGTTCGGCGGCTTCGATGGCCGTTTCGGCGAGCTTGTCGGCGCGGACGACATGGCGATTGCGCAGCCAGGTCTCCAGCCGCTTGGCACCGAGTCGTCGGATGGCTGCCGGGGTCTGGTAGCCGGTCACCAGAGTGAGCGGGCCGGTGTGTGTAAGGTCCAGCGCGCGCTCCAGGCCGGGGAAGATGCCGGAGAACTGGGCGCGGAGGCGGTTAACGGTGCGGGTGCGGTCGGCGACCAGGTCCATGCGACGACCGGTGAGGATCTTCAGGTCGATGACCGTCTCGTCGCTGGCGCGTAAAGGGTGCAGGTCACGTCGGATGCGGACTTGGTCGGCGATGATGGCGACGTCCTTGGCGTCGGTCTTGCCTTCGCCGCGGTAGCTCTCGGAGGCGCGGTGGATGGCCCGGCCGGAGATGTAGTGCACCGTCTGGTCGTGGTTGAGGAGGACCGTGATGGCGAGGGCGACGCCGCCGTCGGCCAGGTCGATGCCCCAGGACGCCTCGTCGCCCAAGGCCAGGACGTCGGCGAGGAGTTCGAGGAGTTCGGGTTCGTCGTTGGCGACGCGTCGTGACAGCAGCCTGCGGCCGCTCTCGTCGATCGCGACGCAGTGGTGGTGGGTCTTGCCTGCGTCGATGCCGGCCCAGATCGCGGCCATGTGGTGCCTCCGTACGGTGTGCTGCCGGTGCCTCCCGACGGACGACCTCGCTGTCGATTCCCTACGGAGCGATCATTCGCAATTCCTAATTGGCAGCCGAGTCGTCGTGGGGCATCGGGCGGCCAATCGATGGAAGCCACAAGCGGCAGAAGATTGAAAGCCACACCCGACGCCCCTGGGTGGGCCAACCATACGAAGGGCTCGCCCGGTCCCGTAGAACAACGTAGGGAAGGTTGAGCGCGGCGGATCCGAAGCTCGATCGCCGGTTACCGAAAGGTCATATTCGGTGCGGTACGGCTCCGTCCTGCCAGCGGTAGAGGTCGCGCAGCAGGGAAATCTCGGCGCCGTGATGGATCAGCTCCCTGTTGACGTGCAGGACCCTGTTCTCCATGGGAAACCGCTCGGGACCCACCGTGGGCGGATTCTCCAGGTCAGCGTCCGAGAGCTCGCGGACCCCCGCGTTCCATCTCCCATACATCTCATCGAGCTGTTTCAGCGCCTCGTCAGCGGTCCCCGCGTAGGCGAATGTCTGGGAGTCGACGTCCTGGCCGCCGAAGTACCATCCGACCCGATAGCCCAGGCAGGAGACGATGATGTGCGCCAGCCGCCAGGCAATCGTGGTCACCGGCGCCAGCACCGGCACCGCGTCAGGCGACGCGGAGTCCATCGTCCACTCCCCCGAAACTACCGACATCGGTGCGGCCGACGTGCCACGTGGGCGGATACTCCAGCAGCCACGCACCGGCTCCCAGAAGTACTCCTCATCGGTAAGACCGTCCAATCGCGGCCACAGGTTCTGGCGCCAGTACCAATCCAACTGCTCCGCGAGCCGCTCGCTTCTTGTCATTGCCGCACCCTACAGACAACGGGGATCTTGCTACGACCCTCGCGGATACCGTCGCGGGCAGTACCTAGCGGTCATCAAACTTCGCTGACGTTGACCAGCCTTCCAACGACGAAACTCCCGGGCCACCGCTCGGGCACCACGGGCATCTCGCGCTCAAGCTCGTCACGCGGCCGAGGGCCGCAGAGATAGGTGTGCGCCTCTGGCGACGCCAGCAGCTCGATGAACGCCGCACGGTCCCGGGCCTCGGGCTCACGGAGCGCCAGCCACCTAATCAGCAGGCTCGGCAGCGATCAAGAATCGCAGAGCCGATCAAGCCACCGGCCCGGGCCCCACCCTCATCAACGGGGCCGGGCCCCACAACCACACCTGCCAGGGACGGGATGTCTCCCGTTCTCGTTCACAGCATCGACTTCGGCAGTGGCGGGCCGCCTCCCGAAGTGCCGATCTGCTTTCGGGATTCGTGAATAGAGCCACCCTCTCCGCTATTACGCAGAGTCACCTCAACAACCAACACCAGGAGTCAAATAAGAGATCGCTACAACACAGCCAGACTTGACAGGGAACTGGGCTGCCCATTTCACGGAAACGCGCAGTGGAAAAATATCCGTGACAACTCTCCCGGGGAATGGGCGGACGTGGTCGCGTTCGACGCGGCCATCCGTCAGGGCAACGCCCGCGCGAACGCCACCGGCAACCCACTGCTCGGGAGGCGTTCCTCCACCGCTCCCGGCTCCCGCTCAGCCAGGCCCCGATCGACCACGTCACCGCGGCCGAACGGGCGGCACTGCAGCCCGAATTCACCGACACCCCAGCCGACCCTGACGTGCTGGAACAGGGCGTCGTCGACGGCTGTTCCCCCTGGGCGTGCCGGGGCGAAGCCGAGCCGATGCAGGACGACTTCGGGCTGGCTACTTGAGAGGGATCATCCTCGACCTTTTCGCCGGGCCCGGCGGCTGGAGCCACGCTCTCACCGTTCTCGGCGCACGCGATGTGGGCTTGGAGTGGGACCAGTGGGCGTGTAAGACCCGTGCTGCGGCTGGGCAGTTGACGATCCGGACGGATGTCGCCGCCTATCCGCCGTGGATCTTCTCCGGCCGTGTCCTGGGGCTGATCGCCTCTCCTCCGTGCCAGGCATGGAGCATGGCGGGCAAGCGCCTCGGGCTGGTCGACCAGCCACTGGTCCACCAGGCCGTCGCCGACCTCGCCGCCGGACACGACACCCGCCACCACCTGCTCGGCGTGTGCGCGGACGAACGCTCCCTCCTCGCCGCCGAGCCCATGCGCTACCTGCACACCCTCAACACGACCGGGGAACCCGAGTGGGTCGTCATGGAGGAGGTCCCCGACGTGCTGCCGCTGTGGCGGCAGTACGCGGCCGTCCTTCGCAGCTGGGGCTTCTCGGTGTGGACCGGGATCCTCAACGCCGCCGACTACGGCGTCCCCCAGACGAGGCGGCGGGCGATCCTGATCGCCTCCCGGACCCGCACCGCCCAACCACCCACGCCCACCCACGCCCAGATCGCCGAACCGGAGTCACTGTTCGGCCCGGGCCGCGCCCGCTGGGTATCCATGGCCGAGGCCCTCGGCTGGGGCGCCACCGACCGCCCCGTCCCCACCGTATGCGCCGGCGGCGGACCAGGAGGCGGGCCCGAACCCTTCCCATCCGGCTCCCGCAAGACCCTCGTCAACGCCCGCGACCGCGGCACCTGGACACCCCGCACCAACGAAAACGCACCGTCATCCGACCGGGCAGGGACCGGCCGGCCCACCCCGCACGGAGTCACCGACCGCCAGCCTGCCGACGCATCCGTCCCTGCCCTCACGGCCGAAGCGGTCCGCTGGTCCTGGGCTCTTCGCAACAACAACCAGGCCAACGCCACCGTCAGACCGATCGGGGAACCGGCCGGGACACTGTTCTTCGGACGGCGCGCCAACGAATGCGCCTGGATCGCCGAACCGGTCGGCACTCCGCGGGTGGACGAAACGGGGGCGGCAACACCCACTCCCCCGGAGCCGATCCGCATCACCGCACGCGAGGCCGGTCTCCTGCAGACGTTCCCCGCCGCCTACCCCTGGGCCGGCAACAAGGGCCAGCGGTTCTCCCAGATCGGCAACGCCGTCCCCCCGCTGCTCGCCGGCCACCTCCTCGCCGACCACCTGCGCGTCCCCCTCAACCCCGACGACTTCACCCTGGCCGCTTGATGCCCCCCACCCCCGACGATGCGCTGGACAACCTCGACGATCTGCTCGACACGTATCCGCCGCAGCCCGTGCACTACGCCGAGCAGGCCCTCCTCGGCGCTCTCCTCCTCGAACCCCACCGCCTCCACGAGGTCGACGGGATCACGCCGGACTCGTTCTCCAACTACGCACACGGCGCCCTGTTCGGCGCCATCCACGCCCTCCCCGCCCCTGCCCCGGCCCAGCATGCTCAAGACACCAGCTGGCTCAACGCGGTCCTCGCCGCCGCCCGCGAGCACGCCCGCGCTCTGACCGCCGCCTACCTGCACACCCTGATCCAGGTCTGCCCACGGCCCCGGCACGCGCAGGCGTACGCACGGATGATCGAGGCCGAGCACGCCCGCCGTACCGTGCGCGCCCACGCCGAGCGCCTCGCGATGGCCGCGACGGACGTCACGCTCCCCCACCCGGTGCCCACCACCCTCGCCAAAGCCGACGCCCTGGCCCGCGCCGTGGACGACATCGCCGCCAGGTTCCCGTCGCATTCAGGTTCCCTGCCCCGCGCCCCCGCACCCGCTCCGACGGCTGTCCTCGGCGACCCCGAGGAGGCAGTCGACGAGGAGCGGATGCTGCTCGCGACCGTGACGGCGCACCCTGAGGACGTGGAGCAGCTGCGGTGGCTGAGCACGGACGACTTCACGCACCCCCTGCACGCCGGTCTGTGGCAGTGCCTGACCGCTCTGGCCCGGCGCCGTGCCCCCGTCGACCCGGTCACCGTCCTGTGGGAGGCCCAGCAGCGCGGCCTCCTCACGTCCGGTGCCGAACCGGCCAAGCTGCTCGGCCTGCTCGGAGCGGCGGCCGGTTCCACTGAGTACTGGGGCGAGCGGATCCTCCAGCGCTCGGTCCTGGCGACCGCGCATCAGGTGGGTCTGCGCATCGAGGCGTTCACCGACAACCCGGCCACCACGCCGTACCAACTCGTCCTCGGCAGCCGCCGCGCCCTCGCCGACCTGTCCGCCGTGCGCACCCGCTGGGAGCACGCCACCGCAGCCACCCCGCCCCAGCGGCGGCGGCCGACGGTCACCACCCGCGCCGGCCCGCCGACCACCACGGCCGCACATGCCGCCCGGTCCACACGAGCAACCCGCTAGCCCCCAACGCGCCGGTGGTCGGACCCGATGGCCCGGCCACCGGCAGAACAGACCCCCACCGTGACTCCCGCCATCGACGCCCACGTCCGCCTCGACACCCACCCCACTCACCCCAGCGCCGTGCAAGCCGTCCTGACCGGCACCCAGGCCCACATCGCCCTCGTCGCTCTGGAGGCTGCCAACTGGAGCGTCGCCGCCACCAACGTCCTGGTCCTGGCACGCATCGATCACGAAGAGCCGCACTGGGCCGACGAGGCGGCACAGCACCTGAGGGCCGGAGGCATCACCGTCGAGATCACCCCTCGGCTCCAGAAAGCCATCGACGAAGGATGGAGCTGGCCGAACTATCCGATGCCCTGGTGCACCCGCAGCGAGATCCGCGAGGTGTCCCAGCAGGCGCAGAAAATCCACGACGACATCCGCTACGGCCGTCTCCTCATCCACGCCCACGACGGCCACACCACCATCGCGGTGGGCACCTACCTCGACCGCGGCGGCAAGTCCGTATACCTCCACGGCGAGGACCACCTGCGCCAGGTCGCCGACACCTTCGACTCACCCGCAAAGGCACTGACGGCCTTCGAAAAGGTCCACACAGCCACGATGCGCCCCGGCCCGGCGCCCCTGACCGACACCGAACATGACGCCATCGCAGCGCGCTCCGTCTTCGACGTCACCACGGCCAAGTCCGAACCATCCCGGCCGGAGCCGGAGACCGTCCCCATCCATCTGGCTGATACCGGCGACCACGACGCACTCCTCGGCACCTTTGTCGACGCGCACGGCGAGTTCGAGAAGTGGCGGACCTGGTCGGATGACACGACCCACGTCATCCTCGAGTCGCAGACCCTGTGTATCGAGCGCGTCCACGAAACCGACCCCCGCGAGACCGCCTGGACCGTGGCCGCGTACGAGACGCCCGTCTCCGACCGGATGTGGCACCTCACCGCAACCGGCACCACCCCCGCCCCCATACTCCAGACCCTGCTGCACCACCTCGCCGAAGGCGATACGTGGGACACCGCCGTCGGTAGTCCCGTCAACGAGAACACCGTCACCACCGCCACGAAGCCCCTCACCGACGCCGGCTGGAAGCACACCGTCGACGGGCGCTGGATCCGCTGGACGAACCCGTCCCGGGACGCCGGTATCCAGTTCGACGCCTTCGCCGCCCAGCAGCACAGCAGCACCCTCGCCACCTGGACCATCTGGGCCGGCCCCAGCATCGACCACCCCACCTGGAGCGTCACCGCCTCCCCCTACACCCCCAGCACACTGCTGGCCGACCTCACCGAGACCCTCGCCCACGGAACCGGCACACGACACACCCGCCCCGCACCGACCGCGCACGGCTCCCCATCCATACAGGTCGCACCCGCGCTTCCCACGCGAGGCACGGGACGAATTCGGGGCTGAGCCGTCCCCACCGCTTCATCGGCTGCAATCCGCCGAATCCGCCCCAGAACGCGGCCACTTACTCGTGAGCTGACCCGGCAGTGCATGGGCACGTCGTCACCTCTCGCGCCTGCTACGTCCCGGCCGTCCGGGTCCGGGACCGGCCGAGAGGAGAAGCACGCCAGGGCACTGGCAGAGACTGATGGGACGAGCCGAGCAGCAGGTCACTCCGCAGGTCCAGGCGATGGACAGCAGAGTCACTCCGTAAGGTCGGCCGCAGGTGATCCGCGGCGCTGGTGGCGGGGCTGTCCGGGGGAATGTCCGGCTGCCCAGGTGACGCCGCGCACGACTGCGGCCACACCTGGCCCATGGACCCGCTTCCCGTCCTCACACCCATGCTCGCCTCCGCCGGGAATCTGCCGCTGCCTGGCGGCGACGAACAGTGGGCGGTGGAGACCAAGCAGGACGGCCAGCGCGCCCTGACCTTCTTGCCCGGCGACGGCACGGTCTCGATCCGCTCCCGGGGCGGGCACGCGGTCACCGCCGCCTATCCCGAGCTGCACGGCCTGCCCGCCGCGCTCGGCGGCCGGTCGGCGGTGCTGGACGGGGAGATCATCGCCACGGACGCGGACGGCCGCCCCGACTTCGAACTCCTGCAGTCCCGCATGGGCCTGGCGCGCAAGCCTGACCGCGCCGCCCGCCTGGCGCTGCGGGTACCCGTGCACCTGGTGGTGTTCGACGTGCTCTACCTAGACGGCCAAAACCTCACCAGCCGGCCCTGGACCGAACGCCGCCAGATCCTCACCGGCCTCGGCCTGCACGGTCCGGCCTGGTCGGTACCCGCGGCCGTCGTCGACCACGCCGCAAGCGCACTTCGGGCGACCCGGGAAGCCGGCCTGGAGGGCGTGATCGCGAAACGGCTCACGTCGCCCTACCGGCCGGGCGTACGCTCCACCGCCTGGCTCAAGATCAAAAACGTGCGGACCACCGATGCCGTCATCGGCGGCTGGGTACCCGGCACCGGCCGGCTGGCCGGACTGCCCGGCGCCGTCCTCCTCGGCGAACTCCACGACGGCCCGCTGCACTACATCGGATCGGTCGGCACCGGCTGGAGCGACCGCGAACGCCGCCGGCTCGCCGACCTGCTCGCGGTGGCCGCCTGGACCACCTGCCCCTTCACCCCCGCCCCCAAGGTGCCCGGAGCCCGCTGGGTCCTGCCCCGCCTCGTCGCCGAGATCACCTACACCACCCGCACCCGCGCCGGATACCTGCGCCACCCCTCCTGG
>NZ_JAQYWT010000247.1:0-61964 GCF_036322545.1 Streptomyces sp. SP18BB07
AGTCGCAGACCTCGATGCCGCCATCGCCTTCATCAACGAACGCGACAAGCCCCTCGCGCTCTACGCCTTCACCGAGTCCGAAGCCGTCAAGTCGCGCCTGGTGAACGAGACGTCCTCCGGCGGCGTCGCCTGGGGCCAGCCCGTGATGCAACTGCTCATGCCCGGCCTGCCGTTCGGAGGCGTCGGCGAAAGCGGCATGGGCCGCTACCACGGCCGGTACACCCTCGAGACGTTCAGCCACCTCAAGGCCGTCGCGGACGTCCCGCTCAGCTAAGCCCGCGCCTTCGTGAAGCAGGCTGCCCAACTGGTGATCGACAAGCAGAGAGTGCCTCTGACCAGCGGCATGAGGATCACTGAGATCTCTGCTTCGCCGATCACCAATTCCCCGACACCCCGCCAGGCCCATGCCGACGCCTGCCTCTTTCACCCGACCCATTCTTCGAAGGAAGCTGCCATGACCACAGCGTTCGACCCGATCGACCTGAGCGGCAAGACGCTCGCCAACCGCATCGCGATGGCGCCGATGACCCGCAGCCGTGCCGACGCTCCCGCAGCCACGGCAACGGAGCTGATGGCCACCTATTACGCCCAGCGCGCGAGCGCCGGCCTGATCATCACCGAGGGCATCCAGCCGTCGGCCGTCGGCCAGGGCTACACCAACACCCCCGGCCTGCACTCCGCCCAGCAGGTCGACGCCTGGCGGAAGGTGACCGACGCCGTCCACGCCCAGGGCGGCACGATCTTCGCGCAGCTGATGCACACCGGCCGGATCAGCCACCCCAGCCTGCTGCCCGACGGACTCGTCCCCGTCGCCCCCTCCGCCGTCGCGGCGGCGGGCCAGGTCTTCACCTACCAGGGCCCCCAGGACTACGTCACTCCGAAGGAACTGGACCCCGACGACATCACCCGGACGATCGCCGACTACGCCGACGCCGCACGCAACGCGATCGCCGCCGGTTTCGACGGCGTGGAGATCCACGGGGCGAACGGCTACCTGATCCACCAGTTCCTCGCCCCCAACACCAATCTGCGCACCGACAGCTGGGGAGGTGGCGCCGCGAACCGGGCCCGCTTCGGCATCGAGGCCGCCACGGCCGTCGCGGAGGCGATCGGCGGCCACCGGACCGGCTTCCGCATCTCCCCCGGCAACCCCTACAACGACATCGCCGAGACCGACCCGGCAGACGTGCTGGAGACCTACACCACCCTGATCGCCGGACTCGGTCGGCTGGATCTCGCCTACCTGCACCTGGTCGAGAGCCCGGACCGCGACCTGACCGCCCGGCTGCGCAAGGACTGGCCGACGGCGTTCATCCTCAACCCCTTCACCCACCCCGAGACCACCGGCCCCGGCGCACTCGCCCACATCGTGGACGGCACCGCGGACATCATCGCCTTCGGCGCGCTGTTCCTGGCCAACCCGGACCTGCCCGCCCGCCTCGCAGCCGGGGGCCCCTACAACACCCCCGATGCGGCCACCTTCTACGGCGGCGACCACCGCGGCTACACCGACTACCCGGCGCTGCACGCCGACAGCGCGTGACCTGAAAAGAAGTCATCGCCGGCGAGTGCGGAGGCAAGACGCGCCGTGTCAGGCCACCGAAGTCCCTCTGGTCCTGACGTATGTGCCTGGTGGCGACACTCGCCGCCTGCCAATCCAGCGGATCACCTTGGAGAACCAGCAGCTGAGAGAAGAGCTTGAGGCGGCGACGGGCGGCGCTCGCGGCGCGGATGATCCCGGACACGGCGCCCTGCGCATCGCCGCGCAGGGCAGCATCGAAAGCTTGGAGGACGCGTTCGCTACCCCGTCGGGGTGCGGCTGGCAGAACCGACGCCGCCACTCGTCCAGGGCCCTTCACACCGGAGGGCCCTGACCCATGCCCGCGATGGACAACGGACAGAACGAAAGCCCATCCATAACTTCTGTTCCGCGACCAGGTACCCCGGCAGCGTCGCGCCGTGAAGGCCGGGGCCCCGCGCTTCGGTCGGCATCGGCTCGACGGGGGATACAGCGTCACTCTGTTACATCTTCGCTGATCCGCACGCCAGACACCTCCGAGGCTGTGCCGGGTCAGGGTGGTGAAGGCATGGCGCGGGTGGACAGGGGGACGACGGTGCCGCCGCCACGCAAGGCGTTGTTTTCGAGGGCCAGCTGCCGGATGGCCTCCTCGTACAAGGCTAGGGTGCGGCGCAAGTCGGTGTTCTCTCGACGGAGTCGGCTCAGGTTGGCTTCCGCGCGCGCATCGGGGACGGGGGACGGGGTGGTCGCGGGCTGCGGGATGCGGGGCCGGAAGTGCGTGTCGATCAGGTCCGCGCAGTGCCGGTGGAAGGTGGCGTGCGGGATGCCCAGGAACCGTTCGACCGCGGTCACGGTGGGGCGCCGTCCGGGGGCGGCGGCCTCGGCAAGGACGGTGTCGACGGCGGCTTTGACGGTGTCGGTGTCGGGCAGCGCGCGTTTCACTCGGCGATCTCCGGAGTGTGGCGGGTGAGGAACGCGGCGGTGGCACGGTGCTGTTCCTCAAGGCGGTGACGGACGTAGGGGGCCAAACGGTCACCGGCGGCCAGTGTGTCCTCCAGCCGGAGGAGGTGATCGGCGAGGGCCTGCCGGTTGTCGGAGGTCAGGGCGGTGTTGCGGCAGGCTTGCGGCTGGCAGTCGGCCATAACGGGCTGATCGGCGGAAGCCTCGGGGCCGCGGCACAGGGCGCGGTCGGGGTTGTAGACGCAGGTGATGAAGGTGCCCGGGTACAGGCGGGCATCGTGGCGGGCCAGGATGCGGCGCAGGCGGGGATTCGTCGGTGACGACTTGGCCGTCGAAGACGGTGTGGCGGGCGAGCTCGGCGAGGAACTGGCCGCGGGCGAATGCCTCTTCGGCCTCGACTTCGTCGCGGAAGCCGGAGTCGCTGGTGCCGGCGCAGCCCTCGAACATCTGGATGCGCTGGTGGCGGTACTGAAGAGCGCCGGCAATGGTGCCGCCCGGGCGGCGGGCGATGAACCAGGCCAGAGTGCGGCGGAACTGCCGGGGCGTCAGGCGCGGCAGCCGCCCATTGTTCTCGGGGATCGCATCCACGCGGAAGTGAGCCGCACAGCAGGTGTTGATCCACTTGGCCAGTGCGGTGATGTCCTTGATAGTTGTGGCGCTGGTCCGCACGCGCCCGGCAACGTGGTGGTTCTGATGATTGGCCGACTTGAGCGGGTGCGCGAACAGGTAGGGCTCGTCGGCCGGCTGGCAGCGTTCCAGGACGGCGACGGCTCGTGCGACGGGATCGGTGACGATCCAGGTGGCGGCCGCGCCATGGACGCCTTCGCCCTTGAAGGCCAGTCCGTGAAGCCGGTAGCGGTAGATACGGCCGTCGGCGTCGCGTTGGACGCTCACGCAGCCGCGCCGCGGGTGTTTGATTACTGGCGGGAGGGGGTTATTCCGACCGTGCACTATTCCCTCAACTGCCCTCAGGTTGAGTGCGGTCGCGGCTCAGCGAGTGGCGGGCCGTCCCCTCAGGCGTGAAGGTGAAGCCGTCCATGAACAGGGTGCCGCCGGCGCGGAACGCCCAGAGGATTGGCTCGGCGTGGACGCACGACGACGATGGGCTTGGGCTCGGCGTGAAACTGTTCCAGAGGTGAAAACAGAGAAGGACGTCGTCTCGCCGATCGGTCGTATAGGCAAGTGTCTTGGGGTAGTTGGGGTTGGTCCCCCCGAAGAGCACCGAGGGCGGACCGAACGCGGTGACGACATCGCTGAGGAACCGATCCTCTCGGCACCAGGTCTCGCTGGCGTGACGGATCTCGTCGTATTCGCTTGAGGTGAGGGTCCGGTCGAGTCTCAGCCATCCCTGGCGGTGTGCAATCTCGGCATACACCGACGCCACAGAGCCGTCGTGCGTATCGCCCCAGAGATCTTGGAAGGCTCCGCGCACTCCAGTGGAGAAGACCACTCTCGTTTGGAGATCCTTCAGCTCCTCCTGCCATACCTGCTCAGCAGCGTCGGCGAAGGCCACTGCGTCGAGGTAGAGCCTGAGCGCCATCTCGCCGCCATACATTCCGGGGCGGCGCATAGCAGCGTTCAAGTGCGCGAGTAGGTACTCGCGTAGTTCTTGCGCTGTGCGCCCGTCGCTGTCGCTGGTCGTGTCGGTCATCGGTTGTCCTCCTGTTGGTCCTCGGCTCGGGCGGCGAGGTACGCGGCCCAGTCGCGTCGGGCGTAGGCGACCCAGCGGAGTGCGGTGTAGCGGTGCATCCCGTCACGTCGGCGAGGATCGGGCTGGGGAGATCAGCAGCAAGGGAGGCCAGCGCCGCGTTGCGCGCGGTGCGAACCGGGATGCCGTGCCGGTTGAGCTTCTGGGTCATGCCGTGCGTCGAGATCGGCTTGCCCGGGACCATGCCCGGGAAGAGCCACCGAGGGCCTGGGCGGACTCGCGAGAGCTGCGGCCGCAGCTGGGGCTGTTCGGCGAGGCGCCGAAGGAGTTCGGCGAGACGTGGAGGCAGCAGGACGGGATGGCGGCCCAGGGCGAGGTGGGTGTCCTTGTCGCCGAGCTTGAGGTGCTCGGGCGTCAGATGGCAGAGGCGTTCTGTGGACGGGCCGATCAGCAGGGTGATCGCGCCGGCCGCCCGGACATCCGTGGGCATGGCCTCGTCGGTGAGGCAACGCTGGAGGAGCGGCCACCGATCGTCCTCGTCGAGCAGGTTCTGTGGCTCCTGCCTCGGGACGGAAGGAACCGTGAGCTCGCGGGTGAGCCGACGGCTCGTGGTCCATTTCAGAAAGTACCGGATCAGGTAGCGACGTTGGCTGGTGGCTTCGGCGATCCAGTCGTCGATGTGCGCTTGGGCGAGGTCGGCGAGGTCCAGGCCGCGTTGGTCTATCCAGGCCAGGAAGTCCAGGGCGACGTTGACGCGGCGCCGCAGGTCGCGGTCGGCGGAGGCGGGATGGCTGCGGATGGCGGCCCGCTGGTGTGCCCGCCGGAGCAGGAACCAGTGCAGGAACGGGCGGGCGAGGCTGGCGTGCGCGGCTGGCTTGTCCTCGAGCTCGTGCTCCAGCCAGCCCGGGATGCGTTCGAGGTCCTCATGGCGTTCTTCCAAGACGCCTGTGTGGAACAGGAGTTGACGGATGTAGCGCTGGTTCCGGCTGGGCGGGAGCTCGTCCAACAACTCGTGGCTGAGCGTGTGGCCTTCGGCCGCGAGCTGGGCGAGGAGCTTGGTGCTCGGGCTCTCCTTGAGCCACTGGATCGCCGGAAACGGCGAGGGAGCGTCCGCCAGCGCGGCGGCGAGCGGTTTCCTCTGCGGGGCGACCATGCCGTCGGGACCGGTCAGCAGGGCGTTGACCCGCCCGGCGAGGACGCAGTGAGCGCATCGGCCGCGGCTGTGGGGGTTGCCGCCCCGGCCGCACTGACGGCAGGTGTAGTCGGCGGCGAAGCCGACGCAGGGTCCGCAGACTCCGGCGCCGTCGTTGTTCCGTGCGATCAGTGGCTGGGCTGTGCCGCAGCGGGAACACTCGGCCGGCGACCGGAGCACGGTGTTGTAGCAGCTCATGCAGACCGGCCCGATGGGCCACCGCGTGTTGACCGGTTTGGTCCGGCCGCATCGAGCGCATGGCTCTCCGGGACGATTACGCCGGTAGCAGTTGCCGCAGACCGGCTGGCCCTGCGCATCGCGGCTGGTGCAGGGGCGGACCCGGCTGCAGATCGAGCAGGTCACCTCGGGGCCGCGGTAGCAGCCGTCGCAGAGGTCGGGTTGACCGTCACGCGCATTGCGGGCGATGCGCTTGAGCTGACCGCACCGTCCGCAGGGACGCCGCGGTCGGCGGTGGCGGTTGTAGCAGAGGTGGCAGAGTGCCCCATCGGCGTCGACGAGGGCAGCTGCTGCGGTCTTTCCGCAGCTCACGCACGTGTGCATCGGGCGTTTCCAGCAGCCCCTGCAGAGGGCTCGTCCGTCCTCGCGGCGGACGGCCGGAGCTCGGTGCTGGCCGCATTCGGCGCACTCCTCGAAGATCTCCGGGTCCGAGTGGTAGCAGGTGTGGCAGATGCGGCCCTCGGGTCGGCGGGCCGCGACGCGTACGTTCTCGCGTCCGCAGCGGGCGCATGTCGCCTGCCGGCTCCGGGAGTCGCAGGTGCCGCAGAGCCGTCCTTCGGGACGGAGTTGGCGCAGGTCGCTTCGTATCTTTCCGCAGTGTGCGCTACCGGGACGGACCACGGGGTGCCCGGAGTCGTGCAGTACTTCGGCGAGCCGCAGCAGAACCGGCGGACAGAGCGAACTGTCCGACGTCAGCGCGTCAGGCTGGGCAGCGAGGTGTCCGGCCAGTTCCTCCAGGAACTTCGCCGCCCCCCGCACGGGGATCGGGGCCGCGGTCACCAGCGCGGCCTCGGCCTCCTGGGCGTCGAGCGACGGCAGCACCAAGGTGAGCTGGCCGACGGCGGCGGACGTCGCGGCCTCCATGCGGGCGGCCCGCGCCCCAAGGCGGGCGACGATCGACGGGGCGGTCGGGGAGGGCGCGGTCACAGGCCCTCCGGCCGCCGGATCGAGGTCCGGCGCACGGCCGGAAGCGGGCCGGGCGTCTCTCCGCCAGCGGTCTTGCGTACCTCTTCGTTGACGACCCGGATCTCGATGAGGTCGTTGGGCTGGCAGTCGAGGATGTCGCACAGAGCCGCGAGAGTGTCCATCGACATCCGCTGCGGCGGCTGCGTGACCAGGCGGAAGACCTGCTCACGCGAGAGGTTGACGCCCCGCTCGGCCAGCAGCGGCACCAGGTCGGTGGTCTGGAACATCTCCCGGTCGGCCATGAGTTTGCGTAGATTCCAGCGGTAGCCCATCTTCTTGATCACTTCGGGTCCTCCCAGATGCCGGGGAATCGCCGGCCCAACTTCTTGTGCAGCAGCCGATTGCGGTACTCGTCCGAGACACCCGTATAAAGGGCCGTCGTGCTGGCATAGCCGTGACCGGCCTGGTCTTGGACGAACCACCGCTCCGGGTAATCAAATTCGGTCAAATGTGTGATATAGGAATGCCTCAGGCGGTGCAATTCGAGTTCTTCGGGCAGGTCGGCGGCCTGCTTCGCGGCTTCGAAGGCTTCGTTCGCCGACCGGCGTGACAGGCGACCGGAGCGTTCGGTGACCCAGATCGCCGGGTGCTTGCCCACGTTTGAACCGGGGCCGGACCTCGGTCAGGTGGTGGTCGAGGTCGTCGACGATCCAGTCCATCTCGGGGACGGTGAAGATGGTGCGGCGCTTGGGCGGACTGCAGGGCGGAGTCGCGCATCGCGGTCAACGCGCCCTTGCGGCCGCGCTTTCGGATCTCCTCGACCCGGCCGTCGGCGGCGTCGAACAGGGCCTGGATCTCGTCGTAGGTCAGCGGCCTCCCGGCTCGGGTCGCCTTCGTACTCGCTGACATGGGTGACGGTGTTCCACTCGTGCAGGATCTGGACCGGCACCTGGCCGAAGCGCTCTTGGCAGACGGACATCCAGTCGTAGCGCGGATCGGTGATGTACTCGCAGAACAGCCGCAGGTGGTTCTGGTAGTTACGGCCGCTCGACACGGTGAACGTCGGCGTCTTCGTGCGCAGGTGGTCGATGAACGCCTCGAACTCCGCCGGCTGCCACTGCCACGGGTACTGGTTGGAGAACTCGGCGAACCGGCGGACCAGCGACAGCTGCGGGTTGATGGTCCCCTCCCACTTCAGGAAGCGGGCCCGCTGCTGTTTGGTCCACCCCTCCAGCATGGCCTCGAACACGGCAGGTTCGGGGTCGAGGTAGGAAATCCCGTCCACGAGCATCAGGTGTGCCGCACCCGCCAAATCGGCCGCTTTCACCACTCCAACCTCCGTTGCATTAGGTGCAACATTGTTGGGATGGCGTCGCCGGGGCGCAAGAGTCGCTGGTAGATCGCGTGCACGGTGCGAGAGGATGGCGGAGCAGACGCCTCTCACCTGCCGATTCACGCTTACTTGGACCCTGCGGAGTGCCGCATCAGATGCAACTCCGCCCCGTTCGTAGGGGGAGTCGGTGTGCACACCGAGTTCGCGGGCCGCCTCCTCGATCAGACGCCGGGGGTGGGCCTTGTGGAACGGGTATGTCGGATGGCCTGCGAGCCGGGCCAGGTAGGTGAAGTTCGGGGACCCGCCTCTACCCCGCCATCCGGTGGCCAGCCGGGCGGGTGCAGTGGGCAGCGGCTGTCCGCGCTGGCGGAAGTCGTCCAGTACAACTTGCAGGGCCACGAGCGGATCAGGATGGGCAGGCGGGCGGGCGTCGATGGTGTCGCGCTCGGCGCGGGCGGCGAGCACGTCGTCGGCGAGGTCATCCACCCAGCACAGCGCCCAGGTCAGCAAAGGCCCTATGACATGCTCGGGGATGCGGTCAGTGAGGTTCTCGTCATACCGGCGCGGATTGGCGCGCGCCCATGCCTGCCACAGCGGCCGCCGCAACGGGTCCTGCCCGAAGTGGTCGGCAAGGCGGGAGCGGTAGGCCCACAGTAATCGCACGGCACGGCGGTGGCGATACACCCCGCTGACCGACAGCCGCAGCGACGTCAGCTCGGCGTGGTAGGCGTCCAGGTCATCGCCCGTCAGCTGCGCCAGCGGGAGCCGGCGGTTCTGTGCCCACAGCAGGAAGTGGCGTACGCAGGTGAAGTAGGCGCGGATGCTGGAGATCGTGATCGGTTCTTCGCCGGGCGGGGTGTCCTCGATCAGCAGGGCGTAGAACAGGAGCTTGGCGGTGTCCCGGTGAGCATGCGGGCCTGCGCGAAGTCGAGCCGGTGAGGCTTGCGGTCTGCGCGCAGCCATGCCGGCGTCAGCGTCCACAGGTCATCGCCGTAGCGGTAGGTCTCCTCCAGCCGGGCCTCGGCGCGAAGCGGGCGCGTGGCCAGGACCAGGGCGTCCTCGGGCACTGCGGCGCGGTGTGCGGGGGCTTGGGCCGCGTGCGTCATGACCACTGGGTGGGCCCTTCCAGAAGATCGAGCATCAGGTGTGGCTGCCTCTGCTGGGCAGCGGCGCGCTGGGCCGGGCTGAAGCGGGGCAGGATGTCGCGAGTGGGGATCTGCCACGTCGTGCCGTGCCGGGCTGTCCACTGCGCTGCATCCTGCCGCTGAAGGTCCTCGCGCAGGACCTCGGCCAGGGCAAGGCGAGCGTTCAACGGGTCGCACCACCCACGGGCGATCGGGCTCGCACGACGGGGCCGTCTCGGCCGTCGCACACACCGTTGCGGGTCAGCGCCGGGTTCTCACCGGACTTTCCCCGCGGGAGGCGAGGGGGAGCCTAACAATTGGGGGGTGCGTTGTCGGGTGCGGGTGAGCGGGGCTTCTCGCGCAGTTCCCCGCGCCCCTGAAAAGCAGGGGCTGCGCCCCGTGCTTTTCCCTGAAAGCGCCGCAGGCCGCTTTCAGGGGCGCGGGGAACTGCGCGATCGGCCCCCACTCACCCGCACCCGACAACGCACCCCACCCGCCCCTCAACACCCGTGCCGATCCCTCTCGGACGAGTACAGGTGGCTGTCCCGGAACTGCCGCGCACCCAACGTGCGGCCGACCATGATGACAGCCGTGCGCAGCACACCCGCGGCCTTGACCTGGTCGGCGATCTCGTCCAGAGACCCCCGGATGATCAGCTCGTCGGGGCGGGACGCGTACGCGACGACCGCGGCCGGGCAGTCGGCGCCGTAGTGCGGGAGGAGTTCCTCGACGACGCGGTCGACGTACCGCGCGGCGAGGTGGAGCACGATCAGCGCCCCGCTGCGGCCGAGCGTGGCGAGGTCCTCGCCGTCGGGCATGGCCGTGGCCTGCTGGGCGATCCGCGTGAGGATGACAGTCTGGCCGACCGTCGGCACGGTCAGCTCCCGCTTCAGCGCGGCCGCGGCCGCCGCGAAGGCCGGTACCCCCGGCACCACCTCGTACGGCACTCCCGCCGCGTCCAGCCGCCGCATCTGCTCGGCGACCGCGCTGAACACGGAGGGGTCCCCGGAGTGCAGCCGGGCCACGTCATGGCCCTCCTCGTGCGCGCGGACCAACTCGGCGGTGATCCGGTCGAGATCGAGTTGCGCCGTGTCCACGAGCCGCGCGTCCGGCGGGCATTCGGCGAGCAGTTCGCGGGGGACGAGGCTGCCCGCGTACAGGCAGACGTGACAGGCGGCGAGGGTGCGGGCGCCGCGGACCGTGATCAGGTCGGCGGCGCCGGGGCCGGCGCCGATGAAGTACACGGTCATCTGTCTGCTCCCGGAGCGGTGTCGAGGGGGTCGTCGATGTGGCGGGGGTCGCCGGTGGTGGTCTTCCGTACGGCCCACTGGGTCACCGGCATCGCCTGTCGCCAGCCGGTGAAGCCGCCCACGGGGACGGCCTGCGCCACCGCCAGCCGGATCAGTTCGCCGCCGTGGCGGCGGTGGGCGTCGGCGAGCACCGCCTCGGACTCCAGTGTCACCGTGTTGGCGACCAGCCGGCCGCCGACCGGTAGCGCATCCCAGCATCTGTCGAGCAGGCCGGGCACGGTGAGGCCGCCGCCGATGAACACGGCGTCCGGGGGCGGCAGTTCGGTCAGTGCGGCGGGCGCGGCTCCGGTGACGACTCGGAGGCCGGGGACGCCGAGGCGGTCGGCGTTGCGGGTGATGCGGTCGGCCCGTACCGGGTCGCGTTCGACCGTGACCGCCCGGCAGGAGGGGTGTGTGCGCATCCATTCGATCGCGATGGAGCCGGAGCCGCCGCCGACGTCCCAGAGCAGTTCGCCGGGTGCCGGGGCGAGCGCGGCCAGGGTGGCGGCGCGGACGTACCGCTTGGTGAGCTGCCCGTCGTGCTCGTACGCCTCGTCCGGGAGCCCGGGGACGGCGCCGAGCCGCAGCGCGTCGGGGGCTCGTCGGCACTCGACGGCGACGATGTTGAGGGGGTCGCCGGGCGGGTCGGTCCGTGCCGTCCAGGCGTCGGCGGTGGTGGCGTCGGTCGTGTGTTCCTTCTCGCCGCCGAGTTGTTCCAGGACGCGCAGCCGGCTCGGGCCGAAACCGCGGTCCCGGAGCAGGGCGGCGACCTCGGCGGGTGTGCCGGCGTCCGCGCTGAGCACGAGGAGCCGGCGGCCCTCGTGCAGGGCGGCGGCGAGGCGGGCGGTGGGTCTGCCGACGAGGGTGACGACCTCGGTGTCCTCCAGGGGCCAGCCGAGGCGGGCGGCGGCGTAGGAGACGGAGGAGGGGTGCGGCAGGACGCGCAGCCGGTCGCCGGCCTCCTCGGCGAGGGCCCGGCCGATGCCGTAGAACATGGGGTCGCCGCTGGCCAGGACGGCGATGCGGCGGCCGGTGTGGGCCGCGAGGAGCGCGGGGACGGCGGGGCGCAGGGGCGAGGGCCAGGTGATCCGCTCGCCCGCGCACTCCGGGGGCAGCAGGTCGAGTTGGCGGGGGCCGCCGATCAGGACCTCGGCGTCGCGCAGGACCGCTCGGGAGGTGTCGGGGACGCCTCGCCAGCCGTCGGCGCCGATCCCTACGACGGTGACGGCGTACGGCGGTCCTGGTGGGGCGGGGGTCACTGCGCGGTTCCTCGGTGGTTCGGGGGCGGTGCTCGGGGGCTGCTCCCGTCGGACGGCAGGCGGCTCCCGGGGGCGACAGACGCGCACTCTACTGGGCGGTGACCTGCGTGGCCGTGCCCGGGTGGGGTGCGCGTCCGCCGGACCGTACGCCCCCCCCGCCCCGTACGGTCCGGCGGTTGGCGCGGTCAGCGCCTCCAGTAGGTGATGTTGCGGAAGCGGGCCTCGGCGCGGCCGGAACCGTGGTGGTAGACGCCGTTCTTGAAGTAGCGGGTGGCGGGGCCCCGGTCGGCGACGGTGAGGACGAGGGAGTTGTCGAGGTAGACCTTGATGGTGCCGGTCCCGCTGCTCGCCTGGTGGGCGATCTTCACGTTGAACCAGGTGTCGTAGGCGTCGGTCCTGAGGACCGTGCCGTCGTAGCGGCGCACGGTCCCACCGCCGGTGTCGTACACGTTGAGCATGATGTCGGTGGCCGGGGTGCCGGAGGGGCGTTGGCTGCGCAGGGTCTGGACGAAGGACGCGCCGTCGGTGCCGGCCGGGAGGTAGACGTCGGCGTCCCACATGTGGCTGCCGGTGCTGTAGTCGTTCTTCCAGCGCATCTCGGTGCGGGGGTCGGTGGAGTTGCCCTCCTCGAACGGCTCGTCGGTGGCGTACACCCACATGCGGTGGACGCCTCCGGTGTAGCTGTGGCGGTCGCTCAGATCGAGGTTCCAGGGCTTCTGCCAGCTGTGGGTGAACGAGGTCCGTGTCCAGCCGTCGGTCGGATCGGCGGCCGGGGCGGCGGCGACCGTGCTGCCGGCCAGCAGGCCGGCTCCCGCTCGCAGGACCGTGCGTCTCTTCATCGGAATGTCCTCCCGTACAGGAAACATCGGATGGGTGCAAACGTCTGGACCATGGCGCCAGAGTGAGCATGGAGGTCAATCCGACCCGCAAACAGCCTACTTTCAGCCTGTGTTGCACGGGAACTCGCCACCGTCCCCACCATTGACAGGTACACGAGCCCTGCCTAGGTTCGCCGATACACCCGATGTATCAAGGATCCGTCAGGTCTGGAGGACGATGATGACCTCGCAGTCGGCGAACGACTCGCCCCTGCCCCGCCGTGCCGTGCTCGGCACGGCCCTGGGCGGAGCGGCGGTGGCGGCCCTGCCCGGGACGGCGCACGCCGGGCCGTCCTTACCGTCGGCGGCACCGTCCGCCCGCACCGAAGCGGTGGCCGCGGGGGCCCGACGCCCCTGGAGACTCCGCGACACCATGACCACCGACCGTTCCTGGGAGCGATTCCTGCGCGGCCAGGACCTCCGCTGGAGCAGACTGCCCACGCGCTGGTACGAGGGTCCGTTCCTCGGCGACGGGCTGCTCGGCAGCATGATCTACCAGGAACCGGGCGCCAACCGGATCCGCTTCACCGTGCAGCACGGCCGTGTCCAGGACCACCGGCCCGAGTTCGGCAGCGGCTGGGGCACCTGCCGACTGCCCGTCGGGCACCTCACCCTCGACCCGGTCGGCACCATCACGGCCGTCGACTGGCGGCTGAGCCTGTGGAACGCCGAGCTCACCGGCACCGTCACCACCACCGCCGGCACCCTCACCCTCTCCGCCCTCGTCCACGACGAGGTGCTGGCCACCCGGGTCACGGCCGAGGGCGACGAACGGGTCGTCTGGACCTTCCACCCCGAGGAGGCCGTCAGCCCCCGGAAGATCAGCGAGGCGCCGCCCGCCGGGTACACCCCCAACCCGCCCTGGACGACCCGGACGCACGACGACGGCACCGAGCAGGTGCTCCAGCCCCTGTTCACCGGCCAGACCGCCACCGCCTACCGGCGCGACGGCGACGAACTGCTGCTCGGCGTGGGCCACAGCTCCCCCTCCGGGACCGCCGCCGGAGCCGACTCGCTACGGCTGCTGCGGCGCGCCCGGTCCTACGACGCGCTCCGCCGACGGCACCGGCGCTGGTGGCACGCCTTCTACCCGAAGAGCTTCGTGTCGTTCCCCGACCAGCGGCTGCAGAGCTTCCACTGGATCCAGCTCTACAAGGTCGCCTCCGCCAGCCGCGCCGGCGGCCCCGTCATGGCCACCTCGGGCCCCTGGCTGGAGCCGACGCCGTGGCCCGCGGTCTGGTGGAACCTCAACATCCAGCTGGAGTACTGGCTCGTCCACGGCTCCAATCACCTGGAGCTCGACTCGCTCGCCACCACCGTGCGACAGAGCCAGGAACAGCTGATCGCCAACGTGCCCGCCGCCTACCGCTCGGACAGCTCCGGTGTCGGCCGCAGCTCCGACATGTTCGCCAACCGGGGCGTGGGCCGACCGGGCCAGGCCACCGAGGTCGGCAACCTCACCTGGGCGCTGCACAACGTCTGGCTGACCTACCGCCACTCCATGGACGAGTCCCTGCTGCGCGACACCGTCTTCCCGGTGCTGCGCCGGGCGATCAACTACTATCTGCACTTCCTCACCCCCGGCAGCGACGGCAAGCTGCATCTGCCGAGCACGCTCTCCCCCGAGTACCCGGTGGTGCCGCCGCAGGACACCAACTACGACCTGGCCCTCATCCGCTGGGGCTGCCGGACGCTCATCGAGTCCGCCGAACTGCTCGGCGTCGACGACGAGTTGCTCCCGCGCTGGCAGGAGGTGCTGACCCGGCTCACGCCGTACCCGGTCGACGCCAACGGCTTCATGATCGGCGCCGACACCCCGTACGCGCAGTCCCACCGGCACTACTCGCATCTGCTGATGATCTATCCGCTGTACCTCGTCAACTGGGAGCAGCCGGAGAACCGCGAGCTGATCACGAAGTCGGTGGCCCACTGGCACGCGCTGCCGAGCGCGCACCGCGGCTACAGCTACACCGGCGCCGCCTCGATGTACGCGATGACCGGCGACGGCGACACCGCGCTCGGCTATCTGCGGAAGTTCTTCGACCCGAGCACCCGTTACCCCTGCCAGGCCAACACCCACTACACCGAGGCCGGTCCGGTCATCGAGACGCCGCTGTCCGCCTCGCAGTCGCTGCACGACATGTTCTGCCAGAGCTGGGACGGAGTGATCCGGGTCTTCCCGGCCGTCCCGACCGCCTGGGCGGACGTCACCCTGCACGACTTCCGCACGCAGGGCGCCTTCCTGGTCAGCGCCGTCCGCAAGGGCGGAACGACCCGCTTCATCCGGATCAGGAGCCTGGCCGGCGAGCCGCTGAGGCTCCGGCACGGGCTCTCCGGCCGGCTCACCGTGCTCCTCGACGACGGCACCCCGGCCCGCACCCACGACCCGGGCGACGGCACCCTCGGCATCGAGCTGCCCAGGGGCCGCGAGGTGCTGGTCCACTCCGGGGCCCGGCCCGACCTGGTCGTCGCGCCGGTCGACATCAGTGCACCGGGCGCGGCCTGGGGACTGCCGTAGGCGCCGAACCACCGACCCGTCGCTCGTCCGCACGCACGCACCACAGGAAGGTTCCCATGGCTGTTCCGATCAGGACCGCGGTCGCCGGGCTCTGCGCCGGGCTGGTGGCCACCCTTCTCACGACCGTGCCCGCACGGGCCGAACCGCACGACCGCGCCTGGTCGGTGTCCGCGTCCGCGCACGCGCCCCGCGCGCGGGTGTCCCTCGACGCGGACACCGGCGCCCTGAGTCTCACGGTGTCCCGCGGCGGCCGTACGGTCGTCGAGCCGTCGCCCGTCGGCATCGTCACCGAACGGGCCGATCTGTCCCAGGGGTTGCGGTTCCTGCACCGCGGGGACCGGGTGATCGACGAGCGGTACCGGACGAAGGCCGGCAAGCGGCTGGAACGCCGGGTGCGGATGCACGAGAGCCGGCTGTCGTTCGCGACCGCCGCCGGTGCCCGGCTCGACCTCGTCGTCCGCGCCGCCGCCGACGGCGTCGCCTACCGGTACGTACTGCCCGCCGGCCACGGCGACGTGCTCGGCGAGACCTCCGCGTTCCACCTGCCGGCGGACGCCGACGCCTGGCTCGGGGCCTACCGGGCCGACAACGAGGGGCAGTTCGTCCAGTACACGGCCGCGGGCGCGCCCACCGGCGCGTACTCGGACCAGGCCCTGTTCCGGACCGACGGCGGCTACACCCTGCTCGCCGAGTCCGACCTCACCGGCGCCTACTCCGGCGCCCGGCTCACCCACGAACAGGGCAGCGGCGCCTATCGGATCGCGCTCGCCGACGACCGGGTGACGACCGACGGCCCGCTCGCCACCCCCTGGCGGGCCCTGGTCACCGGCGACCTCGCCACCGTCACCCGCTCCACCTTCACCGACGACCTCGCCCCTGCCTCCAAGGTCCGCGACCCTTCCTGGATCCGGCCCGGCACGGCCCTGTGGACCTGGCTGGCCGGTGGGCGACCGGCCGGACAGAGCCTCGCCGCGCAGAAGGCGTACGTCGACTACGCGGCCGAACGCGGGTGGCCCTACGAGGCCGTCGACGCGGGCTGGTACTTCCGGCCGGACGCCTGGGACACCACCGACCCCGATTGGCAGACCACCAGCTGGATGCCCGAACTCGTGGCGTACGCGCGGGCCAAGGGCGTCGGCATCATCGTCTGGATCCACCAGCGGGACCTCGACACGGCCGAGGAACGTGCCCGGTGGCTGCCCACCCTGGAACGCTGGGGCGTCAAGGGCGTCAAGATCGACTTCATGGACTCGGAGGCGCAGGCCACGCTGAAGTGGTACGACGCGATCCTCCCGGAGACCGCCGCCCACCACCTCCTGGTCAACTTCCACGGCTCCACGATCCCCAAGGGCATCCAGCGCACCTGGCCGCACGTCATGACCCTGGAGGGCGTCGCGGGCGAGGAGAAGCGCACCAACACCGCCGCCCACCTCACCACTCTGCCGTTCACGCGCAACGTCATCGGCTCCATGGACTTCACGCCCGGTGCCTTCCAGCGCGTCGGGCTGCGACCCAACTCCGACGCGGCCGAGGTCGGCCTCGCCGTCGCCTACGAGTCGGGCCTGCAGATGTTCGCGGGCACCCCGGAGTCGTACGACGCCCGTCCGCTCGCCCGGGCCTACTTCGACCAGGTCCCCGCCGCCTGGGACGACACCCGGCTCCTCGCCGGACAGCCCGGCCGGGAGGCGGTGCTCGCACGGCGCAGCGGCGACCGCTGGTTCGTGGGCGGCGTGTACGCCGGCGCGGCCCGCACCGCCGAGGTGCCGCTGTCCCTCGGGCCGGGCCGCTGGCTGGTCGAGACGGTCCGGGACGGCGCCGACGGTCTCGTCCAGGACCGTCAGGTGCGCCGCGGCGGCGACACGCTCACGGTGGACGTGGTCACGAACGGCGGCTTCGCCGCCCTCGCCTGCCCGTGGCGCCCGGGACTCACCACGTGCCACCGCTGAACACGACCCCACGCCGGTCGCCTGAGACGCCGCCGAGGTGGCGTCTCAGGCGTCCGGTGGGCACCGGCCCACGCGGCGGGCGACGAGCAGCGCCACATCGTCGCTCCGCTCGCGGTCCAGGGCGCCGAGGAGCATGTCGCAGGTCTCCTCCAGGGGAAGCCGGGCGTTGTCGAGCAGTCCGAGCAGGCGCCGCAGTCCTGCCCCGACGGGTGTCGCGCGGCTCTCCACCAGGCCATCCGTGAACAGGACGAGCAGCGCCCCCTCGGGGAGTTCCCGCTCCTCGACGGTGAACGGCACGCCCCCCACCCCGAGCGGCACCCCGCCGGCGACGTCGAGGAGTTCGGCTCCGCCCTCCGGGCCGACCAGGGCCGGGGGCAAGTGGCCCGCGCGGGAGAGTTCGCACCGGCCGTGCCGGGGGTCGCAGACGACGTAGAGGCAGGTGGCCAGGGTGTCGGAGTCGCCGAGGGAGGTGGCGAGGTCGTCGAGGTGGTGCAGCAGTTCGGCGGGCGGCAGGTCGAGCCGGGCGAGGGCGCGGGTGGCCGTGCGGAGCTGGCCCATGATCGCCGCGGCGTGCACACCCTTGCCCATCACGTCACCGACGACGAGTCCGACCTTGCCGTCCTTGAGCGGCAGGACGTCGAACCAGTCCCCGCCCACCTCGCTGACGGCGGGCACATAGCGGGAGGCGACCTCGATGCCGCTGTGCTGCGGTGGCTCCTGGGACAGCAGGCTGCGCTGGAGGGTGAGCGCGATGTCGCGTTCGCGGCCGTACAGGCGTGCGTTGTCGATGCAGATGGCGGCGCGCGCGGCCAGTTCGCCGGCGAGGGTGAGGTCCTGGTCGTCGAAGGGCCGGGGGCCGGCCGTGCGGTACAGGCTGAGGGTGCCCAGGACCTCGCCGCGCGCGATCAGCGGAGCGACCAGACAGGAGTGGACACCGGCGCGCCGCAGGGCCCGCGCCGCGGCCTCGTTCCGGGCGATGCGGCGGATCGCGGCGTCGTCGACGTGCTCCAGGAGGATCGGCCGCGCCTCGCGCACGGACCGGGTGACCAGCCGGGACGAGCTGTACTGGGCGGGCTCCCCGACCGGGTCCAGGGCCTCGAGCGCGTCGGTGGGGCGGTTCGCCTTGAGGGCGAGCGCCCAGAAGTCGAGGGAGCCGTCCGTACGGGGCGCGGCCGTGCCGCCGGGGTTGACCACCGCGTCCAGTACGTCGACGGCCGCGACGTCGGCGAGCTCGGGAACGGCCACGTCGGCGAGTTCCTGTGCCGTCCGGCGCAGGTCGAGCGTGGTGCCGATGCGGACGCCGGCGTCGGCGATCACCGCCAGGCGTTCGCGGGCCTTCGCGACCTCGGCCGTCGCCCGCTGCCGCTCGGAGATGTCGATGATCGCCATCGCCAGGCCCAGGACCCGCCCGTTGGCGTCCTGGATCCGGTGATACGACTCCGAGTAGGCGTGATCCTCGCCGTCGGCTGCCGTCCTGCCGACTGTCTGCTGGTCCAGCAGCGGCTCGCCGGTCCGCAGGACCCGCCGCATCCGTGACTCGATGGCCTCGACGTCGAGCGCGGGCAGCACCTCGCCGACGCGGCGGCCCAGCACGGCCTCCTCGGGGACGCCGTTGATGCGTTCCAGTGACGGGTTGACCCGCACCCACCGCAGCTCCGTGTCGAAGACCGCGATGCCGACGGGTGACTGGCTGACCAGGATGTGGGAGAGGGCCAGGTCCCGTTCCACATCGCGCACGGTGTCGGCGTCGGTGCCCAGACCGAGGGCGTGGATGTCGCCACGGGCGTCGCGCAGCTGCATGGTGCGGAACTCCACCCGGCGGGTGGAGCCGTCCTTGTGCCGCACCGGGAAGACGCCGGCCCAGCGGGCACCTGTACGCACGCGGTCGAACAGCTCGTGCGCCAGTGACCGGTGATCGGGGTCCACCAGCAGCGCGCCCGCGTCCTGCCCCAGCGCTTCCGCCGCGCTGAAGCCGAGCAGGGCCTCGGCCTCGGGGCTCCACAGCACGATCCGGCCGTCGCTACCGAGGACCAGGGCGGCCACCCGCAGCACATCCAGCAGCCCACCCGGCGCGGCGGTGACGCGGTCCTGCCCGCCGCTCCCGCTCCGGGTCTCTTCCTCAGGCATACCGGGGCTCCTTCCGGCGGCGCACAGGGGTGCGCTCACCCCGTCCGCCGGTCCCTGTCAGTCATACCTCCCCCGGCGGGAGACCGCACGCCCGCACGGGGCGGCGCGGGCGCGATCCGTCCCCCGCGAGCCGGGCCCGGCCTATCGCTTGTCGGGGCGGTCGTCGTCCGCTTTCTCGGGGGTTTCGCAGGTGATCTCGTCGCGTGGGGTGTAGTGGGTGCGGAACGGCTCCCGCCTCACCACCTTGCCGTCGTCGTGGAAGACCCGCTCGACGGTGACGTCGAAGCCGTCGAGCGGGGTCTGCGGCACACACTTCTCGTCGGTGCTCACCTTCTTCGCCGGCGGCTTCACGTCGGTCCGGGGGCCCTTCACCGAGGTGATCTCGTCGTACTTCCGGGTGCCGAGGAAGGTGACGGTCACCGAGGTGTCGGTGGCCTCGGCCTGGATGTACAGGGCCTTGCCGGAGTCGTTGGTGAACCTGAGGTCGAGGCTGCCCCAGGCGACCGTCGCCTCACGGCCCTCCGGGTACCGCTCGATGTAGAAGGAGTGGGCGCCGTACTCCACCGGCTTGACCCCGGCGAAGTACATCGCGTTGAACACGGTCGTGGCCACGGCGGAGACACCACCACCGGCCGCCTTGGTGAACTGATCGTCGAGGATCATGACGCCCTCGACGAAACCGTTGGCCTCGGTGCGCCGGCCGACGGTGCGGTTGAAGCTCCAGGTCTCGTCGGGCATGACGAGGGAACCGTTGATGAGTTCGGCCGCCCGACCGATGTTCTTCGTGCGGTACGCGGCCGGTTCGAAGTTGACGGTGAAGGACGACATCTTCTCCGTCAGCCCCAGCCGCGCCGCGTTCTCCCGGGTCACCTCGGGCTGGACGCGTCGCACGGCCACTTCCCCGGTGCGGGCCGCGCCCGTCTCGGTGAGCAGCGGCAGCACGGCGCCGCTCAGCGCCTCGTCGGTGATCTGTGCGCCGGGCCGGGCGTCGTCGGCCACCACGACCTTCTCGCCGTCCAGCCGGAGGCGGGCGTCCTCGGCCGTGGCGGTGACGTCCGCCAGGGGGCCGGCCACCTCGGGGGCGGAGCGCAGGCCCTTGCCGTCCAGCTTCGGGACCAGCCTGCCGGAGTCGTCCGGCCGCATCGTCAGGTTCTCGCCCACGACGGCCGGGCTGATCGTGAACCGGCTGCCGCCCGTGGTGAGGGTGACGGGTGCCGACATGGCCGGCCGCGCGAACTCGCGCACCGCCCGCCGCACCTCCGCCGCCTCCACCTTTGGCTCGGTCATGTGTGCGGGCAGTGCGGTGACCGTGTCCCCCGTGCCACGCAGGAAGGAGGTCCGCAGGGTGTCGACGGCGGCGTCCACGTCCAGTGCGTAGCCCCGGTGCGGAGCGGCCTGCTCGACCCGACCGTCCTCGAAGGTCACGGCCCCGTCGTGGACCGGCTGGTCAAGGGTCTTCGCCAGTTTCCCGAGAGCGGCGCGGGTCTTTCCCTCGTCCAGGCGTACGACCGGCTCGATGGCACCCCCGGAGCGGAAGAGCCCGCCGACGAGGCCGACTGGGTCGGAGGCCGTCCGCGCCGCCCGGTCGACGGTCCGCTCGATGTCGAAGGCGAGTCCGGCCCGCCGCGGGTCGACGGTCCCGGCGCGGTCGCCGACCCTCACAACCAGTTCCCGTGAGCCGGCCGCCGCCAGGTGGTCGTCCAGCTTGCGGACGGCTTCGGCGCGGCTGAGGCCCCCGATGTCCACCCCGCGCACCGTCGTACCCGCCTCGATCTCACCCCCGAGGACGAGCAGACCGGCCAGATACAGACCGCCGAGACCGACGGTCAGCGCACCGCCCGCCAGGGCGAGGGGCGGCACGGAGGCTATTCGAGGGCGCATGGGTCTCCCGGACCGGGGATCGGCGTGGCGGTGCGCTCGACGAGGCACCGCGACGGACGGGGCAAGCACCTCAAGCTACCCATAACGTGTGACCAGCTCATATGTTGCAGGTCACTCGCATTCCACACAAAAGGGAACCGGGGGCAGGGCGATGACACATCACGGACCGATAAACCGCATCGCACTGATTGTCACCGCTTCGAGGTAAGCATCTCGTCCGCCCGGTGGATGGGGCCGGTCCGGGGGCTAGGTTTCTGCAGGTGGACGGATTCCCCGTGATCCTTCTCGCCCGTTGCCCACCCCTCCCTGTCTCCCGGTCGGCGCACCCGTGTGCGCCGGACGACCCGTCGCGCAAGGAGAAAGCCCCCGATGTCCGTCGACAGCGTCCCGGAAGCGCGGACCGCACCCGACACGCCTCAGCAGTCCCAGCAGTCCCTGAGCACCGCCGCCGCCCGCAACCTCGCCACCACCACCAAGTCCGCCCCGCAGATGCAGGAGATCACCTCCCGCTGGCTGCTGCGGATGCTGCCCTGGGTCGAGGCCGGAGGCGGGGCCTACCGGGTCAACCGACGACTGCGCCACACCCTCGGCGACGGGCGCGTCGAGTTCGTCCAGGAGGGCGCCACGGTCCGGGTGATCCCCCGGGAACTCGGTGAACTGGCCCTGCTGCGCGGGTTCGAGGACACCGACGTCCTCACCGCCCTCGCCGGCCGCTGCGCGCAGCGCGACTTCACGGCGGGCGAGGTCCTCGTCGAGCGCGGCAGCCCCGCCGACCGGATCCATCTGATCGCCCACGGCCGGGTGAGCCGGACCTCCGAGGGCAAGTACGGCGGGGAGGTCGCCGTCGCGGTGCTCGCGGACGGCGACCACTTCGGCGAGGAGGCGTTGTCGAACCCCGACGCCCGCCACGACTGCACGGTCACCGCCGAGACCGCCGGCACCCTCCTCACCCTCTCCCATGCCGACTTCGCCGCCGTCCAGGCCTCCGCGCCCCAACTCCGGGCGCACGTCGAGGCGTTCGGCGCCCGCACCCGGCAGCGGCAGAACAAGCACGGCGAGGCCGAGATCGCCCTGTCGGCCGGCCATGTCGGCGAGGCCGACCTACCGGGCACCTTCGTCGACTACGAACTACGGCCGCGCGAGTACGAACTCGCCGTCGCGCAGACCGTTCTGCGCGTCCACACCCGGGTGTCCGACCTCTACAACGGCCCGATGAACCAGAGCCAGGAGCAACTCAGGCTCACCGTCGAGGCGTTGCGTGAACGCCAGGAACACGAGCTGATCAACAACCGCGCGTTCGGGCTGCTGCACAACGCCGACTTCAAGCAGCGCATCCAACCCCGCTCGGGCCCGCCGACCCCGGACGACATGGACGATCTGCTCTGCCGTCGGCGGGGCACCAAGCTCTTCCTCGCCCACCCCAGGACGATCGCCGCGATCGGACGCGGCTTCAACGCCTGCGGCCTCCACCCCGACCACGTCGACCTCGGCGGGCAGACCGTCCCCGCCTGGCGCGGGGTACCCATCCTGCCCTGCGACAAGATCCCGATCAGCAGGGAGCAGACCAGCTCCATCATCGCGATGCGCACGGGCGAGAAGAACCAGGGCGTCATCGGCCTGCGGCAGACGGGACTGCCGGACGAGTACGAAGAGGGTCTCTCCGTACGGTTCATGGGCATCGACGCGAAGGCGATCACCTCCTACCTCGTCAGCACCTACTACTCCGCCGCCGTGCTCCTGCCCGACGCCCTCGGTGTGATGGAGAACGTGCAGATCGCGGCCAGGCCGCGCTGAGGCCCTGATCGCGGCAGGTCAGCGCCCGACCCGCCCCACCGAACACGCGTGCGCGCACAAAGACACGCATGGACGCGCGCATGGACACGTGCATCCACGCGTGCGTGCACGACGGAGCACCCACCCCACCGCAGCACAGCAAGGAGCCGTCGATGCCCGACTCCGGGCCCCTCGGATCATCACCCCCCGAGCAGCGGCCGACACCGCCCACAGCCGTGCCGGACGCCCCCGCACCGGTGGTCTCGGACCCTCCGGTCACGCCGATCCCCGCCGGCTTTCTGGCGTCACTGCACCCCCCGGTCACGATCCCCGGCCCGCCACCACAGCCAACGGCACCGCCACCGTCCCCGCTCCCGCCCCCAGCGTCGGTGCCGGCACCCGTCACCGCCGTGCCGGACGCGCCTGACACGACGGCAGCCGGCTCCGCGCTCCGGGCGATCCTGCGCGGACCGACCGGACCGGGCACGGCCTCGCTCGCCGTGGCCGGCCGCCTCAACCCCCCGCTCCCGGGTCCGGAGTCCCCGGCACGCGCTCCGTCCGCCGAGGGGCGAGCGGTGCCCGGCCTCTACCACCATCCGATTCCGGAGCCCGACCCCGTACGCGTCGAGGAGGTGAGCCGCCGCATCAAGCGCTGGGCCGAGGACGAGGTCCAGCTCTATCCCGAGGAGTGGGAGGGGCAGTTCGACGGTTTCTCCGTCGGCCGCTACATGGTCGCCTGCCACCCCGACGCCCCGACGGTCGACCATCTGATGCTCGCCACACGGCTGATGGTCGCGGAGAACGCGGTGGACGACTGCTACTGCGAGGACCACGGTGGATCACCCGTCGGTCTCGGCGGGCGCCTCCTGCTCGCGCACACCGCGCTCGACCACTGTCACACCACCGGGGAGTACGCGCCGGCGTGGCGGGAGTCCCTCGCCTCGGACGCCCCGCGCCGGGCGTACGACAGCGCGATGGAGTACTTCGTCCGCGCGACAACGCCCTCCCAGGCCGACCGCTACCGGCACGACATGGCCAGGCTGCACATGGGGTACCTCGCCGAGGCCGCCTGGGCCCAGACCGGTCACGTCCCGGAGGTGTGGGAGTACCTGGCGATGCGCCAGTTCAACAACTTCCGCCCCTGCCCCACGATCACCGACAGCGTCGGCGGCTACGAACTGCCCGCGGACCTGCACGCCCGGCCGGACATGCAGCGGGTCATCGCCCTGGCCGGCAACGCGACCACCATCGTCAACGACCTCTACTCGTACACCAAGGAACTCGACAGCCCCGGCCACCACCTGAACCTTCCGGTGGTGCTCGCGGAACGCGAGCAGCTCTCCGAGCGCGACGCCTATCTGAAGGCCGTCGAGGTCCACAACGAACTGCAGCACGCCTTCGAGGCCGCCGCGACCGAGCTCGCACAGGCCTGCCCCCTGCCCACCGTGCTGCGCTTCCTGCGGGGCGTGGCCGCCTGGGTCGACGGCAACCACGACTGGCACCGCACCAATACCTTCCGCTACAGCCTGCCCGATTTCTGGTAAAGAACGGATATTTTCCATGGCCACTGAAACGACCGCCTCCGCCACGGCCACCGCCGCAGCCACCCCGAAGATCCCGGCCCCGGCGTCGCCGTACCAGGAGGACATCGCCCGCTACTGGAACAACGAGGCACGACCCGTCAACCTCCGCCTCGGCGACGTGGACGGGCTCTACCACCACCACTACGGCATCGGCGCCGTGGACCACGCCGCGCTCGGCGACCCGGCCCACAGCGAGTACGAGAAGAAGCTGATCGCGGAACTGCACCGGCTGGAGTCGGCGCAAGCGGAGTTCCTGCTGGACCACCTCGGCTCCGTCGGCCCCGACGACACCCTCGTCGACGCCGGTTGCGGGCGCGGCGGGTCCATGATCATGGCCCACCAGCGCTTCGGGTCCAAGGTCGAGGGCGTCACCCTGTCCGCCACCCAGGCCGACTTCGGCAACAGGCGCGCGCGAGAGCTGCGCGTGGACGACCACGTCCGCTCCCGCGTGTGCAACATGCTCGACACCCCCTTCGACAAGGGCAGCGTCGCGGCCTCGTGGAACAACGAGTCGACCATGTACGTCGACCTCCACGACCTGTTCGCCGAGCACTCCCGCTTCCTGAAGACGGGCGGGCGGTACGTGACCATCACCGGCTGCTGGAACCCCCGTTACGGCCAGCCGTCGAAGTGGGTCTCCCAGATCAACGCCCACTTCGAGTGCAACATCCACTCCCGCCGCGAGTATCTGCGGGCCATGGCCGACAACCGGCTGGTGCCGCACACCATCGTCGACCTCACCGCGGAGACGCTGCCCTACTGGGAGCTGCGGGCCACGTCCTCGCTGGTCACCGGGATCGAGGAGGCGTTCATCGAGTCGTACCGGGACGGCTCCTTCCAGTACGTCCTGATCGCGGCCGACCGCGTCTGACCCCGACCTCGCGGGGCCGGGCGGCACACCATGCCCGTCCCGGCCCCGTGGCTTCGGCGTCAGGTCGAGTCGAAGCGGTGGCGGGCGGTTTCAATGGCGCCCAGATAGCGGTGGGTCCAGTCGCACATGGCGTCGACCGTGGCGCGCAGGGCCCGGCCCGGCTCGGTGAGCCTGTACTCGACGCGTGGCGGCACGGTCGGATACACCGTGCGCTCGACCAGACCGTTGCGCTCCAGCAGGCGCAGGTTCTGCGTGAGCATCTTGTGACTGATGCCCTCGACCTCACCCCGCAGCTCGGTGAAGCGCAGGGTGCGCTCGCCCACCGCCTCGATGATCAACAGGGCCCACTTGTTGGCGATGTCCGTGAAGATCTCCCGGGCGAGGGAATCCGCCCGTGTCACATCGGCTTCGTCCTTGGCCGAGCCCTCGACCTGCTTGGTCACCATCGGGTTCCCCAGTCACCAGAAAGTGCGTTCTTCCACGTCAGCGCCCACTCTCCTACGGTTTCCGAGTAACCACAAGAGAGCACGAGGAGTCGTACGCCCATGGCCATCACCCTGCTGAACCCCGACGGGCTGCCGAAGACCGACATCTACCGGCAGGTGGCGATCGCATCCGGTACGAGAACCGTCTTCGTCGCCGGCCAGGTCGCCTGGGACGCCGACGGCGTCACGGTCGGCGAGGGCGACCTGGCCGCCCAGGTCGAGCGGTGCTACCTCAACGTCGGCACCGCCCTGGCCGGCGCGGGCGGGTCCTTCGACGACGTCGCGAAGCTGACCGTCTACGTCGTCGACTGGACGCCCGACAAGATGCCCCTGCTCTTGGACGGGATCTCCCGGGCGGCCGCGAAGCTCGGCGTCACCGCGGCGCCACCGGCCACGCTGATCGGCGTGGCGGCGCTGGACGTACCCGAGCATCTGGTCGAGATCGAGGCCACGGCGGTCCTCGACTGAAGGCGGCGCCGGCTGCGGTGTGCTGCGCGGTGACGACCTCGCGTAACGCTGACCGGTGCGAGTGGCGTGGGCAAGACACGGCTGCCGGCGGAGGCGGCCGCGGCGGCGGTGGCACAGGAGGTGACCGGTCAGGGCACCCGCCCAGCCCTGGAGCTGCTGACGGCTCATGTGTCGGGGCACAGGCGACGGCGCCTCGGCCGAGGGCGGAGCCGACGTCGCCGTAGCGCCGCCCGCGCACCACCCGGCGCTGCTGTAACAGGGGCGTCCCCCCAGCCCCATGCCCGTGGCCCCGGGGACGCCTTGACGCGCCGCTGACTACACCTTCTTGAGGAGGACGCTGGGCGTTCGCCACCCCCACTCGGTTTCGAAGCCCAACCTCGGGCGTCTCAGGGGTCCCGGGCGGCCGCCGAACGACGGTGTAGCCCGCTCCACCCCCGCTTCGGGAGCGTGCTCCCTCGTTCGAACCGGTGGTCGGCGGAATCGTGGAGGCCACGACAGGGCGCCTCCCTCTCCCCTCCCCGCCGCCGAAGGCGGATGCGGAGCGGACCGGCCGAGGCGCCGGCACCCCCGAATCCCGAGGGAAGGCAGAACACCTCGATGACCACGAGACTGCGGACCGTCCTGGTCGGCGCCCTTCTCACCTGCGGAGCCCTGGCCACCGCGGTCGGCGTCGCGACCCACGACGGCGACGACCGCACCCCGGCGCAGACAGCCGCGCTCGCCGCGCCGCGGGGACCGTACGTGGCGCTCGGCGACTCCTACACCGCCGGCCCGATGATCCCCGGCCGGACGGGCACCCCGGTCGACTGTGCCCGCTCCGACCACAACTACCCGTCCCTGGTGGCCCGTCGACTCGGCCTGGACAGCACCGACTTCCGCGACATGAGCTGCACCGGAGCCACCATCACCGATCTCACCTCCCCGCAGCGCACCGCCGAAGGCATGAACGCCGCCCAGTTCACGGCGCTGTCGGACCGCACGCGCCTCGTCACCCTCGGCATCGGCGGCAATGACATCGGCTTCGGCACGATGATCGAGCGCTGCGTCGGCATGGGGGCCGCTTATCACGCCCTCGGCAGCGGGAAGTACATCCCTGATGACACCCCCTGCGAGCGGCTCTACAGCAAGGACGGCACCGACCGGGTTCAGCGGAGGATCGACGCCGTGGGCGGTCGGCTGACGGACGCCTTGAAGGACATCGAGAGCCGAGCGCCCGAGGCCCGCGTCTACGTCGTCGGGTACCCGGCCGTCCTGCCTGCCGACAGCACCGACTGCGAGCGCGAGATGCCCCTCGCACCCGGCGACATGATCTATCTGCGCGAGAAGGAGCAGCAGCTCAACGACGTACTTCGCGAGCGGGCCGAGGCCGAGGGGGCCGTGTACGTCGACACCTACACCGTGTCCGAGGGCCACGACGCCTGTGCGGCCGAGGACACCCGCTGGATCGAGCCGCTCGTGCCCAGCAGTCCGGCGGCGGCCGTTCACCCCAACGCACGCGGCGAGGAGGGGATGGCCGACGCCGTCCTGCACGCTCTGGGCACCACACGTCACGAGCGGCTGCGCTGAGGGCGGTCGTGGGTTCAGACGATGTCGGCGCGCTTGTGCATGACGCGCAGATGGTGCCGGTCGCGGTGCGGAACGTGGTCGTCCCGGCCCGGGAGGCTGAAGACCGCGCAGACGTCGGCGGGCCGGGTGAGGATGCTCGACTGCTGCCCGAACGTGAGCACGCCGTTGACCTCGTGCCCGCAGCCCGCGTCGTCGAGGGCCGTGATGAGTTCCTCGCGCTGGATCGTGGCCTCGTAGGTCGTCGATTCGGGCAGGACGAGCGCTGGGAGTTTCGTGGTCGATCCGGGATGGAGGTCGACGCAGAGGCCGCTGACCCGCCGCCGGGTGACGTCCAGCCTCAGTCCGTCCCAGGAGTAGGGGTAGCCGTCGATGTCGGGCCCCATCATGACGATGGCCGGGTGCGGACGCCCCGGGCCGAGGAGGCCCTCGGCCTCGGCCAAGGGCATCCCGCAGTGCAGCGGCCCGATCCGGCCGGTACGGGCGAAGTCGACGAGCACGTCCATCAAGGTCACGCAGCGACTGTGGCACTCCCGGGACCCTCTGCGCACTCCGATATTGCCGCTGACTGCGCCATGGATCGGGAGCACATCATGGCGACAGCACGGCCGGTAGCCCTCGTGACGGGCGCGTCCTCCGGCAGAGGAAAGACAGCCGCCCTGGCGCTCGTCGAGGCGGGCTTCGAGGTCGTCGGCACGAGCCGGAAGGCGTCCGGGGCGGTCCGCCGCGACGGCGTGACCTTCCTCGAACTCGACGTGACCAGTGACGATTCGGTCAGCACCGCGGTCGCGGAGGTGATCGAGCGGTACGGGCGGATCGACGTCCTGATCAACAACGCCGGCATCGGCTCCTCGGGCGCCGACGAGGAGAACTCCGTCGCCCAGGCTCAGCGCGTCTTCGACATCAACGTCTTCGGTGTGATGCGCATGACCAAGGCCGTCCTGCCGCACATGCGCGCCCAGGGTTTCGGACGGATCATCAACATCTCCTCCATCCTCGGCTTCATCCCCCAGCCCGAACAAGGTGCACTTCGAGGAATCCAGCGGCGCCGCGCTGTCGTGGTTCCGCACCCACCTCGGCCCGGACACGGCCTCGACCGGCTCGTGAAACGGAGGCGGTTCCGGCTGCGGCTGGAACCGCCTTCGCAGAGGATCGATGCGGCACCGGCTCACCTGCGCAGGGACGCCGCGGGTCGTACGACGTACTGGCGCAGGTACAGGTCGCGGTAGGTGACGGGGCCGCGGGGGCCGGGGACGCGGTCGATGTTGATGCCGGTTTCGGGCAGGCGCAGGAGCTTGAAGCCGTCGAGGAGGCGTGTGGTGGAGTTCCAGAAGACGCCTGAGCCACCGTAGGCGTCCATGAACCGGTCTGCGGTGTCCGGGTCGTGGGTGGCGATGGCGGCGGCCAGTCCGGAGGTCTCCTCGTTGGCGATCCGTGCGGCTTGGACCGGGCCGTCCGCCTCGTCGATCGTCACCGTTGCCGCATGTTCGGAGTCCAGGGACCACTCGTAACCGCGCGCGTGGGCGTGCGGCGGCAACGAGGCAGCGATGCCGAGGTCTTCGAGGGTCTTCAGGATGCCCGGCAGCAGCTTGTCGTGGACGGCCCGGTCGATGAGAAGCAGGTTGAGCCGGTTGCAGACGCCCAGCCGGTCCAGGCTGCTGACGACCAACTCGTGCACCAGCTTCTCGTCGGCGTCCCGGGCCACGTACAGCACTCCCCCGCCGTCCGCGTGGGCCAGCGTGCGCACACCGTGTCGGGCGGCCTCTCGGCCGAGTTCCCGGGTGCTGTCGCCGCTGCCGCGCAGGATGACCAGGGGGACGGTCTCGGGCAGCGACACCAGCGCGTGGGCCGCCGCTCGGTCCTCGCTCGGCACCAGCTGGATGGCGTCCGGGTTCAGTCCCGCGTCGGTGAGAGCGGGCGTGATCACGTGGGTGACCAAGGCCTGGGAGGAGCGCAAGGCCGCCGAACCGGTGCGCAGCACGCCGCCGTTGCGGGACTTGAGGAACTGGGAGGCGACGTCGAGTGTCACGTTCGGACGCGCCTCGAAGTTCGCGCCGATGACACCCACCGGCCGGCGGCGCTCCAGCAGGACCAGGCCGTCGGGGCGCTCCTCGAGGACGCTGTCCCGCGGCTCGTGCGGCACGTCCGCCAGCGTACGCAACGCCGCGGCCATGTCCTCGAACCGCGGGCCGGTCAGCCGCAGGCGGTCCTGCAGTGCCGCCGACATCCCGTTCGAGGCGGCCGATCGCAGGTCGTCCTGATTCGCCGCTGTCACCACGTCGCGTGCCGTGAGCAGCCGCTCCGCCATGGCCCGCAGCGCGGTGTCGATCTCCACGTCCGAGGCCCGGGCCAAGGCCGCCGAGCCCTGCGTCGCGCGGACGGCACAGGCATGAACCGCCTCCTGGACGGAGCGGGGCACGCTCATCTCGTTCCTGCTCACATCGGTCCCTTCACAGCTCGAGTGCAATACGTGACAAATGACGAACAGGCTACAGGAGGATCGTTCAACGATCCTACGTGCGTGGATGGGGCCCTCCGATTGACGGTGGCCTGGCGAAGGTCAGTGACCAGGCTTGCTCGAGCGCATCTGCCACTGGGTCACCGCGCCGAAGGCCAGAACGTTGGCCCGGCGGGTGGTGAAGCGCGAGGTCAGGGTCATCACCCAGTTGAAGGTGCCGGAGACGACGCTGGGCGGCGGGTTGCGCCGGTCCAGCGTGCGCAGTGCGGTGGTGACCACCTGGCGCGGGGTCTGCAGCCGGACACCGCGGGCCATGTCGTCGGAGCCGGCCGCGTCGAAGAACTCGGTGCGGGTCGGGCCCGGGGAGAGAGCGAGCACGCGCAGCCCGGTCCCTCGCGATTCCTGCCACAGTGCCTCGGTGAAGCTCAGCACGAAGGCCTTGGTCGCCCCGTAGACGGCGGCGTTCGGCCACGGCTGGTAGCCGAGGGAGCTGGCGACGTTGACCAGGACACCGGTCAGTTGGTCGATGAAGGCCCGGGTGACGTCGACCAGGCTGGCCACGTTCAGACCGATCTCCTGCTGGACCCGTGCCGGGTCCTCCTGGCGGAACGGGCTGTGGGTGCCGAACCCCGCGTTGTTGACGAGGCTGGTGACGGTGATCCCACGCCGGGCCACCTCCTGGGCCAGCGCTTGACCCGCGGCCGGCACGGTGAGGTCGAACGGCACCACCGTGACGGTGACCTCGTACTTCGCGGACAGCTCGTCGGCCAGGGCCTGAAGCCGGTCCGCGCGGCGGGCGACCAGCACGAGGTTCGAGCCGCGCTCGGCGAACTGACGGGCGAACTCCGCGCCGAGTCCGGCACTCGCGCCGGTGATCAATGTGGTCTGGGTGCGGTAGTCGATCTTGTTCATGGGGCGGTCGGGGACACGGCGCCCTCGCGGGCACCTCCTCCCCTTCTCCTTTCAGTCTTGCGACGGTCGGCAACCGTCATCTGGTGCCAGGGCGGGCCCGGGGGCCCGCGGCGATGGTCGTGACGTTGGGGAACGGTTGGGGATGTTTGGGGACGTTTGGGGACGTCACGTGATGCGTCGCAGGATGCGGTCCTTGCCGCGGGTGTAGGGCGGGGTGGCCACGCCCAGCGTGTCCGGCTTGAGCGGCTTGTCGAGGACGGACTTGATGTGACTGAAGGTGTCCAGGGAGTACGAGCCGTGGTAGCGGCCCATACCGCTCTCACCGACACCGCCGAAGGGCAGGTCGAGCGCGCCGAGTTGGAGGAGCGAGAGGCCGAAGGCCAGGCCACCGGAGGACGTCTCCGCGATCAGGCGCCGCTTGGAGCGCTTGGACGCGGTGAAGGCGTACAGGGCCAGCGGCTTGTCCCGTCCGGTGATGAAGGCGATCGCCGCGTCCAGGTCGGGGACGGCGACGATGGGCAGGACGGGACCGAAGATCTCGTCGCGCATCACCGGGGAGTCAGGGTCGACGTCGGCCAGCACGGTCGGGGCGATGTAGCGGGCGTCGCGGTCGCGGTCGCCGCCCACGACGGTCCGGCCGTCCTTCAGCAGCCCGGCCAGCCGGTCGAAGTGACGCTCGTTGACGATACGGCCGTAGTCGTTGCTCCGAGCCGGATCGGCGCCGTACATCTCGCGGACCGCCTGCGCCAGGTGGGCCTCTATCTCGGCCCCCGCCTCGCCTATCGCCAGCACGTAGTCGGGTGCGACGCAGGTCTGGCCCGCGTTCATGAACTTGCCCAGGGCGATGCGGCGGGCGGCCGTGGCGAGGTCGGTGCCGGGTTCGACGACGGCGGGGCTCTTGCCGCCCAGCTCCAGGGTGACCGGAGTGAGATGGCGGGCCGCGGCGGTCATGACGATGCGCCCGACCGCGCCGTTGCCGGTGTAGAAGATGTGGTCGAAGCGCTGCTCCAGCAGGGCGGTCGTCTCCGGCACGCCGCCCTCGACGACGGCCACGGCCTGCGGGTCCAGAACCTGGGGCAGCCAGTGGGCGAGCACCGCCGAGGTCGCGGGTGCGACCTCACTGGGCTTGAGGACGACGGCGTTGCCGGCGGCCAGGGCGCCGATGACCGGCGCGAGCGCCAGGTTGACCGGGTAGTTCCAGGGGGCGATGACCAGCACGACGCCCAGCGGCTCACGCACGGTCCAGGCCCGGGACGGCATGAGCGACAGGGGCACGGAGGCCCGCTTCGGACGCAGCCACCGGTCGAGATGACTCAGGGTGTGGTCGATCTCCCTGACCAGGAAGCCGATCTCCGTCATGCGCGACTCGGTCGCGCTCTTGCCCAGGTCGGTCTGCAGCGCCCGCACGAACACGTCCTCATGCTCCGTCAGCAGACGTCTCAGCGCCTGCAGTTGCCGCTTGCGCCAGGCGACGGGCTTGGTACGGCCGGTGTCGAACGTGGCCCGCAGTCGCGCGACGGTCTCCGCCGCAGGGGCCGCCATGACGGCGATGTCCGGCTGACCGCCGACGGGTGCGTTGGTCTTCATACCGAGAAGCATATACGAAACGAAAGCCTTTCGTTTCGTTTTCTTGTATACTTGTCGTGTGACCTACCGCACCCTTACTCAACGTTCTGTACGGCAGCCCGACCATCCGGTCCGCGCCGTCGCCCACACCCCCCGCCGGATCCCCTCTGGAGCCGTCCGATGACCGGGACGCAGGCACGCCGGGGGCGCCCCCGCGATGCCTCCCGCGACCGTGCGCTGCTGGACGCGACCCTGGCCGTCCTGACCGAGAGCGGCTACAGCGGACTGACCACGGCCGCCGTCGCGGCCCGCGCCGGAGTGTCCACCGCCACCCTCTACCGGCGCTGGCCGTCCAAGGAGGTCCTGGTCGTCGACGCCGCCGCCGCGTACGCCAAGGACCTGACGGCGCAGCCGGACACCGGCACGCTCGAAGGTGACCTGCGCGCCCTGCTCCGGGACAAAGCGGCTTCCCTGACCGGCAACGAGGGAGGGGTGCTGCGCACTCTGATCGGCGAGGCCGCGTACAGCCCCTCCCTGGCCGAGGCCCTCACGAACGCCTTCATGGTGCCCGTGCGCCAACGCTTGGAGGAGATCACGCAACGTGCGGTGGACCGGGGTGAGATCCCGCCGGTGGAGCATGCCGACCTGCTCGGCGACCTGGTGATCGGTCCCATGATGAGCAGGTTCTTCCTCACGCCCCTGCCGCCGAACGAAGTCGACACCGCCACCGCGACGGAGACCGCCGACCGCATGCTGCCCCTCCTTCTGCGCGCCTTCGGACACCGTGGGCACGATGGCGAGCGAGAAGCGGCTGCCCACGACGAGTGACGCTACGCCTGCCTCGGATCAGCGGCCCGTGAAGTCGACTGGTCCGGCGGGCGCGGGCTGGGGCGCGTCGAGTGATCGTACGGCTTTCACTTATTTCAACTCGAGCGGAGTTCTCTCGCCAGGCGACCGACCCGGACGGCTCCTACAACCCGGTGGTAGGGACACGCTGACGGGCCCGGTGGGCACGCAGGTTCTCAGGGTTGCCACAGGTCTTGGTGGAGTGCCATACACCGCTGTTGTTGCGGGAGCGGTCGAAGAACGCCGTTGTGCACCGCGCATTGCGGCAGATCTTGAGTCGGCGCCAGGTGTCCGCCTGCTGAGCCTGGAACACCTCGAGGAGCACCAGGGCGGCCACATATCGCCAGCCCTGACCGCGAGGCTCCAGGACGGCCCGTCCATCGCGGTCCATCCGCACGGCCGCCGCCGCGACATGCACGGCGGGTGCGACGGTCCGGTCGCCGGCGTCCGCGCCGTCGTCGTTTCGTGAGGCGAGAAGCCGCCGCAACTCGGCACGCAGGCCCCGCAGTTCCTCGAGATCGCTCTCGCTGAGGGGCACCTGTGCGGCAACCTGCTCCCTCGGCCTGTACAGCCGCAGGGGAACACGCTGACCGCTCGGCAACCCACTGGGGCGGTCATGACCGCCCCCTAGAGGAAACCAGTCGGTTTCATCGCCATCGTAAACCGGTCGGTTTCAAGGGCCAAATCGAGTGATGGCTCCGCTGGAGCCGAAACTGGCGCTCGGCGCGCAGGCGGAGTACGTGACGGCGCAGGCGGAGTCGGCGGTCCGCGCGCCGAAGGAGACCGACCTGACGACGGCGTCGACCCTGCCGATGAACGCGCTGACCGCGCGGATGGCGCTGGACGCCGGCCGAGTCCGGCACCCTCACACTCCCCGTCGCGGCGACGTATCCCGCCGAACAGGCGGGAGAGGCGCAGCGGCTCGTCGAAGTGGGCGGCATGCGGGGGCGCCCCGTATCGGCGATGGTCCGGCCGAAGATCTGCCGGGCGATGACCCACCTCTGGATCTCGTTGGTGCCGAATCCCGCCTCCGCGCACCGATCACTGCCCCGGTCCGGCCACCGCAGGCCTTCTCGTACGATGGATCCCGACCGTACGCAGGACCAACCATGGGCGGGATAAACGATGTCCGAGGCTCCGCTGGTACCGGGGACCGTGGCCGAGCACACCATCTGCCTGTTGGTCAAGCTCGGGCAGGTGGCCTTCAGGATCGCCGAAGACGGCATCAGCGGCACCGGCCTGCGCGTGCGCCACTACAGCGTCCTGCAGGCCCTGGCCGACAACGGCGCCATGCCGCAGCTCGCGCTCGGCTCGTTCCTGCGCATCGACCCGGCGACGATGGTGACGAGCCTCGACGACCTGGAGCGAGCCGGATACGCCGAGCGGACACGCGATCCGCAGGACCGGCGCCGCTACGCCGTCGACATCACCGACGACGGGCGCAAGGTCCTGGCCGACCTCAACAACACACTCGCTGGCCTCGACACCGACATCCTCACCGACCTGGACTCCACTGAACGGCACTCGCTCCACGCCTTGTTGAGCAGCCTCGCCGAGAGTCCCGCCCTCACCTCGATGTTCGACGCCGTCCGCGAACAGAGCGGCACGAAAAGGGCTTGACGGCAGGATCGTCGACCCCGACGGCAGCGAGGTGCCGCCGGGTGTGGAGGGAGAGGTCGTCGTGCGGGGCCCAACGTCATGCGGGGGTTAGCACGTCGATCCGTCGGCGCTGCGGTCCCGCTGTGCGCGCAGCCTCACCGGGGAGGCGCTGTGGCCGCCTCCGAGGGCGCGGCCCTCAACGCCATCGTATGGCAGCCGGGCCCGGCGAGGGTGGTCACTTCGACTCCAGTCGTCCCAGCGGGTGGGAGTCACCAGTGAGCGCGGCTTGCGCTGTTTCCCAGTCGGTGTGGTCGAGGCCGGTCACGTGGCGGAGGTAAGCGAGGGTGACTTGCCGGACGACGGCGACGCGGCCGGGATGTTCGTCGGTGGTTTCCGCTGCCTCGTAGCCCGCGATGCCGCCGAGGGAATGCCGGCCGCCGTAGACCGTCAGCAGGCTCTTGCCGCTCGGGCTCAGGGTGTACGGGTCGGTCGTCCAGGACGGTCCCCGGGTGGAGAGCGGGAGTTCGTCCTTGTCCCCGGCGACGACGAGTCCGGGCGCGGTGATGTGGGAGAAGTCCTGGCCGAACAGCCAGGGAGCGCTCTCGAGGGCGAAGGGGGTCAATTCGTCGCCGCCCTTGCCGGCGGTGGCCAGCTGGACGCTGGCCATGACCCGGCGGTCGGACATGTCCTGCGCGATGCCTGTCGTCGGATCCATGACACGCAGGCCGACGAGGACACCCGCGGTCTGACCGCCGAAGGAATGCCCCGCCGCGACGATGCGGCTGCGGTCCACCCGGCCGGCCAGGGCGGGTACGGACGCCTCCAGGTGATCGAGTTCGTCGAGGATCTGCCGCATGTCCTGCACGCGGTAGCGCCACAAGTGGGGCTTGCGGGGATCGTCAGCGAGGAGACCGTAGCGCTTGGAGTCGAGGTGCGTGGCCTGGATCACTACGAAACCATGGGACGCCCAGTGGTCGACCAGTGGCGCGTAGCCGTCCAGATGCGAACCGAATCCGTGCGCGAACAGCACGATCGGCAGATTCGTACCGGTGACCGGTGCGGAAACGCGTACGGGCAGGTCCTCGCCGCGATACGGCGCGGGAAGCACGATCGGCTTGACCGACACAGTCGGGGTGACCGGGGGGTCAGTGAGGCCGGTCAGCTGGCTCGCGGGCATGCTCGCGTACTCCTTCGTTCGGGCCTTCGTGTGCCAGGAGAGGAACCGGGAGAGTCCCGTGGTGAGGCGCACGTCGGTTACGCTAAAACCTGACGTTGACGTCAGAGGCAAGTCGCCTGACGGAAGTCGCCCAGGAGACGAGATGCGCGTCGGAGAACTCGCCGCCCGAACCGGCGTCAGTGTCCGGGCCCTGCGCTACTACGAGGAGCAGAACCTGCTCAGCGCCGACCGCAGTTCCAGCGGCCAGCGCCACTACCCCGAGAGCGCGGTCGACCGGGTCCGGCTCATCCAGCAGTTGTACGCCGCCGGGCTGTCCAGCAGGACCATCGCCGAGCTCCTGCCGTGCGTCATCGACGGCCGGGCCACACCCGCCCTGCTCGAGCGGCTGGCGACGGAGCGCGGTCATGTCGACCAGCGCATCACCGACCTCCTGCACGCCCGGGACCGGCTCGATGCGGTCATCACCGCCGCCACCGGCAACATGCGCACGGGCAGGTCCTGCCGACGGGAGGCCGGGACCCACGTCCAGCGCGACGGACGATGAGGGGCGTCGATACGAGGCCCAGCCTGCGGATTCCAGCCCATGCGCGGGCCGTTCCCTGCCGAGCGGTTCCAGCAGCCGTATGTCTGCCGGCCGCTCGAGGAGAGGTCGTGCCGACGGCAGATCGGTGTTCAGCAGTGCGCGGCAACCGGGGGGCGCGAACTCGGGCAGGTCCAGCAGTGCCCGCCGACGAAAGGCCAGGCGCTCCCGCCAGGGCAGGGCCCGGTAGCTGAGCACGATTCTGGCGCGCACGTCCAGGTCTCCGCGCGTCAGCTCCGCGAGCCGGTGGTGCTCGTCGCGCAGCCCTTCGTCGACGCGCTCCTGCCCGCGCCACCGACACCCCTGTGCGGCACCGAGTAGGACTGTGACCGACGAGCGGGACACCCTGCGGCGGGACGGCCGAACCCGCCATTCCCCTGCTGCGGCAGGGCGGTTGGCGTCACGGGGTTACCGAAGTCGCGGCCGTCGGCCAAAGTCGGGCCCGGGAGACCTCGGGGAAGTGCAGGTTCAGATAGGGCAGGACGAACAGTTCGTCCCAGAAGACGTGTCCGCGGTAGGCCTCGCCGTGCAGCCCGCGCGCGGGGACGCCGACGTCGAGGTCCGCGGTGTGCGGGGAGAGGGTCTGCAGGACGTGGAACAGGTGCAGCCGGAGGATGCGGCCGGCCTTCCCCGGCACCACCAGGTCCGCCCGCCGCCACAGCAGGTCCCACGCGGTGAGGTGGGACTCCAGCAGCTCGTCGAAGCCGGGTGCGTGGCCGACCCGGTCGACGGCCGCCTGGAGCGGGTCGTCGATCGCCGGGTCGCGGGAGGTGAACAGGGAGACGGTCTTGTCCACGGTGACGGTGCGGCCGGGCGCGAGCGCGAGGCGGAACCGCTGGACCGCGCGCCGTCCCTGGTGGCGGGCCTCGGCGGTCTCACCGGTCGCGCTGACCGTCCGTGCTGCCCTGCCGATGCGGATGTCCGAGGCGCTGGTGCGGCAGCGCAGCCACACGGTGTCGGCGTCCACCGAGTCGGTGTGGACGTGCACGAGGTGCCGGGTCTCCAGGTCCCGGTAGCGCGCCACTCCGGTGTTGCGCACCCGGCCGTCCAGGGCCGCCTCCACCTCAAGTTCGCCGGTGAGATCCTCGGCGGTGAACTCCGTGCGCAGCGCCGCGAGATGGGGATCCGCCATGTGCACCAGCCGCAGCTGCCGTATCCGCGGCCGACGGCCGGTGCCGACGGCGTACGTGGAACGGCGTTCCAGGAGGCCGGTGCCCGGGTCCAGGCCCAGGCTGTGGTCGAGGAGCCGGGGGCCGTCCGGGGTCAGCCAGTCCTCGCCGACGAGGCGGAAGCGCAGCGGCAGCCAGTTGGGCAGATTGACCATGTCCTCGTTCTCGACGTGGTGGCCCGCGATCTCGGAGGTGACCCGGTCGTAGCAGCCGGCCGCGTAGGTGCCCGGGTAGTGCACGGAGTCGGCGCCGCACTCGGGCAGTGCGCCGTGGGTCGCGAAATAGCCGTTGCCTAGGGTGCACAGCGCTTCGCGCAGGCCCTCCTCCCCCGGGTCCTATCCCTGGTACTCCCAGATCCGGTCGCGCATCCGGTCCTCCGGTGCGTAGGGCTCCGCGAGGCCGCCTCGGCGGCGGAGCCTCGCGGAGCCTCGCGGAGCCTCGCGGAGCCCGTGGGCGTCCCGTCGTCGTGTCGAGCCTAGGGCCACCCGTCCCGCGCGACGCGGGTACGGCGGCAGACGGGGGATCCTGACTCCCGTGTGTCCTCGGTGGTCGTGCCTCGGCCGGGGCCCTTCGGCGCCGGTCCTCGGCCGTACTGCCGCGGTGGTCCTCAGTCGTCGGCGACCAGGGCGGTCAGGTCGAGGAGGCGGTTGGTGTAGCCCCACTCGTTGTCGTACCAGCCGAAGACCTTGGCCAGGGTGCCGTTGACCTGGGTGAGGGCCGGATCGAAGACGCAGGACGACGGGTCCCCGATCACGTCACGGGAGACGATCGGGGCCTTCGACACGCGCAGGATGCCGTGGAGCGGGCCGTCGGCGGCCGTCTCGAACGCGGCGTTGACCTCCTCGACCGTGGCCTCGCGCGCCAGCACGACGGCCAGGTCGGTCAGAGAGCCGTCCTCGACGGGCACCCGGACCGCTATTCCGTCCAGTGCGCCGGCCAGTTCCGGCACCACCAGGCCGACGGCTCGGGCGGCGCCCGTGCTGGTCGGGATGATGCTCAGCGCCGCCGAGCGCGCGCGGCGCAGGTCCTTGTGCGGGCCGTCCAGGAGTGCCTGGTCGTTGGTGTAGCCGTGGATGGTGGTCATCACGCCGCGCTCGACGCCGAAGGCGTCGTCGAGGATCTTCACCATGGGGGCGACGCAGTTGGTGGTGCAGGAGGCGGCCGAGACGATCCGGTCGCGGTGGCGGTCGTAGGTGTCGTCGTTGACGCCCATGACGATGGTGGCGTCCACGCTCTTGCCCGGCGCGGACAGCAGCACCGTGTGGGCGCCGGCCTTCAGGTGCAGGGCGGCGGACTCGCGGTCGCGGAAACGGCCGGTGGACTCCACGACGATGTCGGCGCCGTGGTCCGCCCAGCGAAGGGCGGCCGGGTCGCGTTCGGCGGTGACCGCGATGCGGCGGCCGTCGACGGTGATGGAGCTGTCGTCGTGGACGACCTCGCGTCCGATGCGCCCGAACGTCGAGTCGTACTCCAGCAGATGCGCGAGCGTGGCCGGCGAGGTGATGTCGTTGATCGCGACCACCTCGACGTCCTGGGTGCCGGCCTCGGCGCGGTCGAGGGCGGCGCGCAGGTAGGTGCGGCCGATACGGCCGAAGCCGTTGATGCCGACGCGAACGGTCATGACGGTGTGCTCCTCACGGGGTCGGGAACTGCGCGTGGTTCGGGCGAGGACCGGCGACCGTGACGGTCACCCCGGCCTCGTGGCCGGGCTCCCCGATGGCAGCGTCGCGGCAGCGGGGGCCCCGGGAGCAGGGGCCGCAGGTCCCGGCCCGGGGCCGACCGGCCCATGGAGGCCGGGCCGCCCCGGGCCGACAGTGGGTGGGAAGACAACTGGAGAAACACGAGCGTCCTCAGGAGGCGAGTGCCATGCGGCACCGGATGGTGAGCGACCTCATGACCACGTCGGTCGTCCGGGTGCACCCCGACACCGGGTTCAAGGAGATCGCCAAGCTGCTCGCCGAGTACGACATCACGGCCGTACCGGTCGTGGACGACGACGACCGTCCGGTGGGCGTCGTCTCGGAGGCGGACCTGCTGCGCAAGGAGGCCGCGCAACTGGATCCGGCCGGTCTGCTGCCGGTGCTGCACCCGAAGCCCGCCGCCCGTGCGAAGGCGGAGGCGGCGACGGCCGCCGGGCTGATGAACAGTCCGGCTGTGACCGCCCGGCCGCAGTGGACGGTCGTGGAGGCCGCCCAGGTCATGGAGCGGCACCGGGTCAAGCGGCTGCCGGTCGTCGACGAGGCCGGCCGGCTGGTCGGCCTGATCAGCCGGGCCGATCTGCTCCGCGTCTTCCTGCGGGGCGACCGCGCCATCCGCGAGGAGATCAACGGAGACGTCCTGCTGCGCACCCTGGGCATCGCGCCCGACGCGATCCTCGTCCGGGTGGTCGACGGGCGCGTCACGCTCCGTGGCACCGTCGAGCGCAAGTCCCTGGTCCCGGTCGTGGTGCGGCTGTGCGGCGGCGTCGACGGAGTGGTCGACGTCTCCGCCGACCTGGACCACCGGATCGACGACACCGACACGTCCGCGGACCCGGAACCGGGCATGTCGCGCCGCTCCGGGCTGGCGAGCTGAACGGCCCGAGGGGCCCTCGCCCCGGGGACCGGGGCCGGTTCGCCCGACGTCCGAGGCCGGTTCGCCCGACGTCCCGGGCCGGTTCGCGTGAGGTCGGGGCCGAATGGCCCTACCGCCACTCCGAAGGGCCGCCGTTCCATGGAGGCCGCCCGAACCGAAATCCGTCAGCACGCACCCCAACCCGCGCGGAAGATCACGATGCCGATCACCAACCACAACGGAGCCGCCAAACCCCGGCGGTCAGTCGAGCTCGACAGCGACGAGGCGCTGCGGCTGCTCGGCAGTGTGTCCTTCGGGCGGATCGTCTTCACCCGGCACGCGCTGCCGACCGTCCGCCCCGTCAACCATGTGCTGGACGACGGCGACATCGTCATCCGTACGCACGAGGGCACGGCACTGACCGCGCGGGCCCAGGAGGCGGACGACCAGGGCGTCGTGGTGGCGTACGAGGCCGACTCCATCGACCCGGAGACCCACCTCGGCTGGAGCGTGGTCGTCACGGGCTACGCCCGCCCGGTCACCGATCCCGAGGAGCTGGCCCGCTATCAGGCGATGCTGCGACCCTGGGCGAGCGGATCCATGGACCACGCGGTCCGTATCCGCCCGGATCTGGTCACCGGCATCCGGCTCACGGCCGTCGAGGCCGACGCGAAGGGCGTCGAGGCCGACGTCTGACGCCGGGCCGACGTGACGACGCCGACCGGGACAGACGTGAGACACGCGCCGTCGGCAGAACCCGGCCGGGACACGCATACGCCGTCGGCCGATTACCGGCCGGCGGCGACACGGGTGGCCGTCCTTCGTTTCCGGCCGGGATGTCCGCCGACACGCGTCGCCGGGGTCGGCTCAGGGATGCGGGACGACGGCGACGGGGCAGCCGGCGTGGTGCAGCACCGCGTGGGTGACCGGGCCGATGTGCGGACCGATGTCGAGGTGAGCGTCCCGCGTCCGGCGCCCCACGACCACCAACCCGGCCCCGGTCGCGGCCTCGACGAGCGCGGTGGCGGCCCGTCCCCGCACGACGCTCTCCACGACGGGGACCCGGGGGAACTTCTCGCACCAGGGGCGCAACGTCGCGACGACGGCGCGCTCCCGCTCCGCGACCAGCTCGGGTGCCGGCGTCGGTGCGGAGCTGTCGTCGACCGTGTGCGCCGTCGGCAGCCGGTACGCGTGGAGCACACGGAGCCGTGCGTCGCGACGCGCGGCGGCCGCGAAGGCGAACTCGATGAGTTCGTCGCAGGGGCGCGAGGTGTCCAGCCCGAGGACCACGTCCCGGTAGGGGGTCTGCGGTATCTCGTCGGGCGAGATGCCGTCCGGGGCCGTGAGGTGGTCGTCGGCGAGCGTCTGCCGGGCCCGGACGAGCACCACGGGACGCGGTGACCTGCCGACCAGACGCTGGGAGACAGAGCCGACGACGAACCCCGTGACCGCGCCCAGGCCACGGGAGCCGAGCACCAGCAGGTCCGCCCTGTCCGCCTCCTCCAGCAGCGTGTTCACCGGGGAGTCCGCGACGAGCCGGTCGACGATCCGCAGTCCGGGGTGCGCGGAGCGAACGCTGACGACCGCCCGGTCCAGTGTCTGTTCGGCCCAGTGGCGCTCGCTGACGTCGGCCGGCAGGGAGGCGGGCGGGCGCGGGTGCCACGCCCAGGTGTGCACGAGCCTCAACTCGGCGCCCAGGCGCAGGGCTTCCCTGGCCGCCCAGTGGGCGGCGGCCAGGCTCTCGGTCGATTCGTCGACTCCTGCTGTCACGTGCCGGTGCATGATGCGTACCTCCTGCGCTCGGGCCTGGCTCCTGCTGTGCCGAAGCCTCGCGGAGAACCGCCTCCCCCGCAGGGGGCCGCACAGTCCTGTCGCCGGGCCCTTCGGCCCCAACTGCCGCACGCCGCCGCACAGCCCGGGCCGACCGGCACCGGCATGGGCCGTACGGCCCATGCCGGTGCCGACAGGGGTCCACCACACTGGGCAGGGCCCACCTCCGGGGCCCGGCGGCTCCGCGCACGCGGAGCGGGGAGGAGTATCCGATGTGGTCCGAGACCCTCGACGGCCGGGCGCTGGAGACGCTGATCTCGGCGGCCGTGGCCGCGCCCTCCATCCACAACACCCAGCCCTGGCGGTTCCGGCTCGATCCGGACACCGTGACGCTGGAGATCCGGGCCGTGGAGGACCGCGGCCTGCGCCACATCGATCCCACCGGCCGCGCTCTGCACCTCTCCGTCGGCTGCGCCGTCCTCAACCTGCGGGTGGCGGTGGCCCACGTCGGCCGGGAGCCGGTGACACGGCTGCTGCCCCGGCCCGACGAGCCGGATCTGCTCGCCACCGTACGATTCGGCGGTCCGGTGCGCAGCGCCCTCTTCCCCGGGCTGTACGAGGCGCTGTGGCACCGGCACAGCAGCCGCTTCCCCTTCTCCGACGTGCCCGTGCCCACCGCGGTGGCGGCGGAGCTCACCGAGGCCGCCCACAGCGAGGGCGCCCTGTTGGCGCGTCCCGCACCCGGCGCGACGGAACGACTGCTGCGGCTCACGCGTGAGGCCGAGCACCGCAACACCGCAGACGCCTACCGGGCGGTGGAGAGCCGTCGCTGGGTGCACGAGCCAAACGGGGCGGCTCTCGGCATGCCGCCCGCGGCAGTGGGCCCGCAGGACTTCCACGAGCGGATTCCGCTGCGGGACTTCGGCGCCCACCGGCACCCCTCCGCCCTGACCAGCCGGCCCTTCGAGAATCGGCCGTCGATCGCCGTGCTGTTCACCGCGCACGACCGGCGGGCCGACTGGCTGCGGGCCGGGCAGGCTCTCGAACGCGTCCTGCTGGTGGCCACCGCCCGCGGGCTGCGGGCCTCCCTGCTGCACCAGGCCCTGGAATGGCCGGACCTGCGCGGGCAGCTGGTCCCGCCGACGGGCGACCGCCGCGCCCACGCCCAGATGGTGCTCCGCCTCGGCTACGGCCCGGAAGGCCCCGCTTCCCCGCGCCGGTCGGCGGGGCAGGTGCTGGACGAGAGTGTGCTGCCCCTGCCCGGGTGAGTCGGGCCGGGTCCGGGCACCGGGCCCGGTCCTGCCGCCGGGACCGGTCCTGCCCTCACGTCGCTGGGACGCGGCCGGGTGCTCGGGGCGCCCCACCTCGACGCCGAACCGGGCGGGCACCGGTGCGGGCGGCAGCAGACGCGGGGGCAGCCAGTGGGCCTCCCGCGCCCGCTCGGTGCGCCGGGCCCTCCAGGGCCTGAGGGCCTGCGGCGTCGGTACGTCCGCCCGTCACTCCTGCGCCCAGCGGACGACGGTGACGGGGCAGTGCGCGTGGTGCAGTACGGCCTGGCTCACCGACCCCAGGCGCAGACCGGCGAAGCCGCCCTTTCCGCGTGCCCCGAGCACGAGGAGCTGAGCCTGCGCGGTCGCCTCGATCACCGAGGCCCGCACCCGTCCTCGGACCAGCCGGCGGTGCACGGTCACGTCCGGGTACCTCTCGCGCATCCTCGCGAGCGCCTCGGCGAACACCCGCTCCTCCTCGTCGCGGAGCCGGCCCTCGTCGTAGGTCACGAAGGGCGGATCGGCGGCACCGTCGTAGACGCGTTCGGTCCGGGTGTTCCACACATGCAGCGCCACCAGGTCAGTACCGCGCGACGACGCCTCGGCGAAGGCGAACCGGACGGCGCCCTCACCCGTCGGGGAGCCGTCGACCGCCAGCAGCACGGGATCCGCCGGATCCGACGTGCCGCGCACCACCATGACCGGGCAGCGCGCGTGGGCGGCCAGGTGCGCGGAGGTGGAGCCGAGCAGCAGGGTCGCGAACGTGCCCGTTCCCCGGCTGCCGACCACCAGGAGTCCGGCGGTGCGGGACCGATCTCCAGCACCAGGACCGGTTCGCCCGCGACGACCTCACGGGTGACCTCCACACCGGGCGCCACGGTGTGGGCCCGCCGCTCGGCCTCGGTCATCGTGCCGTCCACCATCGCGCGCAGACCCGCCCCCGTGGGATTCCAGGGCGGCACGCCCGACGGCACATGGGCGCCCGGCCATCCGAAGGCATGGACCAGACGCAGCCCCACACCGCGCAGGGCGGCCTCACGCGCGGCGATCTCCACGGCGGCCAGGCTGGACGGTGAGCCGTCCACTCCGACCACGACGGGAGCACTCATCGCGGCTCTCCTCTTCTCCGGTCCCGGTCCGGGGTGCGGGTGCGCGGCCCCGGACCGGGCGCCGAGTTCGACGGACGGGTGAGGGCAGCGCCGGACGGCCGGAACTGCTCGTCCGGGCGGTCTTGCCGCGCTCTTCCGGACTTCAGCGTCTCCCCGCGGGCCGCGCATCCCGCACTGGGCCGGACGGCCCCGGCGGGCGCCCGTCCGGCCCTCGTCCCACCGCTTTCCCGCGCACACGTGCAGACCCCTCGCACCAGCGTGTACGCCCGCGCCCGCGCCGTCCGGCCTCCGTTCGCACGGTGGTCCACTCCCGGGCGCGGCCGGCGAGGTGACCGTGCGGCCGGTCAGGTGATGTCGAGGACGTCCCCGACGGGTCGGCGGGGTGTGGCCGGGCCGTGCGGCCCGTACCCGAGGCGCAGCACCATCTGGACGTACCCTCGCCCGGAGACCGGGTCCCGGGCGAGTACACGCAGGTCGTCGTTCTCCAGCAGGTGGGACGTCAGCGAGCTGGCCAGTCCGGCCGTCGTGGCCTCCAGCAGGACGTGCTCCAGCCCCTGCCCGGCGCGCAGCCAGTCGAGGGGAGCGTCACCGCCGGTGTACAGCAGGGCCAGGTGCGGGCTCTTCTCGAAGACGGTGCTGCCGCGGTCGGCCACCGGTCGGCGGCCGGCGAAGTCCCGCAGCGGGGCCCGGCCGTCCCTTCGGCGCGGCCCGAAGGCGTACTCGGGAACCCCGTCGGTGGCGACGTCGGCCTCCGGGCCCAGCCGGGTCCAGCGCTCCAGGTCCTCCCGGCCGCCGGGATCCAGGCTGTCGCGGCTCTCGGCGTCATGGACCAGCTCCAGGACGGTGTCGAGGTGCCAGGACTCGGGGAACGACAGCTCGGCCCCCTCCCGCGTGGCGGCCGCCCGCAGCCGCGACCGTACGTCCTCTGGGACGTCCCAGTCGTCGAAGGGATAGCGGCTGGTGTGCCGCTGGTGGATGGCGGGATACAGCCGGGCCAGATCCTGGTCGTCCGGTACCGGCCCCCCGGGGCCCGCCAGGTGGACGGCGGCCAGCAACCGCGGGTCGCCCCGGTCCGGCAGCAGTCGGACCAGCGGGGACAGCCCGGAGTGCGCGGCGGCGACGCGAAGGTTGAACAGCGCCGCCCCGCAGCCGATGTGCAGCGCCCGGTGGACGGGGTCGCTGCGGCGCATGGCCCGGTCCAGGTCCGCGCGCAGCAGCAGGACGCGCTCGTCGGTCAGGAAGCGGAAGCTCCACGGCTGCGCGTTGTGCATGGACGGTGCGGCCGTGGCCTCGGCGACGAGTTCCGTCACCGTCCTCGTGTCCAGCTCTCGCGTGGTCATCGCAACCTCCTCGTCCACCGGGCGTCGACCGCCCGAGACCGCGGGTCCCTCCACCGGCCTCCCCCGGACCGAGGCTCCGGACCGAGGCTCGGGTCCGCGACTCGGGGCCGCGACTCCGTGGCCACGGCCGCCCCGGGCCCGTCGTGTCGGCGCGGTGTCCCGTCCGGCGAGACATGCGCGGTGTCCGCTTCGTCCCCAGTCTGCGGCGGTGGCGCCGCCCCCGGGAGGGACCGTCCGGCCCTCACCCGGGCCGAAGGCCCCTCGCGCGACGGCAGGTGGCGCGCTGCAATGGAGAGGATGGCAGGAGGGTCCCTTCCGTCCCGCCGATTCCTCCGCATCGTCGCGGTAGGCGCACGAGGAGGTGGCGTATGCCCTTCGACGACCGTACGGACGCCGGACGCCGACTGGCCCGACGTCTTGAACACCTGCGCGACGAGGACATCGTGGTCCTGGGGTTGCCCCGGGGCGGCCTGCCGGTCGCGTACGAGGTGGCCCGAACGCTGGAGGCGCCGCTGGACGTGCTCGTGGTGCGCAAGCTCGGCGTGCCGTGGCAGCCGGAGCTGGCCTTCGGCGCCCTGGGTGAGCACGGTGTCCGTGTCCTCAACCAGGACGTGATCGACAGCTGCGGTGTACGGGACGAGGAACAGGCCGGCGTCGAGAGGGAGGAGCGGGCGGAACTGGGCCGGCGTGTGGCCCGCTACCGCGCCGGGCGCGCCCCGGTGTCCCTCGCGGGTCGCACCGTGCTGGTCGTGGACGACGGGCTGGCCACCGGCGCCACCGCCGAGGCGGCCTGCCGTGTGGTGCGGGGCCAGGGTGCGGCGCGGGTCGTTCTCGCCGTCCCGGTGGGATCGCCGGAGGCGGTCGCCCGGCTGCGCGGAGTCACCGACGAGGTCGTCTGCCTCGAAACGCGGGGAAACCTGGGCTCGGTCGGCGCCTGGTACCGCGACTTCACGCAGACACCCGACTCGAAGGTGATCGAACTCCTCACACGTGCCGCAGCCGCTGAGTCGCCGACGCCGGCCCCCAGGGCGACGTCCAGGGGGCGGCAGGCGGAGAGGTCGGGCCATGGTGAGGTGGAAGTGCCCGCCGGTCACGTACGGCTGCCCGCCCGGCTGGTGCTGCCCGACGCGGCCCCGGCGGTGGTTCTCTTCGCGCACGGCAGCGGCAGCGGACGCCACAGTCCACGCAACCGGTACGTCGCCGACGCCCTCAACCGGGCGGGCCTGGGCACCCTGCTGCTCGACCTGCTCACGGCGGAGGAGGAAGGCGACCGCCACAATGTCTTCGACGTCGCCCTCCTGGCGGGCCGGCTGCACGCGGCCGCCACCTGGCTGCGCGACGGAACCGGCGTACCGGTGAGCTACTTCGGTGCCAGCACCGGTGCCGCGGCCGCCCTGGAGGCCGCCGCCGTGCCCGGGGCCGACATCCGTGCGATCGTCTCCCGGGGCGGGCGCCCCGACCTGGCCACCCCGGCGGCCCTGGGCCGTGTGCGGACCCCGACGCTCTTCGTGGTGGGGAGTCTGGACACCAGGGTGCTCAGCCTCAACCGCCTCGCCGCCGACCGGCTGCGCTGCGAGCACCGGCTCGCCGTCGTCCCCGGCGCCACCCACCTCTTCGAGGAGCCCGGGACCCTGGCCACGGTCGCCGAACTGGCCCGCGACTGGTTCACCGCTCATCTAGCCCAGCCGGGCGCCGGACACCGCCGTTCGGCCTGATCCCGGCCGAGGCCCCGGGGCGGGCCCGGGGTGGGCCGGGGACACCGCGACGGCAAGGGCCTCCCCTCCCCCGGACCGGGGCCGGTAAGCCCTTCAACCGAGGCGCGGACGGATCGAAGCTGTAATAGGGCACGAGCGTTACGGGTGACACACCGCCACCCTTCTCCGTGTGAGGGCGTTCGTGCGGGGGCCGCTTTCGGGCGAAGCGGCGGCCGCATGTGGGTCGTCGGCCGACGTGCCCGTGAGTTCAGGCTCACCCCCGACGGGCACGTCCCCACAGGCCCTCACCTGGCAGCAGGTGGGGGCCTGCCCACGCCGGAGCCCTGAACGGCGCGTTCCGCGACGACCGCGCAGCCGGGTGACCGACCGCTTCCTGGACCGGCCGTCGGAACCGGCGCACGCTGAGAAGCAGAGGGTGAGAAGTGAGAGGCGAGAAGCCGGACGGAAGTGATCATGATGGAAGCCAAGCAGTGGACCGTCCAGGTCTACATCAGCGAAGAAGGGGACGAGACGCACGCGCGTGCCGTGCTGGCCACGCGTGACACCTCGCGCCTCACAGGCAGGGGGGTGGCCCGGCGCAACCCGATCGACCGTCCCATCCCGGAGATCGGCGACGAGCTCGCCGCGAGCCGCGCCCTGGAGGACCTGGCCATCCGCCTCCACGACGTCGCCTCCGACGACATCGTGCAACTCACCGGCCCTGTCCAGGCATGACACCGAGCCGTCGGGCACGACGGCCGAGCCCCCTCGGCCCAGGTCCCGCCGCGCCGGTGAAGGGCATGGTGGGACCAGAGCCCGTCCAGGGAGACTGTCAGCGGTTGCTCGCGGGGGCGGTGCGCAGGTCCCTCGGCCCGCACGCCGACACCGCCGTACGCACCGTCGTGGTGGAGGGCCCGCCCGCGCGGGTCCTGCTGAAGCACGCCCGCGACGCACAACTACTGGCCCTCGGCCGCCCCGACCACCATGGCCAAGGGCTCCCCGCGATCGGCGCGGTCACCCGTGACTGCCTGCGCCACGCCACCGTCCCCGTGGTCACGGTGCCCGTTCCGCAACGGCACGCCTTGCCACCGGCCCCCTGCGGCACCGCGCCCTTCGCCGGGCGCGCGGTGCGCCTCGACGCCTGGGGGCGCGGTGCAGCAGTCGAACGGCGAGCGTGTCGAGCCACGCGGTCAGCACGAGGGTGACCCCCACGGCCACGACCAGGAGGACCGCGAGCCGCGCCCAGAACTCCGGTGTGAGACTCGTGCCCATGGGCCTCGTCCCCTTTCACGTCTTGCACGTCTTGCACGTCTTGCACGTCGTAGTCGTCTCTTCGGCCCCAGCCAACTCCGGTGCGGTGCGCGGCACATGAGCCGAACGGCCTCTATCGCGGTCTCGTACGTCCCTGGCGGCCGTGCCCCTGACCGCCGCGCCGTCTCCCGGCCGCTCGGGGGATGTCGGTCCTGGACTTCCCGGAGGTCCCGGCGGTCTCGGACAGCGGCGGTGCCACGTCGGGCATCCGAGGCGCGAACCGGGCAAATTCATTCGGTAGGAGCACAGTTGCCGACAAACAGTGGCCCGTCCGCCACGGATGCAGTGGGATGACCCGATCGTGAGGGAAGGCTGGGTGGGCGGGCATGGACAACTTCGTCCCGGTGGCGCGGGCACTGCACGCCGAGGCCGGCGAGCGGGAGCGCTGCCGATGCGGTGCGCGACGGGAACGAGACGGTGGACCGAGCGTGGTCGAGGAGCGGTTCCGAGGGCTGCTGGAGGCCGCGCCGGACGCCATGGTCATCGTCGACGACACCGGAACCATCCGACTGGTCAATGCCCAGACGGAGGCTCTCTTCGGCTACCGGCGCGAGGAACTCCTCGGCCGCCCGGTCGAGTTGCTCATCCCGAACCGCTTCCGCGACCATCACACCCGACACCGGGGCGGTTACGCCGCCAACCGGCAGGTGCGCCCGATGGGCGCCGGACTGGAGTTGCACGGCCTGCGCCAGGACGGCACCGAGTTCCCGGTCGAGATCAGCCTCAGTCCCCTGGAGACCGCGGACGGTCTGCTGGTGTCCGCCGCCGTCCGGGACGTCAGCGACCGCAAGGCCGCAGAGCGCCGCATCAACGAACTGGCCGCGCTCGTCGAGTCGTCCCAGGACGCGATCCTCGCCACGACCCTCGACGGCCACGTCACCTACTGGAACGCCGCCGCCCAGCGGCTGTACGGCTACGAGGCCGAGCAGGTCATCGGTCGCCACATGTCGTTCCTCGCCCCGATGGACGGCAGGCACGAGGTCAGCGCCCTCATGGAACGGCTGCGGCGGGGCGAGAAGGTGGAACACTTCGAGACCCTGCGCGTCACCCGGACGGGTGCCCTGCTGGACGTCGACGTCACGCTGTGGCCGACCAGGGACACCGACGGCACGGTCGTCGGGGCCTGCGCCATCGTCCGGGACATCAGCGACCGCAAGCGTGCGGAGGCCGAACTCACCGTCCTGTACGAGCAGCAGCGGCACATCGCGCTCACGCTGCAGCGCAGCCTGATGGGTACCCCGCCCGCGATCGCCGGGCTGGCCACGGCGAGCCGCTATCGTCCCGCCACCCAGGGCGCGGGTGTGGGCGGCGACTGGTTCGACCTGATCCCGCTGGGGGCGGGCCGGGTCGGGGTGCTGATCGGTGACGTCATGGGCCGTGGCCTGGAGGCAGCCGCCGTGATGGGCCAGCTGCGGTCCGCCGCGCACGCGCTCGCCAAGACCGATATGCAGCCACGTCAGTTGATGCAGGCCCTCGACACCTGCGTCGCCGACCTCGATGTCCCCGACCAGCTCGTCACCTGCTGCTACCTGGTCATCGCCCCCGACACGGGCACCGTGACCGTCTGTTCGGCCGGTCATCTGCCGACGCTCATCGCCTCCCCCGGCGATCACGTCCGCCGGCTCACGACACCCGTCAACGCGCCCCTCGGTGTCGGCGGCATCCTCTACCAGCAGTCCTGCGAGCAGATCCCGCCGGGCGCCACACTCGTCCTCTACACGGACGGTCTGGTCGAGACCCCGGGCAGCGACATCGACGACCACATCGGTGAACTCGTCTCCTCCCTCGACGGGTTCTTCGTCCACGACTCGTGCCTGGAGGCCGCCGCCGACCATGTGCTCGCACGGCTGCTGCCCGACGCCGAGAGCCACAACGACGACGTCACGCTGCTCCTCGCCCAGCTGCCGGCCGCCCCGCTGGCGTCCGTCACCACCGATCTGCCCGCCGTGCCCTCGTCGGTGCCCGAGGGCCGTGAGTTCCTCACCAAGGCTCTCGCCTCCTGGGGCTGCGTCGGATCGGCGGACCACGCGCTGCTGCTGCTCTCCGAGACGCTGACGAACGCCGTCCAGCACGCCGATGGCCCCATCGGTCTGCAGGTGTGCCGGACCGACACGGACCTGACGGTCGAGGTCAGCGACAGCAGTCCCCAACTGCCCCAGCCGCGCCTCGCGGCCGAGGACGAGGAGTCGGGACGTGGTCTGCACCTGGTCCGCGCGCTCTCCGACAGCTGGGGGGTTCGCCCCACGGACGACGGCAAGACCACCTGGTTCACGCTCAAGCTGTGACGCCCTGGAGAACGTTGCCTGCCCGAGCCGGAGGACTCCCGGCCTTCCGGTTCCGGCATCAGGGGTGTGTGCGGGGTCTCGGGAACCTTGCTGATGACGTCGACGCCGCCCGGTGATACTCGGCACGCCCGGCACGCCCGGCACGAACACGCTGATCACGGTGAGCAGATCCAGGCCGTTCACGACGTTCCGCCTCCCGTCAGGGCTCCGGCACACGGCTCACGGCGGATGCCGAAGGTCCCCCGTACCGGCGCCCACCCCGTGACGGGCCCTGCCGAGGAGCTCTGCCCTACCGGGTGTGGGCCGCCGGTGCCCGCCACACCAGGGTCGTGCCGCCGCCGGGCGGGCTGGTCGCCTCCAGTTCGCCGCCCAGCTGCCGGGCGCGCTCGGCCATGTTGCGCAGTCCGCTGCGGCGGCCCTCGGCGGGAATGCCCACCCCGTTGTCGGAGACCGTGAGGCGCACCTCCCCCGCGGCGGTCTCCACCACCACGTCGGCCCGGGACGCCCGGGCGTGACGGGCGACGTTCGTCAGGGCCTCGGAGAGCACGGCCACCACGTGGTCGGCGACCTCCTTGGGCACCTCTGTGTCCAGCAGCCCCTCCAGCCGCAGGCTGGGGGCGAAGCCCAGGACCGGTGCCGCCTCGCCGACCACGCGCACCACGCGGGCCCGCAGACCGACACCGGTGGCGCCCTCGCGTGAGCGCAGGCCGAAGATGGTCGACCGGATGATCTTGATGGTCTCGTCCAGGTCCTCCACCGCGCGCAGGACCCGCTCGGAGGCTTCCGCGTGGTCGATGAAGCGGCCCGCGCTCTGCAGGGTCATACCGGTGGCGAAGAGGCGTTGGATGGCGAGGTCGTGCAGGTCCCGGGCGATCCGGTCGCGGTCCTCCAGCAGCGCGATCTGTTCGGCGTCCCGGCGGCGTTCGGCCAGCTCCATGACGACCGCGGCCTGCGCGGCGAAGCCCTGGAGGCGCTCGATCTCCGGCTCGGTGAACACCGTGTGGCCCACCGCGCGCGCCAGCAGCAGGATGCCCCGGGTCCCCTCACCCGATCCGATGGGAACGGCCACGGCGGGGCCGAGACCGGTGAGGCTCGGCGCGCCCGTCACGCCGGAGTCGTCACGGGAGACGTCCGCGCTGGTGACGGGAGCGGCTCCGGAGAAGGCCTGGCCGATCAGGTTGTCCTCCAGGGGCAGCACCAGCCCGCGGTGCGCCGCCGCTCCCTCGCCGATGGCCAGATCGACGGTGAGGGATTCGGTGTCCTCCATCGGCACCGCGACGACCGCGAGGGCCGCGGTCATGATCTCCCTGGCCCGTTCGGCGATCACTTGGAGGACCTCGGCGGGCTCGCCGCCGGACATCAGGCTGTGGGTGATCTCGGCGTTGGCCCGCAGCCACCGCTCCCGCAACCGGGACTCCTCGTACAACCGCGCGTTGTCGATCGCCACACCCGCCGCCACCGCCAACGTCGACAGCACCGACTCGTCCTCCTCGTCGAACCGCGCCCCACCCCGCTTCTCCGTCAGATACAGATTCCCGAACACCTGCTCACGCACCCGGATCGGCACACCCAGAAACGAATTCATCGGCGGATGATTCGGCGGAAAACCGAACGACGACGGATGCTCCGACAACTTCGCCAGACGCAACGGCTCCGGATGACTGATCAACTCACCCAGAATCCCGTGCCCCTCCGGATACGCACCGATCCCAGCGATCTGCTCCGCACTCACCCCCACCGTATGGAAAGCCGACAACCGCTTCCCGTCCGGACCGATCACCCCCAACGCCGCGTACTCCGCATCCACCAGCACCGCCGCCGCCTCCACGATCCCCCGCAACGCCTGCTCCAACTCCAGCTCACGCCCGACCGACAGCACCGCCTCCAACAGACTGTGCACCCGATCCCGCGTCCCCCGCGCCGCGTCCAGACGCGCCTGCAACTCCTCCAGCAGCTCGTCCAACCTCAGCTGCGGCAGCAGTACACGAGCTTCCCCGGCCCTCTCCACGCTTGCCACCGGTGCCCCTCCACATTCCCCACAGCCTGCCGGCAGCCGCCCGTTCCGCCGCTGTCCTGAGCCACGGTAACGACCCGTCACTGGGCACGGTAGCGGATCCGGTCGCGCGCGGGTCCAGCCTGGAAGGAGTCCGGGCGCACCTGCCCGGCCTTCCGGACGAACGGCGCGTGGCCTGCGGGTTCACCCGGGGAGAACGGCCTACCGGCCTTCCTGCCGGAGCCTGTCCTGGGCCTGGGTGGCGATGACGGCGGCCTGCACGCGCCGTTCCACACCGAGCTTGGCGAGCAGCCGGGAGATGTGGTTCTTGACCGTCTTCTCGGCGAGGAAGAGCCGCTGACCGATCTGTCGGTTGGTCAGGCCCTCACCGATCAGGGCCAGGATCTCCCGCTCGCGCTCGGTCAGGCCCGGCAGTGCCTCGGGCTCCTGCTCCTCCTTCGGGCCCTGCCGCAGCCGCGCCATCAGCCGGGCGGTGGCGCTGGGATCGAGCAGGGACTGACCGGCGGCCACCGTGCGCACCGCGGAGACCAGATCCGAGCCATGGATCTGCTTCAGGACGTACCCGGACGCGCCCGCCATGATCGAGTCCAGGAGGGCCTCCTCGTCGTCGAAGGAGGTCAGCATCAGACAGAACAGTTCCGGCATGCGCGACCGCAGCTCCCGGCACACGGTGATCCCGTCGCCGTCGGGCAGGCGGACGTCGAGCACCGCCACCTGCGGACGCAGGGCGGGAACGCGCACCAGCGCCTGCTCCACCGTGCCGGCCTCGCCGATCACCGAGATGTCCGGCTCGTCGTTCAGCAGGTCGCGTACTCCCCGGCGTACGACCTCGTGGTCGTCCAGCAGGAAGACCCGGATCGGGCTGTCCGGGCCCGGCTGATCGCTGACCGGCATCGCTTCACTCCTCGGTCCCGCACTTCACGCCGTCCTTGTCCGCCACGGACAGTATCGGCCTCGACCCGCTGATCCTCGTCGTATCCGGGCCGAACGGCCAGGGCCGGTCGGCCCTCATTCACGAGCGGATCGCCGACGGATCGACGACGGCCGGCTCGGTCGGGCCGTTCAGTCCCGACGAGGGACCATCGGCATCTCCGGGACACGGCCGGGTGCGGACGAGAGTGAGCGGGTGAGCGACATCGGTCCCAGGGCGGCTGCCTCGTACGGCGCCGTCCCACCCCGTACGCCACCGGTCGCACGACGGTGGCGCTCGACCCCGGAGGCACTCCTCATGACCCGTCACGACAGCGGCCCCGCAACCACCACGGCCACCGACGCGCCGTCCCGGACGGCCGTGGCCGTGGACCGTCTGGTCACGGACGGCCTCAAGGCGCTGGCCGACTACGACGGCCTCACGCAGGAACAGGTCGACCACATCGTCAAGAAGGCGTCGGTGGCCGCCCTGGACCGGCACACGGCGCTGGCCCGCCTGGCGGTGGAGGAGACCGGGCGCGGTGTGTTCGAGGACAAGGCGGCCAAGAACATGTTCGCGTGCGAGCACATCACGCACAGCATGGGTCCGATGAAGACGGTCGGCGTCATCGCGCGCGACGACATCGAGGACATGGTGGAGATCGCCGAACCGGTGGGGGTGGTGTGCGCGGTCACTCCCGTGACCAACCCGACGTCCACCACGATCTTCAAGGCGTTGATGGCGCTGAAGACCCGCAATCCGATCGTCTTCACCTTCCACCCCTCCGCCCAGCGCTGCAGCGCGGAGGCGGCCCGCGTCGTGCGCGACGCGGCCGTCGCGGCGGGGGCACCCGAGCACTGCGTCCAGTGGATCGAGACCCCGTCCGTCGAGGCGACCGGCATGCTGATGCGGCACCCCGGTGTCTCGCTGATCCTCGCCACCGGCGGCAACAGCATGGTCAAGGCCGCCTACTCGGCGGGCAAGCCCGCCCTGGGCGTCGGGGCGGGCAACGTCCCGGCGTATGTGCACAGGAGCGCCGAACTGCGGCGGGCCGTGAACGACCTGGTGCTGTCGAAGTCCTTCGACAACGGGATGATCTGCGCCTCGGAGCAGGCCGTCATCCTGGACGACGAGATCTACGAGGCGGCGCTCACCGAGTTCCGCACGCTGCACGCCCATCTGGCGACCGCCGAGGAGAAGGCGAAGCTGGAGGTCTTCCTCTTCCCGGGCGGCGGGACCGTGGGCGGCGGCACGGTGGGCGGTGGCTGCGAGCCGAAGGTCAACTCCGCGGCCGTCGGGCAGAGCCCGGAGTGGATCGCCGAGCAGGCCGGCTTCACCGTGCCCGCCGGCACCTCGCTCATCCTGGTCGAGGCCGAACGGGTCGGCCCTGCCGAGCCGTTGACCCGGGAGAAGCTCTGCCCGGTGCTCACCGTGCTGCGACGGAGTACATCCGGGCCTCACGGGCGGACCGGTCCGCGGCCGCGCGGCTCTCCGACGATCCGTCCAGACCCACGGCGACGACACGGGACATGGGTGGGCCTCCTGGAGTCGTGCGGTTCACGCGGCGGGGACGACGACCACCGGGCAGTGCGCGCGGCGCAGCAGGACGGGGGCGACCTGCGCGTGGTGCGGGGCGACGGCGGACGTCCGGTGGTGCGAGCCGACGACCACCAGACCGGCCTCGCGGGTCGACTCCAGCAACGCCTCGGGCGCGCTCGTGCGCACTGTGACGGCTTCCACGGTGACATCGGCGTACCGCTCCCACAGTGCGGCGAGGGCGAAGCGGGGGACGGCCTCCTCGGCGCGCTCGTAGGAGGTGGCCGGGTCCCGTCGCCGGCCCTCGGTGGGCATCAGCGGCGGCAGTGCGGGCGTGATGTGGCGGTGGGACCAGGAGTGCAGGACGCGCAGGTGGGCGCCGCGTCGGCGGGCCTCCTCGAAGGCGTAGACGGCGGCCCGCTCGTCGGTGTCGTCCTCCAGGCCGAGCACCACCTCGCGCCCCTTGTCGCACGGGTGGTCCCCGCGCACGACGAGCAGCGGACCCCGTACTCGACGGGACAGCCGCACACTGACCGATCCGAGCAGCAGGCCGGCGGTGCGCCCCATGCCGCGGGTGCCCACGACGGTGAGTGCCGCGTCGGCGCTCTCCCGCGCCAGCGCTCGTACGGCGCCGCCCTCGGCCGCGACGGTCCGGGCCGGGAGGCCGGGGTGCCGCTCGTGGACGCGCGCGACGGCGGCCCCGAGGAGGGGTATGGCCTCGTCGCGGTCGGAGGCGGCGCACACCAGGCGCAGCTCGGCACCGCGCCGGATCGCTTCCCTGGCCGCCCAGTCCAGGGCCCTGGTGGAGGACAGGGTGCCGTCCACTCCTACGACCACATCGTTGTGGGTCATGGCTCCGCTTCCCTTTCGACAGACGGTGACCGAGGAGCACCGGATGGTGGCCCCCACCCTCGATGTTCGTCGTGGACCGCCGCCCCGGGCAGGAGCCGGGAGACCCGTGGGCGTGCCGAACGGCCCCTGCCGGCAGGGACGTTCGGGCTCTGGCGCGGGCCGTGACGCGGGGCCCTGACGGGAGGGTCGCCGCAGGGAACGGGCGGAGGGCCCATGCGGGACCGGATAGGGACCGAACGGCCCTTCCGCAGGTCGCGGGGGCTTGGCTTGTCTGTCTTCATGGACGACGAACCCATGAGGTCCTCCCCGTACCACACGACCCGGAGCGCGGCCGGCAGCACGATCGTGTCGCTGTACGGCGAGCTCGACCTCGTGGCGGTTTCCGCGCTCTCGGCGGTCCTGGACGCCCTGACGACCGCGTCCCGCCCCGACGTGGTGCTGGATCTGCGTCCCCTGTCCTTCATCGACTGCTCCGGGCTCGGCCTGCTGTGCCGGGCACAGAGCCGGGTCCGTGCCCGGCACGGCCGGCTGCGGCTGGTCACGCCCGCGAGCACCTTCCGGCGGCTGCTGCGGTGCACGGGGCTGGGCGGCGCCTTCGAGGTGCACCCGGACCTGGCCGAGGCGCTCGCCGACGGGACGCCGGTGGCACGGGCCGCGGCCTCACGCGGGTGAGGCAGCGGCCCGGCGGCGTCAGGCCCAGTGCCAGTCGGCGATCTCCGGCAGATCGGTGCCGTGCTCGCGGATCCACGCGTGGTGGCGGGTGCGCGCGTCCGCCATCTGCTGGCGTACGGCGGCGGCGCGGACGGCGAGCCCCGGCACGCGGTCGATGACGTCCATAACCAGGCGGTAGCGGTCGAGGTCGTTGCGGACGACCATGTCGAACGGTGTGGTCGTCGTCCCCGACTCCTTGTAGCCGCGGACGTGCGTGTTGCCGTGGCCCGCGCGGCGGTAGGCGAGGCGGTGGATGAGCCACGGGTAGCCGTGGTAGGCGAAGATCACCGGCTTGTCGGTGGTGAACAGGCCGTCGTACTCGAAGTCGGTCATGCCGTGCGGGTGCTCCTCGCGCGGCAGCAGCCGGGTCATGTCGACGACGTTGACCACGCGGACGGCGAGCTGCGGCAGATGGCGGCGCAGCAGCTGCGCGGCGGCCAGGACCTCCTGCGTGGGCACGTCTCCGGCGCAGGCGAGGACGACGTCGGGTTCGCCGCCGTTCTCACTGCCCGCCCACTCCCAGATCCCGGCGCCGCGTGCGCAGTGCGCGCGGGCCTGGTCCATGGAGAGCCAGTCGAAGCAGGGCTGTTTGCCGGCGACGATCACGTTGACGTAGTCGCGGCTGCGCAGGGCGTGGTCGGCGACGGAGAGGAGGGTGTTGGCGTCCGGGGGCAGGTAGACGCGTACGACCTCGGGGCTCTTGTTGAGGACGTGGTCGACGAAGCCGGGGTCCTGGTGGGAGAAGCCGTTGTGGTCCTGGCGCCAGACGTGCGAGGTGAGCAGGTAGTTGAGGGAGGCGATCGGGGCCCGCCAGGGCAACTCCCGCGATGTCCTGAGCCACTTGATGTGCTGGTTGACCATGGAGTCGACGATGTGCACGAACGCCTCGTAGCAGGAGAACAGTCCGTGCCGGCCGGTGAGGAGGTAGCCCTCCAGCCAGCCCTGGCAGAGGTGTTCGGAGAGGATCTCCAGGACCCGTCCGTGCCGGTCGAGGTGTTCGTCGACGGGCAGGTGCTCGGCCTGCCAGGCCTTGCCGCTGGCGTCGAAGACGGCCTGCAGGCGGTTGGAGGCGGTCTCGTCCGGTCCGACGACCCGGAAGTCCCGGCGCAGGCGGGTGTCCCTCATGACCTGTGCCAGGAGGTCACCGAGGACCCGGGTCGGCTCATGGAGCGTCGTGCCCGGTTTCTCGACGGGGACGGCGAAGTCGTCCAGCGAGGGCACGGGCAGATCGCGGACGAGGAGTCCGCCGTTGGCGTGCGGGGTGGCGCCCAGTCGCCTGGTGCCGGAGGGGACGCAGGCGAGGACGTCGGCGGCGGGCCGTCCGTCCGGGCCGAACAGCTCCCGCGGTTTGTACGAGCGCAGCCAGGCCTCCAGCTGTCGCAGGTGCTCGGGGTTCTCCCGCACGCCGGCGAGCGGGACCTGGTGGGCACGCCAGGTGCCCTCGACCGGTTGGCCGTCGACCTCGGCGGGGCCGGTCCAGCCCTTCGGGGTGCGCAGCACGATCATCGGCCAGTGCACGCGTTCGGCGACGCCGTCCTCGCGTGCCGTGCGCTGCATCAGGGCGATCCGGTCCAGCGCCTCGTCGAAGGCGTGGGCCAGGGCGCGGTGCACGGTGGCCGGGTCGTCTCCGGTGACGTGGAGGGGGGCGTGGCCGTAGCCGCGCAGCAGGGCGTCGAGTTCGGCCTGGGGCAGGCGCGCGAGCACGGTCGGGTTGGCGATCTTGTAGCCGTTGAGGTGGAGGATCGGCAGGACGGCGCCGTCGTGGACCGGGTCGAGGAACTTGTTGGAGTGCCAGGAGGCGGCCAGCGGCCCGGTCTCCGCCTCGCCGTCCCCGATGACGCAGGCCACCAGCAGGTCGGGGTTGTCGAACGCGGCGCCGTAGGCGTGGGCGAGGGAGTAGCCGAGCTCACCGCCCTCGTGGATCGAGCCCGGGACCTCCGGTGCCACATGGCTCGGTACGCCGCCGGGGAAGGAGAACTGCCGGAAGAGCCGTTCCATGCCGGGGGCGTCGCGGGTGACGTCCGGGTAGGTCTCGCCGTAGCTGCCGTCCAGCCAGGAGCCGGCCAGCACGGACGGCCCGCCGTGCCCGGGTCCCCAGACGCAGAGGGCGTCCAGGTCGCGCGCTTTGATCACGCGGTTGAGATGCGTGTAGACGAGGTTCAGGCCCGGGGAGGTGCCCCAGTGCCCGAGCAGCCGCGGCTTGATGTGTTCCGGGAGCAGCGGCTCGGTGAGCAGGGGGTTGGCCATCAGATAGATCTGCCCGGCCGCCAGGTAGTTGGCGGCCCGCCAGTGGGCGTCCAGGGTGCGCAGTTCGTCGTCGGAAAGTACGGTGACGGTCTGGTGTTCGACCTGGGTCATGGGTGACTCCGGAACTCATCGACGGGGTCGTCGGGCGGTGGAGGACGGCATGGCCGGCAAGAAGGTGCCGCGTGCGGCGTACGAGAAGGAACTGCTGCGGCTGCAGACGGAGTTGGTGAAACTCCAGGAGTGGGTGCGGGCCGAGGGCGCCCGGCTGGTCGTGGTCTTCGAGGGGCGGGACGCGGCGGGCAAGGGCGGCACGATCAAGCGGGTCGCGGAGCACCTCAATCCCCGTGTCGCCCGGATCGCGGCCCTCCCCAAGCCGACGGAGCGCGAGCGCACCCAGTGGTACTTCCAGCGGTACGTCGAGCAGTTGCCGGCGGCCGGGGAGATCGTGCTGTTCGACCGGTCCTGGTACAACCGGGCCGGTGTGGAGCACGTCATGGGTTTCTGCACCAAAGAGGAGTACCAGCTGTTCATGCGGCAATGTCCCATTTTCGAGCGCATGTTGATCGAGGACGGGATCCTGCTGCGCAAGTACTGGTTCTCGGTGAGCGACACCGAGCAGCAGGAGCGCTTCCGACGCCGCCTGGAGGATCCGCTGCGGCGCTGGAAGCTCTCGCCGATGGACCTGGAGTCGCTCAGCCGCTGGGAGGCGTACTCGCGCGCCAAGGACGAGATGATGGTGCACACCGACATCGCCGAGGCGCCGTGGTACGTCGTGGAGAGCGACGACAAGCGCCGGGCCCGGCTGAACATGATCGCCCATCTGCTGGAGTCGGTGCCGTACCGCGAGGTGCCGCCCCCGGTCCTGGAACTGCCCGAGCGCCCGCCGTCGACCGGCTACGAGCGCCCGCCGCGCGATCTGCGGACGTACGTCCCGGATCACGCGGCGGGTGTGTGAGCGGCCGGTCATGGTGCTCACTCCGGTTCGGGCACGATCACGACGGGGCAGGCGGAGTGGTGCAGCACCCCGTGTGTGACCCGGCCGAGCTGGAGTCCGAAGTGCCGCTGGCGACGCCTGGCACCCACGACGAGGAGGTCGGCGTCGCGGGAGGCGTCCGCCAGCGCGATCCGGGCATGGCCCTCGACGGTACGGCGGCGCAGCCGGACGTCGTCGGGAGCCTTCCGGAGGGCCTCCTCCAGGCCCTCCACGGCCCGTTCCTCGTGCAGCCGCGCCGGCTCCCCGGTGAGCAGTGGGTGGTCGGTGCCCTCGTGCGCGGGGCACCGCCAGGCCCTGACCGCCTCGACCTCGGCCCCACGCCGCCGGGCCTCGTCGAAGGCGAACCGCACCGACGCCGACGACGTCGGCCGCTCACCGACGCCGACGACGATCCGGCCGTGCGTGGCGGGCTGGGCCCGGTTGTCGTGGCTGCCGCGTACGACGACCATCGGGCAGTGCGCGTGCGCGGCCACCGTCAGGCTCACCGAGCCCAGGAGCGCCTCGGTGAGGCTGCTGCGGCCCCGGGTGCCCGTCACCAGCAGGGAGGCGGTGCGGCTCTCCCGCAGCAGGGTGTACTCGGGCTCCTCGGGCACCACCTCGGTGGTGGTCTTCACCTCCGGGCGGCGCTGGCCGGCCCGCTGGGCGGCGCTCTCCACGATCACCTCCGCCCGCATCCCCTCGGACGTCCCGCCGACGTCCTCGGCGAGGTGGGCGCCCTCGTACCGCTCCCACAGGGAGGCGTAGACCAGCCGCAGCGGCGTACCGCGCAGCGCGGCCTCGTCGGCGGCCCAGTCCACGGCCCGCAGGCTCGGCTCGGAGCCGTCCACGCCGACGACGATCGGCAGGTTGTGCGTCATGTCGCTCACCGTCCCGCGCCGAGGTCGAACACGATCCGGGCCTTGACCTGGCCGCGCAGCACCTCGTCGATGGAGTCGTTGACGGAGGCCAGCGGGCGGGTCTCGCAGATGACCCTGGTGCGGCCGGCCGCGTGCAGCTGGAAGACCTCGGCGAGGTCCTGCCGGGTGCCCACGATCGAGCCGATCACACTGGTGCCGTTCAGGACGGTGTCGAAGATCGGGACCTGGACGGTGCCGTGGGCGGGCAGGGCGACCATGACGAGCTTGCCGCCGCGCCTGAGGCCCGCGTTGACGGCCGCGAAGGCGGCGTCGTTCACGGCGAGGGCGATGGCCGCGTGGGCGCCACCGTGCCGCTTGAGCACCTCGCCGACGTCCTCCTTGCGGGCGTCGATGAGGATGTCGGCACCGAGTTCGGCGGCCAGTTCGAGCTTCTCGTCGGTGACGTCGATCGCGGCGACGGTAGCTCCGGCGATCTTGGCGTACTGCACGGCGAGGTGGCCTAGGCCCAATGCCGTTGCTTTACGGGTCTGCTGGTTGGGGTCGTTTGATGCGGACAGCTCGGGTTCCGGTGAGGGTGGGCTGGGGCCATGTCAGGTGCTCAGCCCGCTTGAGCCAGTAGTTGGACATCTTGCGTTTGACGACACGG
>NZ_JAQYWT010000248.1:0-65577 GCF_036322545.1 Streptomyces sp. SP18BB07
GCCTGAAAAGCGGTGGGGTTGGGGGGTGAGGGCGACGGGGCTGCGGGATGAAAAGCATGGGGCGCAGCCCCTGCTTTTCAGGGGCGCGGGGAACTGCGCGAGAAGCCCCACGCACCCGCAGCCGACAACGCACCCGGCCCCACCCCACCCTCACCCCAGCTGAGCCCGCACGTACTCCCTCCACTCCCCCGTGAACTCCTCCACCGTCGTCCCCAGCACCTCCTCCAACGCCCCCTCCACCGCCCCCTCCCGCTCCCCGTGCGCCCCGACCGCCCGGTAGAACTCGTCCAGCCGCACCTCACCCCAGCGGTCGGCGATCAGACGGCACGCCAGCCAACCGGCCTCGTACGCCCGCGCGAGCTCGCCGGAGTCGTCGGCGAAGCCGAAGTCCGCGTCGGCGGGGAGCGCCGCCGGGAGCCGCCCCTCCGCCACCGCCCGCTGCAGCTCGGGGGCCACCTCACGGGCCGCGCGGCCGGTGCCCCGGTAGCCGACCCAGTCCGCGTAGCCCTCGGAGAGCCACAGCGGGGTCGCGGCGTTGGTGTGCGCACGCGTGGCGACATGGGTCGTCTCGTGGGTGAGGACGACCTGCTTGCCGAAGTCGCCGAGGACGGCGTACGCGTCGGGGTTGACCACGATCCGGTCCGCCGGCGCCCGCGCCGAGCCCCCCGCCTCCCCGGTGGTGACCGCAGCTATCCCCCGGTACCCGGACGCGGGCGCCCCCAGCAGCCCCGCCATCTCGTCCAGTGACTCCGGTACGACGACCACGACCCGCCGCGCCCAGTCCTCGCCCCACGCCTCCGTCACGGCGGGCACGGCCCGGTCCGCCAGCGCCGCGTACGCCCGCAGGGCCTCCGCGGACCGCCCGACCCCCAGCACGAGGCTCCGCTCCCCCCGCACGGCGACGATCCGCCCCTGCTCCCAGAGCTGTTCGGTGCCCTTCTTCGAGGGCTCGTCGGCGGCGACCCGCCACGCCCCGTCGTCTTCCCGCACGAGCGTCAGGGTCCGTACGGCGGTGACGGGCGCCGTGTCGTAGCCGCGGATCCGGTAGCGCAGGGCCGCCTCGGCGGTGGCCCGGTCGCCGGAGCGGTCGAAGGAGTTGAGGTCGTACGACCAGGAGGACAGCGGCAGACCGCGGAGGTTGGCGAACTCGGCCGCCCCGGTCGCCAGTTGACCGGCGACAAAGGAGGTCCGCGCCTCGGTGGCACGGTAGGCCGCCCCGTCCCGTTCCAGGACCGCCGTGGCCCGCCGGTCGAGCATCCGTAGGACGTCGGTGCGGGCGGCGTCGGGGGCCGCGTCGGCGCCGCAGCCGGCGAGGAGGGTCAGGGCGAGGGTGACCGCGCAGGGGACGCCCGCGCGTCCCGGGAGCCCGCGCCGGTCCCCCGACCCGGGCCGGGAACGCGTCGTGCGCCTTCGACCAGCCACGTTCCCGATCGTACGGGGCCCGGCCGCCCTGCGGCGGCCGGGAGCCGACGACGGTCAGGGGCGGGTGACCGAGGCGATCGGCATCATGCCGACGGGGTCGTAGCGGACCGGGGCGCCCGGGTAAGGGGCGTGGATGACCTGTCCGTTGCCGACGTACATGCCGACATGGCTGGCGTCGGGCCGGTAGGTGACCAGGTCGCCGGGTTGCGCCTGGGAGAGCGGGACCTGTGTGCCGGCGTACCGCTGGGCCTGCGAGGTGCGGGGCAGGCCGACGCCGGCCTGCCCGTACGACCAGACCATGAGGCCGGAGCAGTCGAAGCCGTCGGGGCCGGTGGAGCCCCACACGTACGGCTTGCCGAGGGCGGAGCGGGCCGCGGCGACGGCGGCGGCCGCGCGGCCGTTGGGGGCGACGGCGCCGGAGGGTTCGGGCATGTCGGTACGGCCGCCCGGCGCGGTGGAGCGGGTGGCTCGGTCGTACTCGGCGCGCTCCTCGTCCGGGAGGGAGTTGAGCAGCTGCCGGGCGGCCGCGAGCTTGCCCTCGACGGTGCGCTTGTGCCGGGCGACGGCCTTGCGGCTCTTCTCCAGCTCGGTCAGCTTGGCGCCGGCCTCCGCGCGGTTCTGGTTCAGGTCGCGCATGGCCTGCTGGAGGTCGTGGAGTTCGCCCGCCTGCTGGGCGCTGATGCGGTCCAGGGCGGACGCCCGGTCGAGGTAGTCGTCGGGGTTCTCGGAGAACAGCAGGGCGATCGACGGGTCGAGGGCGCCGGAGCGGTACTGGGCGCCCGCGAGCGAACCCAGCGACTCCCGCATGGTGTTGATGCGGTCCTGCTGCCGGGCGATCGAGTCCTGTGCGGTGCCGACCTGCTCCCGCAGCTCGTCGGCGCGCTCGTCGGCCTTGTTGTACGCCTCGGTGGCTTTCTCGGCCTCCTCGTACAACCGGTCCACCTCGGCGCGGGTGTTGTCGTGCGGCGCGGCGGCGGCCGGCTGGACGGGGATGGCGCCGAGGGCGGCGGCAGCGGCGGACAGCACACCGAGGGCGGCGGCCGCGCCCCGGTCGAACCCGGACGGTACAAGGCGACTGTGGGACACCACGGGAAGCCGCACTCCCTTCGACGGTGGACAGAACGCTCCCCCGGGCCGGAGGACGCCCCGGGGTGGGGTGCACTCACGGCAAGTGAGGGAAGCGCGGCCGACAGTAGCCGCGTGACGGTGTCCCAGCCAAAGACCTCCGCGGCCACAGAGCGTGACGTCCGGCCTGGGACCCAGGTCACCAGCGGGTGAAGGGGTCAGCACGAGGTGCGGGAATTCGCCCGTTCGGGCGGCCCTGTGTCCTGATCTTGAAAGAAAACAGGGCCGACCGTCACACTGGGTGACGATCGGCCCTGTTCGAGGCGGAGCAGGTGTCAGCCGACGACGCGGACACCGAACTGGAAGCTGCCGATGGTGCTCATCGACTCGTAGCGGACGACCTTGCCCGGGTACGGGGCGTGCAGGACCATGCCGTTGCCCGCGTAGAGGCCGACGTGGCCGAGGTCGTTGAAGAACACCAGGTCGCCGGGCTTGAGCTGGTCGCGCCCGATCTTCGTGCCGTCGTTCTGCTGCGTGTACGTGGTCCGGGTGATCGAGACACCGGCCTGCGCGTAGGCCCACTGGGTCAGCCCGGAGCAGTCGTAGGAGTTGGGACCACTGCCGCCGGAGACGTACGGCTTGCCGACCTGGGTGTCGGCGGCGGCGAGGGCGGCGGCGCCGTAGCTGGAGGCGGGCGCCTCGTTGCCGAGCTCGACGCGTTCCCCGGCGTCGCGGCTGGCGCGGGTCTCCTGCTCGTCCAGGGCGGCCTTCTCCTCGGCCGTCAGGGTGTTGAGGAGCCGCTGCGCGGCGGCCAGCTTGCCCTGGACTTCCTTCTTCTTGTCCGCCAGGGTCTCGCGGGTGTCCGCGAGGTCCTCCAGCTTCTCGGTGGCCTCCTGGCGCTGCTGCGCGAGCGTGCGCTGCTTCTCCTGGATCTTCTTGAGCGCCTCGACCTGCTGGCTGGTCAGCTGGTCGAGCGTGGCGGCCTTGTCCAGGTAGTCGTCCGGATCGGCGGAGAGGAAGAGCTGGATCGAGGAGTCGATGCCGCCCGAGCGGTACTGGGCGCTGGCCGCCAGACCTATGCCCTCACGGAGCTCGTTGAGCTCCTCCTGGCCCTTGGCGACGTTGTCCTGGATCGTGGAGATCTCCTTCTCGAGCTTCTCCTGCTTCTCCTCGGCCCCGTTGAGCTTGTCGGTGGCCCGCCCGGCGTCCTCGTAGAGCTTGTGCACCTTGGCCTGGACGTCGTCCTTGCTCGGCTTCTCGGCGGGCGCGGCGTTGGCGGCCTGCGAGGTGAGGGCCACGGCAGCGGCGGCGGCAGAGGTGAGCACGGTCACACGCGCTCGGCTCGGCTGCTTGGGTCGACGGTGGGACGCCACGGTAGGTGAACTCCTTCTTGTGAGCGACCGACCGGCGGGGACTCCGGCGACGATCACCCGTTCAGAGGTTTGAGCCCAGACCCTAGTGACCCAACGGTGATCACTTCAAATCCCCCACAGGAAAAATCCCGCCCCAGGGCGCACAATTTACACTCAACACACATGCAGTAGCGCTCGGTTGACGCTACGTTGCGCAACACTTCGGTCAATTCGGGCAAAGCTCCTGTACGTTGCCCTTGGTGCGCACGGGGTCGAAGGGTCAGGAAAGGCGCTTGAGGAGCACCGCGGAGGCGACCGGGCGGGCCCCCGCCTTGGCGATCCCGTCGGCCACCTCACGGTCGGTGGAGACGACGATGACCGGCCGGCCGGGAGGTTCGGCGCGCACCAGCTGGCGGATCAACTCGTCGGCGGTGACACCCGGTTTGGAGAACAGCACCCGCACCCCGCGCGGCGGCGCGAGCAGCACCGGCGCGGCCAGCTCCGCCCCGTCGAAGACACAGGTGACCTCGGCGCCGGTCTGCGCGGCGAGCTGCGAGAGCTGGCCCAGGAGCCGGAGCCGCTGCTTCTCCAGCGGCATCTGCGGATAGCCGGTCTTGGTGACGTTGTAGCCGTCGACGACGAGATGCGCCTGCGGCAGCGCCAGCAACTGGTCCAGGATCGCCGGGTCGTTCTCCGACAGCGCGCGGGCGGCGATGTCCTTCGGGGTCATCCGGCCCGGCTCGACCGCGTCGACGGTCTCGGCGGGCCGCACGGAGACCGGCGGCAGCGCCAGCTCCCGTCTGAGGCCCTGGGCCGCGTCCAGCACGGTGTCGAGGAGCAGCCGTACCCGCATGTCCTCGACGCTGCGGCCCTCGCGGGCGGCCCGCCGGGTGGCCTCCAGGGCGGCCTCCGCCTCGCCGAGGCGGGCCTTGAGCCGCCGGGTCTCGCTCTCGGCGGCGGACACATGGGCGTGGCTCTCGGCGCGCAGGGTCTCCATCTCGGCGTGCAGCTTGCGCAGGGCGGCCTCGCCGCGCTTGACGTCACTGAGGGCGGCCCGGAGCTTGCGGTGCAGCGAGTCGGCGTCCTTCTTGGCCGCTTCCAGCTCCGCGCGCAGCCGTTCCGTCTCGGTCTTCGTCTGGCCACGGGCCTCGGCGAGCTGCTCGCGCAGCCGCTCCAGCTCGGCCCGGCTCTCCTCGTCGGCACGCTCGGCGTCCGCGCGCAGGGCCTCCTCACCCGCGGCGGCGACCAGCTTCACCCAGCCCGTGGGACGCAGTACGTAGGCCGCGGCCGCCACGTCCAGCGGATCCGCGGCCGGTGGCGGCGCGCCCGTGTCGAGGGCGCCGGCCAGCTCCGGGTGGGCCTCGCGGAACCGCTCCCCGATCCGCTGTCTGAAGAGCGTGTCGCTCTCCACGGCGGCGGCCATCGCGTTCCCGGCGAACTTCACCCGCCGGTTCGGGGCGAACCGGGCGTACTGCCTGAGCTGGGCGGGCAGTTCGGCGACCGTCAGTCCGCCGAAGCCGTCGGAGACGATCTGCACGACGCGCTTGCGGACGCCCTCGGGCAGCGGACGGTCGAGCACCTCAGCGGCGCCGTCGCCCGGCCCCCCGCTCGCGCTCTCCACCATCCGTCACCCCACTGTCTGTGCGGTACCCGCTCCCTCAGGAGCCGGCGCCGGGCCTGTCCACGAGTTCCACCTGGTCCACGGCGTTGCACCAGCGGCAACGGACCGACTCGATGGTCTCACTGACCACGTTGCGCTCCTCGACCTCGGGCTTCCCGGCGAGGTCGAGGTGAACGTACTCGACGACCTTCGACGAGCGGGTCACGTCGAACCGCGTGAGGTTGCCACAGAGCGTGCAGCGCCAGCGGGTGGTGTCCGTCGGCAGGGGAACCGTCATCGTGGCTGCTCTTCCTTCTTCCAGTCTCCGCGAAGCACCGGCGTCCCGGTGCGTGTGGCTCGTAACCCTACGGCCTGACCGGTCCTGGACGCCTGTTCGCCTGCGGTGGCGGTGCGGATTGCCCGCGAGGGCGGGGTCGACCGCCGTCGGCGGCGAGGCGGTCTGTGCGGGTGGGTCCCGTTACGTCATGCTCTGCTCATGATCGGCAAGTGGAGCACCTCGGCCGCCCGGGCCGTACGAAACGAGTCGGCGCCGGTGACGTACGGGCTGATCGCCGTCTGCTGTGCGATCTTCCTGATCGGACCGGCGGCGGGCCTCAACCCCGCGTACGGCGCCGGGGACGAGCTGCTCGCCGCGCAGCGGGCGTACTTCCGGCGCTGGGGCGTCGTCCCGGCGGAGCTGTTCCACGGCACCCCGGGCGCGGCGCTCACCCCCCTCACGGCGCTCTTCGTCCACGGCAGCTGGCTGCATCTGCTCGGCAACATGCTCTTCCTCTTCGTCTTCGGGGCGATGGCCGAGGAACGCATGGGCCATGTGGAGTTCGCCCTCTTCTACGTCGGCTGCGGCTATCTCGCGCTGGTGGCGTACGCGGCGGCGCACGCCGGGTCGCCGCAGTCGCTGGTCGGCGCGTCGGGGGCGATCTCCGCGGTCCTCGGCGCGTTCCTCTTCCTGTTCCCCAGGGCGCGGGTGACGAGCCTGCTGCCCTTCCTCTTCTTTCTTCCGTTGCGGTTCCCGGCGTGGGTGACCCTGCCGTTCTGGGTGAGCCTGCAGTGGCTGGCCGCGGGGCGGCAGACCTCGGGGCCGGGCGTCGCCTATCTCGCGCATCTGGTGGGGTTCGGACTGGGGTTCGTCTACGCGTGGGGGCGTTACGGGCGTGGGGCTAGAGTGAAAGCGCCCGTGGATGTTCCGTCGGACGTCCCCGCTCCGGCCCCCGAGGGAGAGAAACAGCCGTGATCACCGCGATCGTGCTCATCAAGACCAGCGTGGACCGGATCCCGGAGATCGCGGAGTCGATCGCCGCGCTCGAATCCGTGAGCGAGGTGTTCTCGGTGACCGGTACCTACGACCTGGTCGCCATGGTCCGGGTGAAGGCCCACGACGACCTGGCCGATGTGATCCCCGGCTCCATCAGCAAGATCCCCGGCGTGCTGGGCACGGACACGCATGTGGCGTTCCGGACGTACTCGCAGCACGATCTGGAGGCCGCGTTCGCCATCGGACTGGACGGCTGAGCGCCCACAGGCCGTCCCGAGATGAAGAAGTCCTCATCTCGCCCTCATCCGCGCCGACGGGTCCGCTCCGCAGGATCGTCCCCATGGTCTTCTCCCGCCGGATCGCGGCTCTCGCCGCCGTCGTGGCGATTCCGCTCGGGATCGCCGCGACCAGTTTCGCCCTGACCGACAGCCCCGAGGCGCCGAAGGTGCCGTCGAAGGTGGAGTTGGAGAGCGGGTCGCCGAGCCCCTCGCCCTCACGGCCGAAGGCGACGCCCAGTGACGAGGTCGTGTCGCGGCCCCCGGTGACCGACAGCTCCGCGAGTGACGACGATGACGATGCCTCCGAGCAGGACGGCCGGGACGACGCCGACGACGGCCTCGGTGACGACGGCTGACCGACCCCGCGGGCGGGTCTCGGCCCGGGTCCGGATCCTGCTGTGGCTGCTGCTCGTGATGACCGTGGCGCTCGCCTCGGTGGCGACGACCACGCGGTCGATCCTCCTGCGGGACGTGGACCAGCGCGTCAACGACCTGCTGGTGCAGGAGGCCGGGGAGTTCACCAACCTCCAGGAGGAGGGCGTCGATCCGGAGACCGGGCGGCCCTTCACCGAACCGGCCCGGCTGCTGACCGTCTTCCTGCAACGGCAGAACGCCGACGTCGACGAGGAACTGATCGGGCTCGTCGGCCGGCCCGGCGACTCCCCCCGATTTCTCCGACAGCAGCGGGAGATCGCCGTCGCGCTGCCGCTGTACAAGGACGCCGACGCCCAGCGCAGGATCTTCGACTCACCCGGCTCCTCCGGAACCCTGGAACGGGCCGCCGGGGACATCCGCTGGGCGAAGGTGGAGGTGGCCCGACACGGGGCCGCGCCGGACGCGGCGTTCGTGGTCGCCTTCCACCCGGCGGGCGAGAAGGAACGCGCCGACGAGGTGTTCCGGGTGCTCCTCGCCATCTCCGGGGTCGCCCTGCTGATGACGACCGGTATCGCCTGGGTGGTCGCGGGCCGGATCCTCAAACCCGTACGGCTGGTGCGGTCCGCCGCCGCCCAGCTCACCGAGCAGGACCTCACCCGCCGCATCCCGGTGCACGGCCGGGACGACGTGGCCGCGCTCGCCGAGACCTTCAACGCGATGCTCGACCGGCTGGAACGGGCGTTCGCCGCGCAACGGGAGTTCGTCGACGACGCGGGCCACGAGCTGCGCACCCCCATCACCATCGTGCGCGGCCATCTGGAGCTGATGGGCGACGATCCCGCCGAGCGCGAGGAGACGGTCCGGCTGGTCACCGACGAACTCGACCGGATGAGCCGCATCGTCGAGGACCTGCTGCTGCTCGCCAAGGCCGAACGGCCCGACTTCGTCAGCCCCGAACCGGTCCAGCTCGCCGAACTCACCGCCGACGTCTACGTCAAGGCCCGCACCCTGGGCGACCGCGACTGGCAGCTCGCCGAAGTGGCCGACCGGGAGGCCGAGTTGGACCCCCAGCGGATCACCCAGGCGATGGTCCAGCTCGCCCAGAACGCCGTGCAGCACACCACCGCCGGCCAGACCATCCGCATCGGCTCCCGCGCCGAGGACACGACGATCGAGCTGTACGTCGTCGACTCCGGGCCCGGGGTGCAGCCGCAGGACACCGAGGTGATCTTCGAGCGGTTCCGGCGGGGCACGGCCCGGCGCGGGGCCCGCGGCTCCGGCGCCGGACTCGGTCTGTCGATCGTCCGCGCGATCGCCGAGGCCCACGGCGGCCGGGTCCGGCTGCACCCGACCGAGGGCGGCGGCGCGACCTTCGTCCTGGCCCTGGAGGAGGCACGCGCATGAAACCGACGGACACCGAAGGGGCTCTCCCGTGAACCGCATCCTCATCGTCGAGGACGAGGAACGCATCGCCTCGTTCGTGGAGAAGGGCCTGCGCGCGGGCGGCTTCACCACGACCGTGGTCGGCGACGGCGACACGGCCTACGAGTACGCCCTCACCGGCGGCTTCGACCTGATCGTCCTCGACATCGGGCTCCCCGGCCGCGACGGCTTCACCGTCCTGCGCGAGCTGCGCGAGGCCCGGGTGACCGTCCCGGTGATCGTGCTGACCGCCCGCGACTCCGTACGCGACACCGTGGCCGGCCTTGAGGGCGGCGCCGACGACTGGATGACCAAGCCGTTCCGCTTCGAGGAACTGCTCGCCCGGGTCCGCCTCCGGCTGCGCACGGCGGCGCGGGCGCCCGAGGTGACGATGCTGCGCAGCGGCGCACTGACCCTGGACCTGCGGACACGGCGGGCGAGGGCCGGGGACCGTCTGGTGGACCTGACCGCGAGGGAGTTCGTCCTGCTGGAACTGTTCCTGCGCCACCCCGGCCAGGTCCTGTCCCGGGAGCAGATCCTGTCCCACGTATGGGGCTACGACTTCGACCCGGGCTCGAACATCGTGGACGTGTACGTACGGGCCCTGCGCAAGAAGCTCGGGGCAGGGCAACTGGAGACGGTGAGAGGCATGGGCTACCGGCTGCCCGCAGCCGCCGCCCCTTGAGGCCGCAGGCCGCTCAAGGGGCGCGGGGAACTGCGCGACAAGCCCCCACGGGCCCGCAGTCGCCGTACGACCGAACAACCCCCACGTGAAGCTTCCTTCATATACGGCTCATCAAGGGCTCACCGCCAGGCTGAACCCTTCCCTATGTGACCCTGAACCTCCGCCTGGCCACCACCCTCTGCGTAGCCCTCTCCCTCTGCGCCCTGCTGGCCGTCCCCGGCAACTTCCCCGGCCTCGGCGGAGAGGCCCGCCTCACCCTCGCGGTGTTCGCACTGGCGACGGCCGCCTGGATCGGCACCCCCATCGACGACACCTACATCGCTCTCGGCGCGGGGCTCGCCCTCACCGTCACCGGGGTCATCAGCGACGACACCCTCTTCCGCACCCTCGGCGACGACACCGTATGGCTGCTGATCTGCGCGTTCGTCCTGGCGGCGGCGGTGACCCGGACGGGGCTCGCGGGAAGGGCCGCGGCCTTCCTCGTCAGCGGCGCGCGCACCGTACGGCAGCTGACGCACCTGACGACGGCGGCGCTCGTCGTGACCGCGTTCGCCGTGCCCGCCACCTCGGGTCGCGCCGCACTCGCGCTGCCCGTGTTCCTGGCCCTCGCCAAGGCGCTGGCCGACCGGAGACGACTGGTGGTGATGCTCGCGCTGCTGTTCCCGACCGTGATCCTGCTGTCCGCGGTGGCGACCCTGATCGGCGCGGGAGCGCATCTGATCACCGTGTCGGTGCTGTGGGAGGCGACGGGCGACCGGATCGGTTTCACCGAGTGGCTGCTGCTGGGCCTGCCGCTGGCGATCGTGTCGTCCCATCTGGCGGCCGAGGCCGTCCTGTTGACGACGACCCGCCGCGAGGACCGCCGCGGCCCCGTGCGGATCACGGCCGAGGAGATCCAGCGCCACAGCGAGCAGCCGGTGACGGGCCCCTGGTCCCCCGCCGAGTCGCGCTGCGCCCTGCTGCTGGCCACGGTCGTGGTCCTGTGGTGCAGCGAGCCGCTGCACCGGGTGTCCCCGGCCGTGGTCGCGCTGATCGGGGCGGTCGTCGCGTCCTCCCCGGCCCTCGGCACCGTACGGCTGAAGGACGCGCTCAGGACCGTGCCCTGGTCGATGCTGCTCTTCATGGCCGCGACCATGGCGATGGGCGTCGCGCTCAGCGACTCGGGAGCGGCGAAGTGGCTGGTGTCGGGGCTGCCCCCGGGGCTCGCACCGCCGCTCTTCCTGGTCGTGGTCGTGGCGCTGAGCACGGCCGCCCATCTGGTGCTGCAGTCGCGGTCCGCACGGTCGTCGGTGCTGGTCCCGCTGGTGGTCGCGGCGGCCGTGGGTGCCGGGGTCAACCCGGTCGCCGCCGCGCTCGCCTCCACCGCCGCGGCCGGCTTCTGCCACACCCTCCCGGCCTCCGCGAAACCGGTCGCCCTCTTCGCCGACCTCCCCGGCACGCCCACCTACACCCCTCGTGACCTGCTCCGCCTCTCCGCCGTCCTGGCGCCGCTGACCGCCGCCCTGGTCGTGCTCTTCGCGGTCGCCGTGTGGCCGCTGGTGGGCGTCCCGCTCGTCCCGTAACCACTCCCGAGGAGCCCTGAGAACATGTTGAACCGAGTAGCCGTGGCCCCCAGTGGCTTCAAGGAGTCCCTGTCCGCCGAGGCCGCCGCCGAGGCCATCGCGGAAGGTGTCCGCCGGGTGCTGCCCGACGCGGAGGTGGACCTCATCCCCCTGGTGGACGGCGGCGAGGGCACGGCCGCCGCGCTGGCCGCCGCCACCGGGGGCCGTCTGATCCCCCTGCACGCCACGGGCCCGGTCGGCGAACCGGTCGAGACCCACTTCGCCCTGATCGGTGACCACGACCCGGCGACCACGGGGACGGCCGTGGTGGAGATGGCCGCCGTCGCGGGCCTCTCCCTCGTCCCGTCCGCGCTGCGCGACCCCGGCGCGACGACCACGTACGGCGTCGGCGAGCTGATCCGCGCCGCGCTCGACACGGGCGCCCGGCGGATCCTGGTCGGTTGCGGCGATTCCGGTACGTCGGACGGCGGGGCCGGCGCCCTCCAGGCGCTGGGCGCACGACTCCTGGACGCGAACGGCGCCGAACTACCGCCGGGCGGACGGGAGTTGAGCCGCCTGGACCGGCTCGACCCGACCGGGCTCGACCCCCGCCTCGAGGACGTGGAGCTGCTCGTCGCCTGCAACCCGTTCAACGTGCTGTGCGGTGAACGGGGAGTCGCCAGGGTCTTCGGCCCGCAGAAGGGGGCCACACCGGCGCAGGTCGAGGAGTTGTCCACGGCCCTGGAGAACTGGGCGTACGTCCTCACCCGCGACCTGCCCGGCAGCCCGGCCGGCATCGACCTCCGGCACGGCCCCGGCACCGGCGCCTCCGGTGGTCTCGGGGCCGGGCTGGCCGCCCTGGGGGCCCGGCTGCTCCCCCGCTTCGAGGTGCTGCTGGGCCACCTGGACCTCGACGCCCGGCTCGCCCGCGCCGACCTGGTCATCACCGCCGAGGGCGCCCTCGACCACCAGACACCGCGCGGCAAGGTCCCCGCCGAGGTGGCCCGCCGCGCCAAGCTGCACGCCCGCCCGGTCCTCGCCCTCGCGGGCACCCTCGGCGAGGGCGCGCACGAGGTGCCCGGCGTGGACGCGTACACCGGCATCCTGCCCGCGCCGATGGCCCTCGCCGAGGCCATGGTCCGCGCGAGCGAACTCCTCACGGACGCCACGGAACGGGCCCTGCGGATGATCGTGCTGGGCGCGCGGGTGACGGCGGGCGGCCCGACGGCCGGCCACCGAACGGCGGACCGACCGGCTGTCGGTCCTCAGACGGCCGGGACGCAACGCCCGTCCTCCGTGCGGTAGTTCCACTTCGCGCCGTCCCGTACGAGTTCCTTGACCGCGCTCACGAACCGCTCCACGTGCTCGTCGGGCGTGCCCGCGCCGAAGCTCACCCGGATCGCGTTGAGGGACCGCTCGCCGGGCGCGGCCTCGGGGGCTCCGCACTCGCCCTGCGTCTGCGGGTCGCTGCCGAGGAGAGTACGGACGAGGGGGTGGGCGCAGAACAAGCCGTCGCGTACGCCGATGCCGTACTCGGCGGAGAGGGCGGCGGCGAAGTGGGAGCTGTTCCAGCCCTCGACGACGAAGGAGATGACGCCGACGCGCGGGGCGTCGTCCCCGAAGAGCGAGAGGATCCGCACCTCGGCCACCTCGGCGAGCCCGGCGCGCACGGTGTCGATCAGGTGCCGCTCCCGGGCGACCAGCGTGTCGAACCCCGCCTCGGTGAGGGCCTTGCAGGCGGAGGCGATGGAGTAGGCGCCGATGACGTTGGGCGAGCCGGCTTCGTGCCGGGCGGCGGTCTCGTGCCACTCGACGTCCACGCCGCCGTCGGTGCGCCGGGTCACCTTGCGGGAGGCACCGCCGCCGGCGAGGTACGGCTCGGCCGTGGCGAGCCAGTCGGCGCGGCCGGCCAGGACGCCCGAACCGAAGGGCGCGTACAGCTTGTGGCCGGAGAACGCGACCCAGTCGACGTCCAACTCCTGTACGGACAGCGGGTGGTGGGGCGCCAGCTGGGCGGCGTCGAGCACGATCCGCGCGCCGTGCGCGTGCGCGGCGGCGGCCAGCTCACGCACCGGCCAGATCTCGCCGGTGACGTTGGAGGCGCCGGTGACGCAGACCAGCGCCGGCCCGTGCGGGTCGCGTCCCGCGAGCGCGGTCTCCAGCGTGGTGACGGCCTGCTCCGGCGTCCGGGGCGCGTCCAGGTACGTCACCCGCGCGTTCCGCCAGGGCAGCAGCGAGGCGTGGTGCTCGGTCTCGAAGACGAAGACCTGGCAGTCGGCGGGGAGGGCGGCGGCCAGGAGGTTCAGCGAGTCGGTGGTCGACCGGGTGAACACGACCTGGTCCTCGGCCCGGCAGTCGAGGAACTCCGCGACGGTCCTGCGGGCGTTCTCGAAGAGGTCGGTCGACAGCTGGGAGAGGTAGCCGGCGCCGCGGTGGACGCTGCCGTAGTAGGGCGCGTACGCCGCCACGTCGTCCCACACCCGCTGCAGCGCGGGGGCGCTGGCCGCGTAGTCGAGTGCGGCGTAGGTGACTTCGCCGCCGGTGACGAGCGGGACGGTGACATCCCGGCCCAGAACGGGCAGCGGGGCACAAACGGACTGGTCGGCGGCAAGGGTGGAGACAGACATGGGGAACTCCCGTGAGGAGGCATGCGGAAAGGAGGCATGCGGAGGAGGAAAAGAAGAGAAAGGGGTGCGCGGAGGCGGGGCTCGGCGGCCCTATCGCATTCGCTTGCTCACGGAAGACTCCCTCGAAGCCGCGCTTGCCGTAGACCTCGCTGCCTACGGCCCGGTCTTCACCCGGGGCACCCCGCCACGGAAGGAGGGTTGCCGGACAGCCAGCCGGGGCTATGGGCTGTCACTCATGACCTGAGCAGGAACGTACGTGAAGTGATCGGCGTGCCGCAACTCGTGTCCGGATTGCGGGATGAGACGCGTGAGGGGTTGGGGGTGCGTGTTTCGTCGGCGGGGGCGGGTCCGGTGGGGCTTCTCGCGCAGTTCCCCGCGCCCCTAAAAGACCAGGCCCCTGCGGGCCTGAAAGACGAGGGGGCTGTAGGCCTGAAAGGCGAGGGGGCTGCGGGATGAAAGGCGCGGGGCGCAGCCCCGGCTTTTCAGGGGCGCGGGGAACTGCGCGAGAAGCCCCACCGGAGCCGCACCCGACACCTCACCCGCGCCCACCCGACGAACTACCGGTTCGTCGCCGCGACCCACCGCTCGAGAACTCCCCGCGCCGCCCCGGAGTCGATCGACTCGGCCGCGCGCTCCATCCCGCCCCGCAGCTGCTCCGCCAGCGAGGCGGACGTCGGCTCCAACGCCACCAGCGCCGCCGCCGAGTTGAGCAGCACCGCGTCCCGCACAGGACCGGTCTCCCCGCCCAGCAGCCGCCGCGCGACATCCGCGTTGTAGGACGCGTCGGCGCCCCGCAGGGCCTCCACCGGCACCAGCTCCAACCCCACGTCACGCGGGTCGAAGCTCTCCTCGGTCACCTTGCCGTCCCGCACGACCCACACCCGCGACGTCGCCGTGGTCGTCAGCTCGTCCAGCCCGTCGTCGCCGCGGAAGACCAGGGAGGAGTTGCCGCGCTCGGCGAAGACACCGGCCATGATCGGCGCCATGCGGGGGTCGGCCACACCGACCGCCTGGGCCCGCACCCTCGCCGGGTTGGCCAGCGGCCCGAGCGCGTTGAAGACGGTCCTGATGCCCAACTGCCCACGCGCGGCCGCCACATGGCGCAGCGCCGGATGGAACTTCACCGCGAAGCAGAAGGTGATCCCGGCCTCCTCGGCGACCTCGGCCACCCGCTGCGGCGTCAGCTCCAGATTGACGCCCAGCTTCTCCAGCACGTCCGACGCCCCGGACGCCGACGACGCGGCCCGGTTGCCGTGCTTGACGACCTTCGCGCCGGTGCCGGCGACGACGATCGACGACATCGTGGAGATGTTGACCGTCTTGGCGCCGTCCCCGCCCGTCCCGACGATGTCGACGGTCTTCCCGGACACCTCGATCACCTTGGCGTGCTCGTACAGCGCCTCGACGAGACCGGTGATCTCCTCGACGGTCTCCCCCTTGGCCCGCAGGGCCACCACGAACCCGGCGATCTGCGCGTCCGTCGCCTCCCCGCGCATGATCTGGTCCATCGCCCAGAAGGTGGCGCCGGCGTCCTGGTCCTGCCCGGACAGCAGCGCGTTCAGCACGGCGGGCCAGGAACGGCCCGCCGCGGTGTCGCCTCCAGCGGGGGTCACAGCGCTCATAGCCGCTCCTGGGTGTCGTAGCAGAGAAGAACAGAACCCCACCCTATCCAGGTCGGAGCACGGCGAAGGGCCCCCGTCCGAAGATCGGACGGGGGCCCTTCGACCGTGGTGTGGCGAAGCGAAGCGATCAGTGGTGGCCGTGGCCGCTCGTGATCTCCTTGTACTCCTCGACGGTGGGCTTGGCGATCTGGCTGTCCTCGCCGTAGTAGCCCTTGCTCAGCTTGACGCGGACCTTCTGCAGGCGCGACACCTTGCGGGCGACACCGTTCTCGTCGACCGCGGGGCCGATCTCGGCCGGCTTGTACTGCTCGTGCGCCGTGAGCGTGTGCAGCTGCTCCTGGCTGAGCGGCTCGTGGACCTCGATGAACTCACCGTGCGGCAGGCGCTTGATGATGCCGGTCTCGCGACCGTGCAGGATCTTGTCCTTGTCCCGGCGCTGCAGGCCGAGGCAGATGCGCTTGGTGACGATGAACGCGAGGACCGGGGCCACGAAGAACGCGATCCGGACGAACCAGGTGATGGCGTTGATCGACAGGTGGAAGTGGGTCGCCCAGAGGTCGTTTCCACCACCGATCAGCAGGACCATGTACCAGGTGATCCACGCGACACCAAAGGCCGTACGGGTCGGGGCGTTGCGCGGGCGGTCCAGGATGTGGTGCTCGCGCTTGTCGCCGGTGACCCAGGACTCGATGAACGGGTAGACCGCGATCGCGACCAGGACCAGCGGGAAGATCACCAGCGGGATGAACACACCCAGGACGAGCGTGTGACCCCAGAAGTTGATCTCCCAGCCCGGCATGACACGGATCAGACCCTCGGAGAAGCCCATGTACCAGTCGGGCTGGGCGCCGGTGGAGACCTGGTCGGGCCGGTAGGGGCCCATGGTCCAGATCGGGTTGATCGTGGCGACCGCCGAGATGATCGCGATGACGCCGAAGACCAGGAAGAAGAAGCCGCCGGCCTTCGCCATGTACACGGGGAGCAGCGGCATGCCGACGACGTTGTTGTTCGTCTTGCCGGGGCCCGCGTACTGCGTGTGCTTGTGGTAGAAGACCAGGATCAGGTGGGCAACCACCAGGCCGAGCATGATGCCCGGCAGCAGCAGGATGTGGACCGAGTAGAAGCGGGCCACGAAGTCGCCGCCCGGGAACTCCCCGCCGAAGAGGAAGAACGACAGGTACGTGCCGACGATCGGCACGGACAGGACCGCGCCCTCCATGAAGCGGACACCGGTGCCGGAGAGCAGGTCGTCCGGGAGCGAGTAACCGGTGAAGCCGGTGAACATGCCGAGGACGAACAGCAGGAAGCCGAACAGCCAGTTGACCTCACGCGGCTTGCGGAACGCGCCGGTGAAGAACACGCGCATCATGTGCACGAACATGCCGGCGAGGAAGACCAACGCGGCCCAGTGGTGGATCTGCCGGATCAGCAGACCACCGCGCACCTCGAAGGAGATGTGCATGGTCGAGTTGAACGCCTCGGACATCAGCTGGCCCTGCAGCGGGACGTAGCTGCCGTGGTACTCCACCTCGTTCATCGACGGGTGGAAGAACAGCGTCAGGTACACACCCGTGAGGATGATGATGATGAAGCTGTACAGGCAGATCTCGCCCAACATGAACGACCAGTGGTCGGGGAAGATCTTGCGCATGTTGGCCTTGGCCAGGGAGTAGATCCCCAGCCGGCCGTCGGCCCAGTCGGCGACGCGCTCGCCGGCCGGTGCCTTCTCGCGCTTGTCGCGCGAACCGGTGGTGGTTGCAGTACTCATCCGCGCTCCCAGAAGGCAGGACCGACGGGCTCTTCGAAGTCGCCGACCGCTTGGAGGTAGCCGTCTTCGCCGACGGTGATCCTCAGCTGCGGAAGGGCGTGACCCGCGGGGCCGAAGATGACCCGCCCGCCGTCGGCGAGGTCGAAGGTGGACTGGTGGCAGGGGCAGAGCACGTGGTGCGTCTGCTGCTCGTACAGGGAGATCGGGCAGCCCACGTGGGTGCAGATCTTCGAGAACGCCACGATGCCCTCGTGGGCCCACTCCAGCTCGCGCTTGTCCTTGATGTCGTCCGGCTGGATCCGGACGATCATCAGGGCGTCCTTGGCGATGTTCTTCTGGAAGTCGTGGTCGTGCTCGTCCAGGCCTTCCGGCATGGCGAAGGTCAGCGACCCGACCGCGACGTCCGAGGGGCGCAGCGGCTCGTTGGTGTTCATGTTGACGAGCTTCTTGCCCTTGGCCCACGTGGTGTGCCGCAGCTTGGTGCCGGGCGCGGGGCCGAGGCCGCCGAGCAGGAAGACACCGGAGAGCGGGAACAGGGTCAGCGCGCCGAACATCGTGTTGCGGATCAGCTTGCGGCGGCCGAGCGCGGACTCCTTGGCACCCTGCGCGAAGTCGGCAAGGACCTTCGCCTTGACCTCGGGCGAGGCCTCGATCGGGTGACGCTCGTCGGCGACCTCCACGTCCGACATCAGCGTGCGGGCCCAGTGGACCGCGCCGGCGCCGATGCAGAACAGCGACAGGCCCAGCGTCATGCCCAGCGCGAAGTTCAGCGCGCTGATGTGACCGATCGGCCAGACGTAGATCGACTTGTCGACGTCGATCACCAGGTACGAGGCGATGAAGGCGACGGTGGCCAGCATCGACACCGTGAACAGCAGGGCGACCGTGCGCTCGGACCGCTTGGCGGCCCGCTCGTCGATGTCCTGGACCCGGTGCTCGTGGGGCGGCAGGCCGGGGTCCGCGAAGGGGTTCTCCTCGTCCGCGACCTTCACCGCGCCATGCGCGTCCTGCTCGGTGGGCAGGTTCTCTTCTGGAATCTCTTGGCTACTCATGACTTCTTGGCCTTTGCGGTCCGAGCGGCGACCCAGACGGCGACGGCGATCAGCGCGCCGAGCCCGAACACCCAGCCGAAGAGGCCTTCGCTGACCGGGCCGAGCCCGCCGAGGCTGAGGCCACCGGGCTCCACGGTGTCGTCGCTGTTGACCGCGTCGAGGTACGCGATGATGTCCTTCTTGTTCTCCTCCGACAGCGTGGTGTCGGGGAAGGACGGCATGTTCTGCGGGCCCGTCTGCATGGCCTCGTAGATGTGCTTCGGGTCGACACCCTCAAGGGACGGCGCGTACTTGCCCTCGGACAGCGCACCACCCTTGCCGGTGAAGTTGTGGCACTGAGCGCAGTTGGTCCGGAACAGTTCGCCGCCCTCGGCGATGTCCGCGCCCTCGGGGTTGTACTCGGTCTCGGTCGGGATCTCCGGGCCGGCGCCCAGGGAGGCGATGTACGCCGCGAGCTGGTCGATCTCGGCCTGCGAGTAGACGACCGGCTTCTTCGGGATCTGCGCGCCCGGCTGCTGGGCCGGCATACGGCCGGTGCCGACCTGGAAGTCGACGGCCGCCGCGCCCACACCCACCAGGGACGGACCGTCGGACGTGCCCTGACCGCCGGTGCCGTGGCAACTCGCGCAGCCGACGGCGTAGAGCTTCTTGCCCTCCTCGATGGTGAGGGTCTGCGCGGTTTCTTCGGCCACCGCCTTGTCCGCGGGCGCGAAGGCGGTGTACAGCCCCGCGCAGGCCGCCAGCGCGATGGTTAGGACGACGAGCGCCGCCAGCGGATGGCGTCGTCGTGCGGAGAGCTTTTTCACGGATTACCCCGGTGTCAGGATCTTCTGCGTCGGTGCTTCTGGAAGGGTCGTTCTCGGTGCGAGGCGGGCGTACGGTCCGCCCGGCTCGGCCGACCGATCTACTTGATCATGTAGATCGTGGCGAAGAGGCCGATCCAGACGACATCGACGAAGTGCCAGTAGTAGGACACGACGATGGCCGCGGTCGCCTGCTCGTGGGTGAACCTCTTGGCCGCGTAGGTGCGTCCGAGGACCAGCAGGAAGGCGATGAGACCGCCCGTCACGTGCAGGCCGTGGAAGCCGGTGGTCAGGTAGAAGACCGAGCCGTACGGGTCGGACGAGAGCGACAGGCCCTCGTGCTTGACCAGCTCGGTGTACTCGAAGACCTGACCGCCGATGAAGATCGCACCCATCACGAACGTGACGATGAACCACATCCGGAGCTTCTTCACGTCCCCGCGCTCGGCGGCGAACACGCCGAGCTGGCAGGTGAGGGAGGAGAGCACCAGGATCGTGGTGTTCGTCGCCGAGAACGGGAAGTTCAGGGTGTCGGCCTTCTCCGACCAGAACTCCGGACCGGTCACCGATCGCAGGGTGAAGTACATCGCGAAGAGGGCCGCGAAGAACATCAGCTCGGAACTCAACCAGATGATGGTTCCGACGCTGGTGAGGTTCGGCCGGTTGACCGACGGGTGCGCGTGCCCGGTTTCTACTGTCGTTGCTGTCGCCACGACCGACATTATGTCGGTCGCTTATCCAGCCCTCACTCCGGGGGGTGCCGTTCGGAGTGTTGCTCCCTTCGGTACCGGTGCTGACGTGGGGTTCGAGGGAGTAGCATCCGCGCATCGGGCCTGTCCTTAAGACGCTGACGTCACGGAGGAACAATGCAGCCGACCGCCACGGTGCTGGTCTACAGCGACGACTCCAACACCCGCGAACAAGTCCGGCTGGCGACGGGACGCCGTCCGGCACCGGACGTTCCCCAGGTGGAGTTCGTGGAGTGCGCGACCCCCGCCGCCGTCATCAAGGAGCTGGACAAGGGCGGGATCGACGTCTGTGTCCTCGACGGCGAGGCCGTGCCCATGGGGGGCATGGGGGTGTGCCGGCAGATCAAGGACGAGATCTTTGAGTGCCCGCCCGCGCTGGTGCTGATCGGGCGGCCGCAGGACGCGTGGCTCGCGACATGGAGCCGGGCGGACGCGGCGGTGACCCTGCCGGTGGAGCCGGTGGAGTTCGCGGCGGCCCTGGCCTCCCTGCTCCGCAGCAGGCAGGCGCTGAGCGCCTAGACGGACTCCGGCCTCAGGCGAGCCTGTACCTGGGGCCCGGGGACTTCCTTCGTGCCGCCCACCAGGGCGCTGCCCTCGCGCCAGTTCTTCCAGTCGAGGTTCCAGTCGCCGTAGCCGTTGCCGAAGGGGGCCATGGTGTCGCCGGCGGAGTTGACGACCTCGACGATGTCGCCCTCGTTGATGGTGTCGTAGAACCACTGGGCGTTGGCCATGCTCATGCCGGTGCAGCCGTGGCTGACGTTGGCGTACCCCTGGGAGCCGGTGGACCAGGGGGCGGCGTGGACGTACTCGCCGCTGTTGGTGACCCTGACGGAGTGGTGCACGGTCAGGTCGTAGAAGTCCGACGCACCTATGCTGGCGCTGGTCATACGAACGGTACCTTCCTTGGCCAGCACCACTTTGACCCCGTTGCGGGTGTCGTAGCCGGGCATGCCGGTGGTCACCGGTATCTGCTTGATGACCTCGTCGTTCTTGTAGACGGTCATCTGGTGCGAGGCCGCGTCCGTGACGGCGACTATCTTCGCGCCGGTGGTCAGCTCGAGGGGCTCGGCCTTCCCGCCCCAGAGCCGGTCGCCTATCTTCAGGCCCTCCAGGTTGCTGTGCACCCGGATGGTGGCCTCGGCGGGCCAGTACTCCTTGGGCCGGTAGTGCAGCTTCTTGTCGTCCACCCAGTGCCAGGCGCCCTCCGCGGCGGGGGTGGAGTCCACCTTGAGCGCCCGTTCGACGACGGACCGGGCGGCCTTGTCCTTGACCGGTCGGCTGAGCTCGGCGGTGACGGGCTGGCCGACGCCGTACCTGCCCTCCTTCGGTCCGAAGGTGACGTTCAGGCGCTTCTTGGTGAGCGGGCGGCCGGTGTCGAAGGCGACGGTCTCGCGGCCGGGCGCTCCGTCCTCGTCCTCGGTGCTCACATGGACCGTGTAGCGGGCGTTGGCGGCGAGCGGTGAGGTGGAGTGCCAGCGATGCCCGTCGGCGGAGAGTTCGCCCGCCACATAGCGTCCTGCGGCGTCCACGGCGGTGACGTCGGTGATGCGTCCGTCGTCCTCGGCGGTGACTTCCAGCGGCTTGTCCGGGTCGGCCTTCTTGCCGTCGCCGGTGGGGGTGTTGAAGGAGACGTGGTCGGCCGCGTCGTAGGGCGTGCCGGAGAGGGGGTGGCCACCGGAACCGCAGGCGGCGACGCCCACTCCCAGGGAGACCACCAGCAGGGCGCAGCCTATGACCGTTCGGTTGGCGCCCTTGCGAAGTTCTGGAGTGCTCATGGGTTCAACGTAGGAACGGCCGTCGGGTGCGGCGCGTCGGGTGAGCCGTGTGGGCTACGCACCGCGTGGCGAAAGGGGGAAGCCCGGACCTCCTGTCGGAGTGTCCGGGCTTCCGTGCGCGCGGTGCGTGCTAGGGGCGCCGCTACTGGTTCTGGTTCTCGCCGCGGTAGTACTCGAAGACCCAGCCCCACAGGCCGATCAGGATGATCGGGGTGGAGAAGTACAGCAGCCACCAGCCGAAGACGACGCCCATGAAGGCGAGCGCGCCACCCACGCCAAGGGCGAGGGGCTGCCAGCTGTGCGGGCTGAAGAAGCCCAGCTCACCGGCGTCGTCCGCGACGTCGGCCTCCTTGTCGTCCTGCGCGCCCACGTCGACCCGCCGGGCCGTGAAGGCCAGGTAGTAGCCGACCATGATGCACAGGCCGAAGGCCAGGAAGAGCGCCGTGGTGCCGGCCGGCTCCTTCGACCACACGCCGTAGACGATCGCCATGGCGAGGACGAAGACGCTCAGCCAGATGAACATCTTGCCTTGGACCTTCACTTGCCGGCCTCCTTGCCGCTGGTCGCGAGCTCGTTGGCCGCCGGGCCACCGTGCGCGAGCTGTTCGAGCGCGGCGATCTCCGGGTGGTGCAGGTCGAACGCCGGGGATTCACTGCGGATCCGCGGCAGGGTGAGGAAGTTGTGCCGCGGCGGCGGGCAGGAGGTCGCCCACTCCAGGGAGCGGCCGTAGCCCCACGGGTCGTCGACGCCGACGGGCTTGCCGTACTTGGCGGTCTTCCACACGTTGTAGAGGAACGGCAGGATCGACAGGCCGAGCACGAACGAGGCGATCGTGGAGATCGTGTTCAGCGCGGTGAACCCGTCGGCCGCGAGGTAGTCCGCGTACCGGCGCGGCATGCCCTCGGCGCCCAGCCAGTGCTGGACGAGGAAGGTGCCGTGGAAGCCGATGAACAGCGTCCAGAAGGTGATCTTGCCGAGGCGCTCGTCGAGCATCTTGCCCGTCATCTTCGGCCACCAGAAGTGGAAGCCGGAGAACATCGCGAACACCACGGTGCCGAAGACGACGTAGTGGAAGTGCGCCACCACGAAGTACGAGTCGGAGACGTGGAAGTCCATCGGGGGCGAGGCCAGGATGACGCCGGTCAGACCACCGAAGGTGAAGGTGATCAGGAAGCCGGTGGCCCAGAGCATCGGTGTCTCGAAGGACAGCGAGCCCTTCCACATCGTTCCGATCCAGTTGAAGAACTTCACGCCCGTCGGTACGGCGATGAGGAACGTCATGAAGGAGAAGAACGGCAGGAGCACGCCGCCGGTGACGTACATGTGGTGCGCCCACACCGTGACCGAGAGGCCGGCGATCGCGATGGTCGCGCCGATCAGGCCCATGTAGCCGAACATCGGCTTGCGGGAGAAGACCGGGATGACCTCGGAGATGATGCCGAAGAACGGCAGGGCGATGATGTACACCTCTGGATGGCCGAAGAACCAGAAGAGGTGTTGCCAGAGCAACGCGCCGCCGTTGGCCGCGTCGAAGACATGGGCACCGAACTTGCGGTCCGCCTCCAGGGCGAACAGCGCGGCCGCGAGGACCGGGAAGGCGAGCAGGACCAGGACACCGGTCAGCAGCACGTTCCAGGTGAAGATCGGCATGCGGAACATCGTCATGCCGGGGGCGCGCATGCAGATGATCGTGGTGATGAAGTTGACCGAGCCGAGGATCGTGCCGAAGCCGGAGAAGGCCAGACCCATGATCCACATGTCGGCGCCGATGCCCGGGCTGCGGACCGCGTCCGACAGCGGGCTGTAGGCGAACCAGCCGAAGTCGGCCGCGCCCTGCGGGGTGAGGAAGCCACCGACCGCGATGAGCGAGCCGAAGAGGTACAGCCAGTACGCGAACATGTTCAGCCGCGGGAACGCCACGTCGGGCGCGCCGATCTGCAGCGGCATGATCCAGTTGGCGAATCCGGCGAACAGCGGCGTCGCGAACATCAGCAGCATGATCGTGCCGTGCATCGTGAACGCCTGGTTGAACTGCTCGTTCGACATGATCTGCGTACCCGGGCGGGCGAGCTCGGCGCGCATGAAGAGCGCCATGACGCCGCCGATGCAGAAGAACGCGAACGACGTGACCAGGTACAGCGTGCCGATCGTCTTGTGGTCGGTGGTCGTCAGCCACTTGACGATCACCTCACCACGCCGCTGGCGCCGGACGGGCAGCTCGTCCTGGTAGTGGGACCCAGCTGCCTCGGCACCCTGAGGTTCGTTGAGGATGCTCACAGTACGTTCGACTCCCGGTTCTTCTCGTGCTGCGTCTGCTCGATACCGGCCGGGACGTAACCGGTCTGTCCCTTCTCCACGAGCGACTTGAGGTGCTCCTCGTAACGCTCCTGGGAGACGACCTTCACGTTGAAGAGCATCCGCGAGTGGTCCACGCCGCAGAGTTCGGCGCACTTGCCCAGGAAGGTGCCCTCCTGGTTGGGGGTCACCTGGAAGGCATTGGTGTGGCCCGGGATGACGTCCTGCTTCATCAGGAACGGCACCACCCAGAAGGAGTGGATGACGTCACGCGAGGTGAGGACGAAGCGGACCGTCTTGCCCTCGGGGAGCCAGAGGGTCGGGCCGGGGTTGCCGGTCTGCGGGTTCTTGTCGCCAGGGATGCCGCAGGTGTAGGCACCGCCGGCGTTCGCCGGGAAGTCCTTCTTGAACCGGTCCGGGATGGCGGCCAGGTTCTCGTCGGTCTTCGCGTCGCCCGTGGAGCCGTCGACGTTCTCGATGTAGTTGAAGCACCAGCTCCACTGGAAGCCGACCACGTTGACCGTGAGGTCGGGCTTCTTCGACGTGTCGAGCAGCTTCGACTCGTCGCGGGCGGTGAAGTAGAAGAGCACCGAGACGATGATCAGCGGGACGACCGTGTACAGCGCCTCGATGGGCATGTTGTACCGGGTCTGTGGGGGAACCTCGACCTTGGTGCGGCTGCGCCGGTGGAAAAAGGCACTCCACAGGATCAGGCCCCACACCAGCACGCCCGTGGCGAGCGCGGCCGCCCACGACCCCTGCCACAGGGAGAGGATCCGCGGAGCCTCTTCCGTGGTCGGGGTGGGCATACCCAGGCGGGGGAAGTCCTCCCATGTGCAACCGGTGGCGGTCGCCAGGACCAGGCCTGCGGTCATTGCCTGCAGCAGCTTCCGCCGCATCGGGCGCCGCGGCATGGGGGTACCGCCCACGCCCTTAAGGCGGTGGGGGAGGTCGGAGCCGTTGGGACTCACGTAGCGCCTTCCCGAGAGTCTCGCCCGCGCGGTATGGCTGCGGCCTTCTCGCTGGTCGGTCGCCGCCCTGCGTCGGGCAGGGGTTTGGATGTTTATGCGGACCAAACCCTACTGGACGCGTTTTGGGGGTGCGCGGGGAGGGGGGGCCAACTCGCCGGGGGTCACTTGTAGCGGCTACTCGGGGTGTCGGGTGCGCCTAATAGCTCGGGAGTTCTGGCGGTTTGGCGGGTGCGGGTTGTTTGTGGTTGCTCGCGCAGTTCCCCGTGCCCCTGACGGGGGGGGCTCCCCTCAGCCCCTGCTTATAGCGTGGGGTTGTGGCCTACTTCGACTCCGCTTCCTCCGCTCCCCTTCATCCCGTCGCGCGGCAGGCGCTGATGGCTTCGCTGGACGAAGGGTGGGCCGATCCCGCGCGGTTGTACCGGGAGGGGCGGCGGGCCCGGCTGTTGCTCGACGCGGCCCGGGAGGCCGCCGCCGAGGCGGTCGGGTGCCGGGTGGACGAACTGGTCTTCACCTCGTCGGGGACGCGGGCCGTGCACTCCGGGGTCGCGGGGGTGCTGGCCGGGCGGCGGCGGGTGGGGCGCCACCTGATCGTGTCGTCCGTCGAACACTCTTCGGTGCTGCACGCGGCGGAGGTGCACGAGGCCGATGGCGGGCCGGTCACCCGGGTGGCGGTGGACCGTGCGGGGTCGGTCGCCGTGTCCTCCTACGCCGAGGCGCTGCGGCCGGACACCGCGCTCGCCTGCCTCCAGTCCGCCAACCACGAGGTGGGCACCGAGCAGCCGGTGGCCGAGGTCGCCGAGGTGTGCCGGGCGGCGGGCGTACCACTGCTGGTGGACGCGGCGCAGTCGCTCGGCTGGGGGCGGGTGAACGGGGACTGGTCGGTGTTGACCGGCAGCGCCCACAAATGGGGCGGGCCGTCCGGGGTCGGACTGCTCGTCGTCCGCAAGGGGGTGCGGTTCGCGGCGCAAGGGCCCGCCGACGAGCGGGAGTCGGGGCGGGCGGCCGGCTTCGAGAACATCCCGGCGATCGTGGCGGCCGCCGCCTCGCTGCGGGCCGTACGGGCGGAGGCCGCCGAGGAAGCCGTACGGCTGCGGGAGTTGACGGAGCGGATCCGGGCGCGGGTGCCGGCGCTGGTGCCGGACGTGGAGGTGGTGGGCGACCCGGAGCGGCGGCTGCCCGGAGTGGTCACCTTCTCCTGTCTCTATGTCGACGGGGAGACCTTGCTGCACGAGCTGGACCGCGAGGGTTTCTCCGTCTCCTCCGGGTCCTCCTGTACGAGCAGCACGCTGACGCCCAGCCATGTGCTGCGGGCCATGGGGGTGCTGAGCGAGGGGAACGTCCGGGTGTCGTTGCCGCCGGGGGCGGCGGCCGAGGACGTCGAGCGGTTCCTGTCCGTGCTGCCGGGGGCGGTCGCGGCGGTACGGGAGAAGCTGGGGGCGCCGGTGACCGCCGCTGTGACGGCCGTACAACAGGACGCCCTCGTCGTGGACGCCCTCGGCAAGCGGTGCCCGATCCCTGTCATCGAGCTGGCCAAGGTGATCGGGGACGTCCCGGTCGGCGGCACCGTCCGCGTCCTCTCCGACGACGAGGCGGCCCGCCTGGACATCCCGGCGTGGTGCGAGATGCGGGGCCAGGAGTACGTGGGGGAAGAGCCGGCGGAGCGGGGTTCGGCGTATGTGGTGCGCAGGGTGAGCTAGGGGACGACGCGCCCCTGAGGTGAGGCCGAAGGCCTCTCTCAGGGGCGCGGGGAACTGCGCGACCAGCCACATCGAACCCGCATCCGACAACGCACCGAACCCGGCAGACGAGTGGTCGCGGCCCGTCAACTGCCGAGGTGCTTCTTCACTTCCGCCGCCGCCTCGTCCCCGTACGCCTTCTCGAACCGGTCCATGAAGTGCGCCCGGCGCAATGCGTACTCCTGCGTCCCCACCGTCTCGATCACGAGCGTGGCGAGCATGCAGCCGACCTGCGCCGCCCGCTCCAGCGAGACACCCCAGGCCAGCCCGGAGAGGAAGCCCGCGCGGAACGCGTCTCCGACCCCCGTGGGCTCGGCCTTGCGCTCCTCCTCGGGGCAGCCGACCTCGATGGGGTCCTCACCGGCCCGCTCGACACGGACACCGCGCGCGCCGAGCGTGGTCACCCGGTGGCCGACCTTCGCGAGGATCTCCGCGTCCGACCAGCCGGTCTTGGACTCGATGAGGCCCTTCTCGTACTCGTTGGAGAAGAGGTACGTGGCGCCGTCCAGCAGTATCCGGATCTCGTCGCCGTCCATGCGGGCGATCTGCTGGGAGAAGTCCGCCGCGAACGGGATGTTCCGGGAGCGGCACTCCTCGGTGTGGCGGAGCATCGCCTCCGGGTCGTCCGCGCCGATGAGGACGAGGTCGAGGCCGCCGACCCGGTCGGCGACGGTCTTCAGCTCGATGAGGCGGGCCTCGCTCATCGCGCCGGTGTAGAAGGAGCCGATCTGGTTGTGGTCGGCGTCCGTGGTGCACACGAAGCGGGCCGTGTGCAGCGTCTCGGAGATGCGCACGGAGGAGGTGTCCACCCCGTGCCGGTCGAGCCACGCGCGGTACTCGTCGAAGTCGGCGCCCGCCGCGCCGACCAGGATCGGCCGTGTGCCGAGCTGTCCCATGCCGAACGCGATGTTGGCGCCGACACCGCCTCGGCGTACGTCGAGCTGGTCGACGAGGAAGGAGAGGGAGACCGTGTGCAGCTGGTCCGCGACGAGTTGGTCGGCGAAGCGGCCCGGGAAGGTCATCAGATGGTCGGTGGCGATGGAGCCGGAGACTGCGATACGCACGGCGAGGACACACTCCTGCGAAGGGAGGGGGATTGACAGTTCACGCTACCGGGTCGTCCGCGTGCGCTGAAGCAGGCGAAACTACCCGATAGTAGGTCTTTCTTCGTGGGGTTTCCGGTGCGTACGGTGCCGTTATGACGAACCCCAAGATCCACGGCACCGTCCCGTTCGACCCGGACGGCGGCCTCGCGGCGCTGCGTGGCGACTGCGCCCGGATGGTTCCGCACTGGGCGGCCCCCGCGAAGGTCATTACGGCTCCGGTGTCTCCTTCGCTCATTCACGGGGTGACGGTGCCGGTGACGTCCGCGCGGCTGGTGGACGCGATGCCGGAGTACGGCGACTGAGGGAACCGTCGGCTCCTCCGCCGCGTCCCATCGCTGTCCCCCGTATAGGGGAGGCGGCGTACGACCTGCCGAAGGAGCGATGCGGTGAACTCCGAACGACCCGACACCCCCGAGAACCCGGCCGAGGGCCCGGAGCCCGACGCCACGGAGGGACTCGGGGCTGCCGGGGACGAGGCCCCCGAGGCCGAGGCGACTGGGGCGGCCGAGGGTGCCGGTAAGGCCGAGGCCGCAGGGGAGACTGAGGGCGCCGGGAAGGCCGACGCCGCAGCGGAGGCTGAGGGCGCCGAAAAGGCCGAAGAGGTGGAGAAGCCGGAGAAGGCGGAGGAACCTGCCGATGCGGCTCCGGCTCCGGCTCCGGCTGCCGATGCGGCTCCGGCTCCGGCTACCGCTTCCGATTCGGCTTCCGCTCCCTCCCCCTCCCCACAGAGCGACCCCGCCGCGCGCCCGGGGCGTTCGCAGCGTTCGCGGTCGCGGCTGGTCGTGGCGTCCGTGGTCGCCGCCGTGTTGGTGGTCGGCGGGGGCGGGGCGCTCCTCGCGTCGACCTCGTCCGGTGGGTCCGGTGGTGGGTCCGGCTCGCCCGGGGGTGACGGCACTCCCCCGCCGCTCGCGCTCGACGGGTACGCCGGTGGTGGTTCGAACGGCATCGCGCCCGGTGAACCGGACCCCAACGGGGTGACCTACCGCGCGGCCGGCGATCTGCCCGACGGGCCCGGCTCCGCCGCGGTGCACCTGGTCAAGGGCGAGGTGACGGCCGCGGAGGTCGCGCGGCTGGCGAAGGCCCTCGGGGTGGAGGGCAAACCGACGGCCGAGGGCGAGGCCTGGCGGGTGGGTGCGGCCGGGGACGGTTCGGGGCCGGTGCTGCGGGTGAACAAGCAGGCGCCCGGGACCTGGACGTTCAACCGGTACACGCCCGGCACCGACAACTGCCAGAAGGTCGACGTCTGCACGTCGGGCACCGCCGAGGGCGGGGACCCGGTGAGCGAGGCGGTCGCCAGGAAGGCGGCGGCCCCCGTCCTCAAGGCCGTCGGCCAGGACGACGCCAAGCTCGACGCCGGTCAGCTCATGGGCGCCGTACGCGTGGTGAACGCCGATCCCGAGGTGGGTGGACTGCCCACGTACGGCTGGTCGACCGGAGTCCAGGTCGGCGCCGACGGCCAGGTGGTCGGCGGCAGCGGCAACCTGAAGTCGCCGGTGAAGAGCGACACGTACCCCGTCGTCGACGCGGAACGGGCACTGGAGCTGCTGAACGGCTCGGGCCAGGGCGTCGACACCGAGCGCGGCGGCATCGGCGGCTGCACCGGTCCCGTACCGCTGGCGGGCGAGAACGGGGCGGCCGGGGAGAGCGGGACCGTCGTGGCGGACGAGACGCCGTGCGAGCGGACGACCGCGCTGCCGAAGCCGGAGCCGGTCACCGTCGAGAACGCGGTGTTCGGGCTCGCGTCGCACGCGGTGGACGGTCGCCCGGCGCTGGTGCCGTCGTGGATGTTCGAGGTGCGGCCGGCGGGGGCCGGGGACAGCTACACGGTGACGCATCCGGCGGTCGACCCCGCGTACCTGGCCGCTCCCGAGTCCCGTTCGGAGCCGACCGAGCGGCCCGGCGAGCCGGGTGACACACCGCCGACCGACTCGTCCTCGCACAAGGTGAAGGTGCAGGGCTACACCGTCGACGGCGACGAGCTGACCGTGTCCTTCTGGGGCGGCGTGTGCAGCGACTACGCGGCCTCGGTGAGCGAGGAGCCGGGCGAGGTGAAGGTCACCGTGACCGAGACCCCGAGGGAGGGCAAGGTCTGCATCATGATCGCCAAGGTGGTGGAGCGGACGGTGTCGCTGGACGAGCCGCTGGGCGACCGGAAGGTGGTCGGCTCGGACGGCGCGACGATCCCGGAGGGTGGGATCGGGGAGATGGAGCCCCGGTAGCCGCCCCGGTACGAGGACGCCAGTGGTACGACGAAGGCGGCGACCCCCTCGGAGGGGGTCGCCGCCTTCGTCGTACCACTGGCGCGCGTGGCGCCACCGCGCGGGCGGGGCTCAGCTGAAGGAGTCGCCGCAGGCGCAGGAACCCGTCGCGTTCGGGTTGTCGATGGTGAAGCCCTGCTTCTCGATGGTGTCGACGAAGTCGATGGTGGCGCCGCCGAGGTACGGAGCGCTCATGCGGTCGGTGACGACCTTCACACCGTCGAAGTCCTTCTGGACGTCGCCGTCGAGCGAGCGCTCGTCGAAGAAGAGCTGGTAGCGCAGGCCGGAGCAGCCGCCGGGCTGAACGGCGACGCGCAGCGCCAGATCGTCACGGCCTTCCTGGTCGAGCAGGGCCTTGACCTTGGCCGCGGCGGCGTCGGTCACGATGATGCCGTCGGTGACGGTGCCGGTCTCGTCCGATACGGACATCTACATCTCTCCCGGGTTGTACGGAGACTGCTTGCCGACGATTGCAACCGCCGGGGCCCCGGATTCATTCCGGGCCGCGCGGAATTTCGTGCGCGTCTCTCTTCATGCTCGCACATGGCCGGTGGAACCCGCCCCGAACTCCGCGCCGGGATTCATGTCACATCGACGCTATGGGCATCGTCAACGTGACGTGAAGCGGTTATGATAGATAACGTCAATTCGACGAAAAGGATAGCCCGAATGTCCCGCCGACCCTCCCCCGGGCGGCGAGCCGCAGAACAGAAAGGGTGCGTGTCGTGACCACCGCCCAGACCCAGGAGCTCGACGTACAGCCGACGCCCCTCGCCCTGCTGCTGCTCGGCCGCGAGGCCGACCCGAGGAGCGAGCGGGGTGTCGAGTGCCCGGGTGACCTCCCCTCCCCGTCCGACCCCGATCTCGTGGAGCGCGCCCGCGCGGCCAAGGAGAAGCTCGGGGACAAGGTCTTCGTGCTCGGCCACCACTACCAGCGCGACGAGGTCATCCAGTTCGCGGACGTCACAGGCGACTCCTTCAAGCTGGCCCGCGACGCGGCGGCCCGCCCCGAGGCCGAGTACATCGTGTTCTGCGGTGTGCACTTCATGGCCGAGTCGGCCGACATCCTCACCGGCGACGACCAGAAGGTCGTCCTGCCCGACCTGGCCGCCGGGTGCTCCATGGCCGACATGGCCACCGCCGAGCAGGTCGCCGAGTGCTGGGACGTGCTGACCGAGGCCGGCATAGCCGAGCAGGTCGTGCCCGTCTCGTACATGAACTCCTCCGCCGACATCAAGGCCTTCACCGGCAAGCACGGCGGCACGATCTGCACCTCCTCGAACGCGAAGCGGGCCCTGGACTGGGCCTTCGAGCAGGGCGAGAAGGTCCTGTTCCTGCCGGACCAGCACCTGGGGCGCAACACCGCCGTGCGGGACATGGGCATGTCGCTCGACGACTGTGTCCTCTACAACCCGCACAAGCCGAACGGCGGCCTGACCGTCGAACAGCTGCGGGCGGCGAAGATGATCCTGTGGCGGGGCCACTGCTCGGTCCACGGCCGCTTCAGCCTGCAGTCCGTGAACGACGTACGGGAGCGCATCCCCGGCGTCAACGTGCTGGTCCACCCCGAGTGCAAGCACGAGGTCGTGGCGGCGGCGGACTACGTCGGGTCGACCGAGTACATCATCAAGGCACTGGAGGCCGCGCCCGCCGGTTCGAAGTGGGCCATCGGCACCGAGCTGAACCTCGTGCGGCGACTGGCGAACCGTTTCGCTCCCGAGGGCAAGGAGATCGTGTTCCTCGACCGCACGGTCTGCTTCTGCTCGACGATGAACCGCATCGACCTGCCCCACCTGGTGTGGACCCTGGAGTCCCTCGCGGAGGGCACCCTCGTCAACCGCATCGAGGTCGACAAGGAGACCGAGGCGTTCGCGAAGCTGGCACTGGAGCGGATGCTGGCGCTGCCGTAACCCCCGTACCGCTTCGTCCCGCTCACCCCGACACGGGCTCCCGGTCGGGGTGGGCGGGGTCGAGGGAGAAGAGGGTGCCGTCGGGGGCGGCCGCGACCAACGCTCCCTCGTGGGGTGCCACCCAGGAAGCACCCTGCACGGACCAGGTCGGCGTGGTCCGCGGGAGCGTCTCCCACAGCAGGGTGCCCTTGAGCCGGTCGAGCGCCGCGACCCTGCCGGTGGCGCTGGCCAGGTAGAACGTGTCCGTCGCGGCGTCGTACCCGGGCTCGCCCGGCCGTTCCAGACTGGTCCTGCTCCGCCACAGCAACTCGCCCGTGTGCGGTGACACGGCGGTCACCTGGCCGTTGGACCGGGTGAACACCAGCACACTGCCCATCAGGGCCGCCCGGCCCCGCCCGTTCTCGCCCGGCTTCGTCGTCACCCGGGTGCCGGCCTCCGGGTCCAGGAGCAGGACCGTGTCGTACGTCGGGTCGCTGCCGCGGGTCGCGTCGGTGTACTCGGTGTTGTCCACGACCAGGACGAGGGCTCCCTGCTTCACACCGACGAGGACGCTGTCCAGCGGCACCTCGACGGTCCTGGCCGAACCGTCGGCGCGGTCCACGACCAGGACCCGGGACTCCGCGTTCGCCGCCTTGGCGTCCCGGGTCACCGGCCGGCAGTGCGCGTAGGTGCCCGCTCCGGCCGTGGTGAACACGCAGTGGTGGCCGGCGGGCATCGGCAGGGACCAGCGCTCGGCGCCCGTGCGCGGCGAACGGGCCGTGACCGTCACGCCGTCGGGTTCGGCGGTGAGGACGAGGTCGCCGGTCACGGCCGGGGCGATGTCGGTGCTGCCCACCCGACGGGTCCACAGCCGCTCACCGGTGTCCGCGTCGAGGGCGATGAGATCGACGGGGTCCACCACGGGTTCGCCGCTGAAGACGGTCTGCTGCACGAGGACGGTGCCGTCCCGGACACCGAGGACACCGGCGTAGTACCGGTCCCGCTCGGTGGTCGTCGGCGCGATGCCCGCGCGCCAGACCGTCCTGCCGGTACGGCCGTCGACGCGGACCGGGAGGACTCCCGAGCCCCCGCAGTAGACGTCCTTCCCGTGCACCTGACAGGAGGGGGCGCCGCCGTTGTGGCCGTCCTTCGCGGGCAGTGCCCGGCGTGTGCCCGCCGCCGCCGTCGCGAACAGCGTCGTCTGCCAGGGCTTCCAGCCGGTGGGCGGTGCCGTCCAGCGGGAGGTCGGGGTCGGCGCGGGGGCCGCCGTGTCGGTCGTGTCCGCGCCGCCCGGCCCCAGCAGATAGGCGGTCAGGCCGAGGACCAGCGCGCCGACGGTGCCGGTCGCTGCGAGCAGGGGCCTCAGACGGCGTCGGCGGGCGGGCCGCGGACTCGGATCCGCGTCCGGCCCCGTCCCCAGCCGGACCTCACCGCCCGGCTTCGTCCCCAGGCGGATCTCCTCGCCCGGCTCGGCGCCCAGGCGGATCTCCTCGCCCGGCCCGGTGTCCAGGTGAACCTCCGTGGCGGCGGCCGCGGCTTCCTCGCGCCGGGGCGCCGGCGGCAGGCCTCCGGGCTCCGGTTCCGGCAGGGCGGCCTCGAACTCCTGTGCCAGTTCGTCGAGTCCGGGGCGGTCGGTGGCCTCCTTGGCCAGGCAGCGCCCCAGTACGGTGCGCAGCGGCGCGTCCACCCCGTCCAGTACGGGTTCGTCGTGGATCACCCGGTAGGCCGTCAGATAGGGGCTGTCCGCGTCGAAGGGGCCACGCCCGGTGAGGGCGAACACCAGCAGGGTCCCCAGCGAGAACACGTCCGAGGCGGGGCCCGCCGTGCGGGCGTCGGTGAGCTGTTCCGGGGACATGAACGGCGGGGTGCCGATCATCTGGCCGGTCTCGGTCAGGGCGAGGTTCTCCGCCGCGCGGGAGATGCCGAAGTCGATGACGCGGGGGCCGTCGTCCGCGATCAGGACGTTGGCCGGCTTGAGGTCCCGGTGCACCACACCGGCCCGGTGGATCTCCCGCAGCGCCTCCACCAGCCCGAGGGCCAGGGGGCGCAACTCGGTGAGGAGGAGGGGGCCCTGGTCGCGGATCCGCTGGGCGAGCGAGCGGCCGGGCACGTACTGGGTCGCCATCCAGGGGCGCTCCGCCTCCGGGTCGGCGTCCACCACCGCCGCGGTGAAGGCGCCGCTGACCTTGCGGACGGCGTCGATCTCCTGGCGGAACCGGCTGCGGAACACGGCGTCCTGGGCGTACTGGGCGTGCACCACCTTCACGGCGACCTCGCGGCCGGAGCGGGATCTCGCCCGGTAGACGACGCCCATGCCGCCGTTGCCGAGCCGGTCGACCACCTTGTACCCGCCGACCGATCTCGGGTCGTCGCTGCGCAGCGGCACGCCCTGGTCCCTCCCCCCGACAAGCAGCCCGACAAGCAGTTCGAGGCACAGGATACGTAAGGCGACGCAGGGCGGCCGGGTCGCGGAACCTCTCGGTTCCGCGACCCGGCCGCCCTGGACCTTCTGTGGTGTCAGACCCCGGCGGGCTCCGGCTCCTCCGACTGCTCGGTGGGGGCGGGTGCCGCGCCGTCGCGCTTCAGGGCCTTCTTCTTCGCCCGGCGCTCCTTGCGGATCTCGATCATCGTGTAGAGGGTCGGGACCAGCAGGAGCGTCAGCAGCGTCGACGTGATCAGGCCGCCGATGACGACCACGGCCAGCGGCTGGGCGATGAAGCCGCCCTCGCCGGTGATGCCGAGGGCCATGGGCAGCAGCGCGAAGATCGTCGCCAGTGCCGTCATCAGGATCGGGCGGAGCCGGTGCCGGCCACCCTCGATGACCGCCTCGACGGTGCCGTAGCCCTGGCGGCGGTACTGGTTGATCAGGTCGATCAGCACGATCGCGTTGGTCACCACGATGCCGATCAGCATCAGCATGCCGATCATCGCGGGGACACCCATGGGCGTACCGGTGATGATCAGCAGACCGATCGCGCCGGTGGCCGCGAACGGGATGGAGACCAGCAGGATCAGCGGCTGGACCAGGGACCGGAAGGTCGCGACCAGCAACATGAAGACGATCGCGATCGCCGCGAGCATCGCGAGGCCGAGGGAGGCGAAGGCCTCGTCCTGGTCCTCGGAGACACCGCCGATGGAGGCGGTGGCGCCCTCGGGAAGCTTCAGGGCGTCCAGCTTGGCGGTGAGGTCGGTGCTGACCGCGCCGGTGTTGTCGCCCTTGGGCTTCGCCGTGATCGTCGCGGCCCGCTGGCCGTCGATCCGGGTCATGGAGACCGGGCCGTCCACCAGCTCGACGTCCGCGATGTCGCCCAGCTTCACCGCGCCCAGCGGCAGTTTCCGCAGTTCCTCGATGGTCTCGGCGGGCTTCGCCGACTTGATGACGACGTCCCGCTCGGTGTCGTCGAGGATCGCCCGTCCGCTGGTCGTACCGCGCACGGCCTGGGTGACGGCCGCGCCGAGGGTCTGGTCGTCGAAGCCGGCCGCGGCCGCCTTGTCGGTGGCCCGCACCGAGATGCGGGGCACGCTCTGGGAGAGGTCGCTGGTGACGTCGGTGACGTTGTCCATCGTGGAGACCGCGTCACGGACCTGCTCGGCGGCCTTGCGCAGAACGTCGGCGTCGGCGGCCTTCACGACCACGCTGAGGTCCTGGCTGCCGAAGGCGTCGCCGACCGCGACCGTCGTCGTACCGATCCCGGAGAGCCCGGTGAGGCCCTTCTCGATCGTCTCCTGCACACCGGCGGCGTCGGCCGAGTCGTCCAGCATCACGCTGTACGAGGCCTGGTTGGTGTCGGTGCCCCCGCCGAACGCGGCCATGAAACCGGAGGAGCCGACAGTGACCTGGTAGTCCTTGACGCCCTTCGTGCCGGCGAGCAGCTTCTCGACCTTCTTCGTCTGCTCGTCGGTCGCCGCGAGGCTGGTGCCGGGCTTCAACTCCTGCTTGAGGCTGAGGACTTCCTGGTCGCCGGGGTCGAAGAAGTTGGTCTTCAGCAGCGGAGCCATGCCGAACGTGCCGATCAGAACGACGGCGGCGATGGCCAGGCTGGTCAGCCGGCGGCGGGTGGCGAAGCGCAGGACCGGGACGTAGAAGCGCTGGAGACGGCTCTTCGCCTCCTTCTCCTCGGCCTTGCGGCGCGCCTCGTCGGCGTCCTCGGGGGTGCCCTTCGGGGCGCGCAGGAACCAGTACGACAGCACCGGGACCACGGTCAGCGAGACCAGGAGGGAGGCCAGCAGGGCCGCCGTCACGGTCAGCGAGAAGCTGCCGAACAGCTCGCCGACCATGCCGCCGGTGAGGCCGATCGGGAGGAACACGGCGACCGTCGTCAGGGTGGAGGAGGTGACCGCGCCGGCGACCTCGCGGACCGCCTTGAGGATGGCCTCCTCGCGCTCCTCGCCGTAGCCGAGGTGGCGCTTGATGTTCTCCAGCACCACGATCGAGTCGTCGACGACCCGGCCGATGGCGATGGTCAGCGCGCCGAGGGTGAGCATGTTGAGGGAGAGGTCACGGGTCCACAGCACGATCAGCGCCAGGACCACCGACAGCGGGATGGAGACCGCGGTGACGAGGGTGGAGCGGATCGACGCCAGGAAGACCAGGATGACCAGGACCGCGAAGACCAGGCCGAGGGCGCCCTCGGTGGTCAGCCCGTCGATGGACTTGGCGACCGCCGGGCCCTGGTCGCTGACCACGGTGACGGTGGCGCCGGCGCCCAGGTCGCGGCGCATGTCCGCGAGCTTGTCCTCGACGGCGTCGGAGATGGCGACCGCGCTGCCGTTGCGGTCCATGGTGACCATGACCGCGAGGCTCGGCTCGCCATTGGTGCGGGTGATGGAGTCGGCCTTGGCCTGCTCCTCCTCGACGGCGGCGACATCGGCGAGCCGTACGGGCTTCTTGGCGCCCTCGCCGCGCACCATCAGGTTCTCGATCTGCTCCAGCGAGGTGTAGCCGCCGCCGACCTGGACGGTGCGGTTGGCGCCGTCCTCGTCGAAGGAGCCCGCGGGGACGGTGACGCCGCCGGCCTGGAGCGCCTGCGAGAGGGCCATCGTGGTCAGGCCCGCCTTCGCGAGCTTCGCGTCGTCGGGGGTGACGGTGACCTGGAGGTCCCGAACGCCGTCGACGGTGACCTGGCCGACGCCGTCGATGCCCTCCAGTGTGGGCACGACGGTCCGGTCGAGCTGGTCCGCGAGGGCCTGCTGGTCCCGGTCCGCGGAGACGGCGAGGACGACGGTCGGCATGTCGTCCGTCGAGCCGGCGATCACCTGCGGGTCCACGTCGTCCGGCAGCTGCGCCCGGACCCGGTTGACGGCCTGCTGGACGTCGGCGACGAGCTGGTCGGTGCCGGGGCCGTAGTCGAAGGACGCCATGATCAGGGCGTTGCCCTCGCTGGCGGTGGAGGTGACGCCCGTGATGCCGTCGACGCCTTCGAGGCTGTCCTCGATGGGCTCGACGACCTGCTTCTCGACCACGTCCGGGGACGCGCCCTGGTAGGGGGCGAGCACGGACACCATGGGCAGTTCGATGGTGGGCAGCAGCTGCTGTTTGAGCTGGGGTATCGCGATCGCCCCGAAGACGAGCGCGATGATCGACATCAGACCGACAAGGGCCCGTTGTGCGAGGCTGAACCGGGACAGCCAGGACATGGGTCAGGGTCTCTCTTCTGTGGCGTGAGCGGGTGACGAACGCCCATGCCACATGGGGCCGCCGCTGTCGGCGTGGATCCCCCATGTCGCCCGTGTGAAGCGGATGTGAGCGCTCACCTCATACCCTGGGCCATCAGGGGCCCCTGTTCCCTCGCTCCCCAGGGCCATTTCCTTATGCCGCGCATACTCCGAGTGGAGTAGTCCCCGACGGCTCTCAGTCCACCCTCGGTCGTACCAGGCCCGACTCGTACGCGAAGACGACCAGCTGGGCCCGGTCGCGGGCGCCGAGCTTCGCCATGGCCCGGTTGACGTGGGTCTTCACGGTCAGCGGGCTCACCTCCAGCCGCTCGGCGATCTCGTCGTTGGAGAGCCCGCCGGCGACCTGGACGAGCACCTCCCGCTCGCGACCGGTCAGGGTGGCGAGCCGCTCCGAGCGGGCGGCGGCTCCGCCCTCGCCGTCGGCCGAGCCGTCCGGCTGGGCGAGGAAGCGGGCGATCAGGCCCTTGGTGGCGGTGGGCGACAGCAGTGCCTCCCCGCCTGCGGCGACCCGGATCGCGTTCAGCAGTTCGTCCGGCTCGGAGCCCTTGCCGAGGAAGCCGGAGGCACCGGCCCGCAGCGACTGCACGACGTAGTCGTCGACCTCGAAGGTGGTGAGGATGACGACGCGGACCTGGGCCAGCGTCGGGTCGGCGCTGATCATGCGGGTGGCGGCCAGTCCGTCCGTGCCGGGCATCCGGATGTCCATCAGCACGACGTCCGCCCGCTCCTCCTTCGCGAGCCGCACCGCCTCCGCCCCGTCCGAGGCCTCCCCCACCACCTCCATGTCCGCCTCCGAGTCGACGAGCACCCGGAACGCGCTGCGCAGCAGCGCCTGGTCGTCGGCGAGCAGGACACGGATCGTCATACGGGCTCCCCCGGGGCACTGGTCATGGTCGTACGGCCGCCGCGGCGACCGTGCGGCTCACGGTCGTACGGTTTCCGCGGCGTCGGTTCGGGTCTTGAGCGGCAGGATCGCATGGACCCGGAAGCCGCCGCCGTAGCGGGGGCCGGTGGTGAGGGTGCCGCCGAGCGCGGCGACGCGTTCGCGCATACCGAGGAGACCGTGCCCGCCGCCCGCCTCGTTCTCGTCGTGCGTCGCCGGCTGTCCGGTGCCGTTGTCGAGGACGGTGATCTCCACGTTCGGGCCGACGCGTACGACGCTGACCTCGGCCTTCGCCGCCTCGCCCGCGTGCTTGTGCACATTGGTGAGGGCTTCCTGGATGACGCGGTACGCGACGAGGTCGACGGCGGCGGGGAGGCTCACGCCCTCGTCGGCGCGGACCACCTCGACGGCGAGGCCCGCGCTGTGGAAGGTGCCGACGAGTTCGTCGAGCCGGACCAGGCCCGGGGCCGGTTCGGTGGGCGCCTCGGGGTCGCCGGACTGGCGCAGCAGACCGACCGTGGCGCGGAGTTCGCCCAGCGCGGAGCGGCTGGCCTCGCGGACGTGGGCGAGGGCCTCCTTGGCCTGGTCGGGCCGCTTGTCCATGACGTGCGCGGCGACCCCGGCCTGCACATTGACGAGGGCGATGTGGTGGGCGACGACGTCGTGCAGGTCACGGGCGATGCGCAGGCGTTCCTCGGCGACCCGGCGGCGGGCCTCCTCCTCACGCGTCCGCTCGGCCCGTTCGGCGCGCTCCCTGATGGCGTGCACGAAGGCGCGGCGGCTGCGGACCGCGTCCCCCGCCGTGGCAGCCATGCCGGTCCAGGCGAAGATGCCGATGTTCTCCTGGGCGTACCAGGGGAGCGGACCGGCGAGCATGGCCGTGCCCGTCAGCACGGTCATCGTGAGCAGGCCGACACGCCAGGTGGTGGGGCGGTCGGTGGTGGACGCGACGGTGTAGAGGGCGATGACGGCGGACATCGCGACGGGCGCGCGCGGGTCGCCGGTGACCAGTTCGGCGACGGTGAGGGCGCAGGTCGCGGCCAGCACGGCCATGGGGGCACGGCGGCGGGCGACGAGGACGGCGGCGGCCGGCACCATCAGCGCGATGCTGAGGGCGCCGGGGGTGCGGGCGCCCCATTTGTCACCGTGGTCGGCGTGGGGATCGACGAAGGAACCGGCGACCATCGCGAGGAGGACGCCGGCGGCGAGGGCGGCGTCCAGCGCGAGGGGGTGCGCGGTCAGCCAGGTCCTGGCCCTCTGGAAGGTGCTCACGATGGTCTACCGGGTGAGGGGTCGTCGGTCGGGTGCGGGCCGGTGGGGGCTGGTCGCGCAGTTCCCCGCGCCCCTGAGAAGCAGGGGCTGCGCCCCGTGCTTCTCGCCCCCAACACGCATGGTCACCCCGGGATCAGGCCGTCGTCACTCAGCATCTGTTTGACCTCCTGCAGTGTCGCGTCCGGCGACGGGAGGATGAGTTCGGAGGGTTCCAGGGAGTCGTCGGGCAGGGGGGTGCCCAGTTCGCGGACCTTGTCCAGGAGGGCGTGGAGGGTGTGGCGGAAGCCAGGGCCGTCGCCGACCTCCATTTCCGCCAGGAGGACGTCGTCCAGCTTGTTCAGTTCGGCGAAGTGGACGTCGTCCAGCCTCACCTGCCCCTCCCCCATGATCCGTACGATCATGTCGCCCTCCTCGGGGACGAGAGACGCCTCTCGGCTACTTGTCGAAGCGCGGGGTGTCCTGGCGCTGGGACTGCTGCTGCGGCGCCGACTGGCCGGTGCCGCCCTCGATGGCCTGCTGCTGCGCGGACGGGCCGCCCGCCAGCTCCGCCTTCATGCGCTGGAGCTCCAGCTCGACGTCCGTACCGCCGGAGAGGCGGTCAAGCTCGGCCTGGATGTCGTCCTTGTGCATCCCGGACGGGTCGTCGAGGGCACCGGAGGCGAGCAACTCGTCGATGGCGCCGGCGCGGGCCTGGAGCTGGGCGGTCTTGTCCTCGGCGCGCTGGATGGCGAGACCGACGTCGCCCATCTCCTCGGAGATGCCGGAGAACGCCTCGCCGATCCTGGTCTGGGCCTGGGCGGCGGTGTACGTGGCCTTGATCGTCTCCTTCTTCGTACGGAAGGCGTCGACCTTGGCCTGCAGGCGCTGCGCGGCGAGGGTGAGCTTCTCCTCCTCGCCCTGGAGGGTGGAGTGCTGCGTCTCCAGGTCCGTCACCTGCTGCTGGAGCGCGGCACGGCGCGAGAGGGCCTCGCGGGCCAGGTCCTCGCGGCCGAGCGCGAGCGCCTTGCGGCCCTGGTCCTCCAGCTTCGAGGACTGGGACTGGAGCTGGTTGAGCTGAAGCTCCAGGCGCTTGCGGGACGTGGCGACGTCGGCCACACCCCGTCGCACCTTCTGGAGCAGCTCCAGCTGCTTCTGATACGAGTAATCGAGGGTTTCGCGAGGGTCCTCGGCCCGGTCAAGGGCCTTGTTCGCCTTCGCGCGGAAGATCATCCCCATACGCTTCATGACACCGCTCATGGGCTTCGCGCGCCCCCTTCTGACGGACTCCAGCTCACAGGTCTGCAACAGAACCCACAGTACGGGCCCTGCATCCATTACCGCACTGTTCGGGGACGGATGCGGTCATCCCCAAGGACGACTGTGTACGGCGCCGCTCCGGCGTAGGGAGTAGGTGTCTCCCGGGGTTATGTACGGGCCGCTCCCCGGAATACCTCAGCACCGCTACGGTCGAGACGTCACCGCGCCCCCCTTTCCCATGTCGCCCCAGCTCTGTCTCCAGTACGGACGCCGGGTGTTGCCGGATCGTTCCCCACTTGGCTGGGGTCCATGCCCCGGCACCCCGTACCCTTGGGTTTTGTGTTCCGTAGCCGCGCCAAGAACGAGAAGGAATCGGCCGCCGACAAGGCGCCGGTGACCGACTCCCAGCAGACCCGTCACCCGCAGGCCCCCAAGGGTCGCCCCACTCCGAAGCGGAGTGTGGCCCAGGGGCAGCGCCGAAGCGTCGCCAATACGCCGACGACGCGCAAGGAGGCCGCCAAGCGCTCCCGCGACGAGCGCCGTTCCGCGATGGAGAAGCAGCGCCAGGCGCTGGCCACCGGTGACGAGCGGTATCTGCCGGCGCGGGACAAGGGTCCGGTCCGCAGGTTCGCCCGTGACTACGTGGACTCGCGCTTCCACATCGCGGAGTTCTTCCTGCCGCTGGCCGTGATCATCCTCGTGCTGAGCATGGTGCAGGTGGCCTCCCTGCAGAACGTCGCGCTCCTGCTGTGGCTCTTCGTGATCGTATTGATCGTGGTCGACTCGATCAGCCTCGGGTTCCGTCTGAAGAAGCAGCTGAACGAGCGCTTCCCTGACGCGAACAAGAAGGGCGCCGTGGCCTACGCCCTGATGCGCACGCTCCAGATGCGTCGCCTCCGGCTGCCGAAGCCGCAGGTCAAGCGCGGAGAGCGGCCCTGAGCACGACCCCTTTCTCCGAAGGTGCCGCGCAGGCATGGCTGGACCGACTGGGCACCCTGCGTGAGGTCGTACGACAGGAGCTGGTCTCCCGCCAGGTCGACGAGCAGATAGCCGGGCGCTTCCCCGTGGGGCAGCGGCTCCGGGTGCTCGACGTGGGCATGGGGCAGGGCACGCAGGCGCTGCGGCTGGCCCGGGCCGGGCACGCGGTGACCGGGATCGAGCGCGAGTCGAAGCTGATCGCCGTGGCCCGGGAGGCAGTCGCCGCCGAGCCCGAGGGCATTCGCGGGCGGATGCGGATCGTCGAGGGCGACGGCCGGGACACCGGGGTGCACTTCCTGCCGGGAAGTTTCGACGTGGTGCTCTGTCATGGGGTCCTGATGTACGTCGAGGAGCCCGACGCCCTGCTGGCCGGGCTGGCGCGGATGCTGGCGCCGGGCGGGTTGTTGTCCCTGCTCGTGCGCAACGGTGACGCGCTCGCGATGCGGGCGGGGCTCGCCGGGGACTGGGCCGGGGCGCTGGCCGCGTTCGACACCACCGCGTACCGGAATCGGCTCGGGTTGGATGTGCGGGCGGATCGGCTGGACGTCCTGACGGATGCGCTGGCGGGGATCGGGGCGCCGTTGCACGCGTGGTACGGGGTGCGGGTGTTCACGGATCTGGCGGCGGATGACGCGGGGGTGCCGGAGGGGGTGGGGGATCTTGATGTGTTGCTCGCGGCGGAGGAGCGGGCTGGGCGGACGGATCCCTATCGGCAGGTGGCGGCGTTGTTGCACCTGTGTGGTGTGCGCGGCTGAGTCTTTCTCGCCCCCGCCGCCCCTACCCGTCCCATCCTGAAGGGGCTGCGCCCCTTCGACCCCCAGACGTCCGTCCGGTGGGGGCTGGTCGCGCAGTTACCCCCGCCCCACAAAAAGCAGGGGCTGCGCCCCGTGCTTTTTGCTTTTAGGGGCGCGGGGAACTGCGCGAGAAGCCCCACCGGACCCGCACCCGCCGACGAACCCCGAACCCCCGAGCTCTTCCGCGGGGTCGGGGCGGAGTCCCGAGTAGAGGCCCCGCCCCGTCGCGGAGCGCTACGCGTCCTGCGCGTGCAGGCTCATCGGGCCGTAGATCTCCGTCGCGTCCTCGAAGAGGCGAACCTGATCGGCGCCGCCCTCGAGAAGCGCTTTCCAGTGTTCGCCGATCCACGACTCGGCATCCCCCTGGGTCGTGAACTCCTCGGGCTGGACCGCGGGCTGGACCTCCGTCCCGTCGGCCTTCTCGAAACGCCACGTCCATGCCGCCATGTGAGCCTCCGTAAGTACCGGCCCGGCACCGCACACGGCACCGAGCAAGATCCGGTTCCCCCTGAGCCTAGTCGGACGCGCAAGATCTGCGGGTGTTCATCCGGACGCGGGAAAATGGTCGCTGTGGAACTGACATTGCTCGGCACCGGCGCCCCCGCGGGACTCCCCCGCCCCGACTGTCCGTGCGCGGTGTGCGCGACCGCGCTCGGTGAGGCCGCGCGCGGGGCGACCGCGCTGCTCGTGGACGGCGCACTGCTGCTCGACCTCACTCCGGGCGCCGCCTTCGCCGCCGCGCGCGCCGGGCGCACGCTCACCGGGGTGCGGCAGGTGATGCTGTCGCACCCGCACGACGGACCCGCCGTGGAGGTGCCGACGGGGCTGCCGCAGCCGGCGCGGGTGCCGGACGGGCGGGAGCTGTCGCTGCTGACCGGGCACCGGGTGCGGGCGCAGGCCCTGGACGCGCCCGGCACCGGGTACGCGGTGACCGGTCCGGGCGGCCGGCGGTTGCTGTACCTGCCGCCGGGGGGCGCGCCCGCCGGTCTGGAGGAGCGGTCGGAGCCGTACGACATGGTCCTCCTCGATGTGCTGGGGCGGCCCGACGCGCTGGCGCGGCTGCGCGCGGCGGGGGCCGTCGGCCCGACGACCGATGTCCTGGCGGTGCACATCGACCACGACGTGCCGCCGGACGGCGAGTTGCCGCGGCGGCTCGCGGCGGCGGGCGCGCGCACCGTGCCGGACGGGACGACGCTGGCGGTCGGCGCCTACGAGGACGTACCCGATGTGCCGCGCCGCACGCTGGTGCTCGGCGGGGCGCGGTCCGGGAAGTCGGTGGAGGCCGAGCGGCGGCTGGAGGCGTTCCCGGACGTCCTGTACGTGGCGACCGGCGGGCTGCGGGGCGGCGACGGGGAGTGGGCCGAGCGGGTCGCCGCCCACCGTGAGCGGCGGCCCGGGTCGTGGCGCACCGTCGAGACCTGCGACCTCGTCCCGCTGCTGAAGGAGGACGACGGGGCACCGCTCCTCATCGACTGTCTCTCGCTGTGGCTGACGGACGCCATGGACGCGGTGGGGGCGTGGGACGACGCGGAGTGGGCCGGGGGCGGGGAGCGCGCGCTCCGGGCGCGGGTCACCGAACTCACCGACGCCGTACGGCACACGCGCCGCACCCTGGTCGCCGTCTCCAACGAGGTCGGCTCCGGCATCGTCCCCGCCACCGCGTCCGGGCGCCGCTACCGCGATGAACTCGGGCGCCTGAACGCGGCCTTCGCGAACGAGTGCGAGCACGTGCTGTTGGTGGTGGCGGGGCAGGCCCTGGCGCTACGGGGTTGAGGGGTCGGCCGGCTCGGCCCGTTCGGCCCGTTCCGCCTTCGGCGCTCGGGGTGTCGCGGGGGCGGTCGGTGGCGTGGTGCGGCGCGCGAGGATGCGGTGCGCGCGGGGCGGGAGAGGGGTGCACGGGCGGGCCGTGAGGATCTCGAAGCCCAGCGAGCGCAGTTCGGCGAGCAGGTTGCGCAGGGGCACGAGGTGCAGGGGGCGGGGGCGGTCGTGCGGCTTCCACAGACGTCGGTTCCTGCCGGGCAGCGCGCCGAACGGGCGTGCCGGGTCCGGGACTTCGAGGAGGAGATGGCCGCCGGGGCGCAGCACCGCGCGGACGGCACGCAGTTCCTCGCGCGGGTCGGCGGTGTGTTCGAGGTGGTGGAGCATGCTCACCACGTCGTAGCGGGCGCGCAGCCGCGCGGTGATCCCGGGGTCGGTGAGCAGGCCCCGGTACGCCTCCTCCACGCGCCCGGCCTCCCAGGCCCGGTCGACGCGCGGGGTCGGGTCGAGGCCGTCGAAGGAGGTGTACGGGTGGATCGCGCGCGCGGCCTCCGGGAAGTGGCCGTGTCCGGTGCCGACGTCGAGCCAGCTCTCCGGTTCGGGGTACGGCAGCAGCGCTCGGGCGGCGCCTCGCAGATGCCGACGGCGCCGTCTCCCGACGGGGTCCGCGCCGAGGTCGTCCTCGACGGCGTGCCGGTGGTACCGGAGGAGCAGCCCGTCCGCCGTGGGCCGGGGGTTCTGGAAGGCGTGCGCGCAGTCCCGGCATTCGTCCACCACGAACGTGCCCGGCATGCGCCGCCGCCCCTCCGGCGCGCGCACCCGCGTACGCAACTGCCGCGAGCCGCACCACGGACAGTCGTCCCGGCGCGGTTCGTGGAAGGGGTCGACTCCCGGCGCGAGTGGGCCGGGCTCCGGCCGCGGGGTGGGGGACATGGCGGCTCCTGGGGGCGACGTAGGGACATTCGCCCCAAAAAGGTACGTACGTGAGCCTGGTCCTCGGTGCAATGACGTGCCGGTGGCGCGGTGGGACGTACGTGCGTCGCGGGGTCATGGTGTGGCGCGGTCGTGTTCGATCCCTGCCGGTACTGTTCGGCGAATGAGCTCGCTTAATCTCGACGACTTCACCGATCTGATCGAGCGCCCCGACGGCGGGGTGCGCCGCGACGCCGAGGCGCGGCGGGAGAGGCAGATCGTGCCGCCCGGGGCGCTGGGCCGCCTCGACGAACTGGGTGAGTGGCTGGCGGCGGCGCAGTCGGCCGTGCCGGTGCGGCCGATCGAACGGCCCCGGGCGCTGCTGTTCGCTGGTGACCACGGGATCGCCGAACTCGGTGTCTCCGCACGGGCCGCGGGCACCGCGGACCAGCTGGTGCGGGGCGTTCTGGACGGCAGCAGCCCGGTGGCGGTGCTGGCCCGGCAGCTCGGTGTCCCCGTCCGCGTGGTGGACCTCGCGCTCGACTGCGACCCGGAGGCGTTGCCCGCCGAGGTCGTACGGCATCGGGTGCGGCGCGGGTCGGGCCGTATCGACGTCGAGGACGCGTTGACGGCGGAGGAGGCGGAGGAGGCGTTCCGGGTGGGCGTCGCCCTCGCGGACGAGGAGGCGGACTCCGGGACCGACCTCGTCGTCCTCGGTGATGTGAGTGTCGGGGGGACCACCGCGGCGGCGGTGCTGGTCGCCGCCCTGTGCGGGACCGACGCGTCCGTGGTGACCGGGCGGGGCGGGCGGGCGATCGACGACCTGGCGTGGATGCGCAAGTGCGCGGCCGTACGGGACTCCCTGCGGCGGGCCCGGCCGGTGCTCGGGGACCAGTTGCAGTTGCTGGCGACCGTGGGTGGGGCGGACCTCGCCGCCATGACCGGGTTCCTGCTGCAGAGCGCGGTGCGGAAGACGCCGGTGATCCTGGACGGTGTGGTGTCGGCGGCGTGTGCGCTGGTCGCCCAGCGGGTCGCGTTCCGGGCGCCGGACTGGTGGCTGGCCGGGCAGGGCAGCGGGGAGCCGGCGCAGGCCAAGGCGCTGGACCGGATGGCGATCGAGCCGCTGCTCGACCATGGGGTGAAGGTGGGCGAAGGGGCGGGCGCGCTGCTGGCGCTGCCGCTGGTGCGGGCCGCGGCGGCGTTGGCGGCGGAGCTCCCCGAGGGGGAAGGCGCGGGGGAAACGGCGCAGTCGGGCGCCGAGGAGAAGAACCTCGGGGAGGAGTACGACGCGACCTAGGTTCGGGGGCCGGAAGGTGCGTTGTCGGGTGCCGGTGGGTGGGGGTTGCTCGCGCAGTTCCCCGCGCCCCTGAAAAGCAGGGGCTGCGCCCCGTGCTTCTCGTCGCCCCCACCCACCCTCACCCGACGCCGAACCCGGAGTAATCGGGATCACTCGGGCGGCGCTCAACTTCTTTACTGCTCGGGCGGTCTTCGGACGTGGCGGTGGCCTCACCGCGCGTACCGGAGTCGCACGGAGCACGGCGTGGGGATGAACCAGACGCAGACGGGCCGGGCCCTCGGATGGGCCCGCGCCGAGTGGGGGCTGCTGTACGCCACCGTGCGCCCACCCCTCGTCCGCCGTCGGCTGAGGGCGGTGCCGATGACCGTCGCCGCCGTCTGCCTCGCGGCCGTCGTCCACGTCGTGCACCACCAGTCCTGGGGCTACCGGTTCGTCGAGCACGCCGGTGCCGTACGGGCGGAGGACCCGCTCTGGACGGCGTTGGCGCGCACGCCGCTCTCCCTCTTCGTGCCGGCTCTGGACCTGCCGGTGTGGGGCGCGCTGGCGCAGATCCTGATCGTGTTCGGCGTCGCGGAGATCTGCCTGGGCCGGCGGCGGACCCTGGCGATCGCGTACCTGGCCACGCTGACCGGCACGCTGTACGCGCGCGTGGGTGTCGCTCTCGGCCCGGACGTCCCCCTCCTGGGGCTGCCCGCGTCGGACGCGCGGGTCGTGGACACCGGACCGTCGGCGGCTGTGGTCGGGCTCGCCGTGTACGTCGGATGGCGGTTCCGGGCCTACGTCACGGCGGGCGCGGTGGTCGTGGCGATGGTCGTCGAGGTGCTGGTGAAGGAGAACCTCGCGGGCAAGGAGCATCTGGCGGCCATCACGGCGGTGCTGGTGGTGTGCGCGGCGACGGCCGTACGTCAGTGGCGCTCCGGGGTCGCGTCCGGGGTCGGGTCGGGCGTGCCGCCGATCCAGTCCTGGAGGCGTCGGCTGGGGCCCGCCCAGCGGCGGTCGTGGCGGTAGGAACGCTTCCAGGCCCGGGCGCGGGCGCGCGGTCTGCGGCGGTAGAAGCGGCGCGCCCAGGCGGAGGTGGGCCGGGCCAGCCGGATGGCGCCCACGACGGCGACGACCGGGATGATCACGCCGAAGATCGCGGTGCGGGCCTTGCCCTTGGCGAGGGCGACCAGGGCGATGAGGAAGTTCGTCCCCATGGTGGCCAGGACAGCTCCCCTGTCCTGGAGTTCCTCCTCGTCGAGGTCGTTGACGCCGAAGGGCAGGAAGCCGACCAGCATCAGCCCCACCAGGGCGGCCGTCAGCACGACCATCTCGACGCTCTTGCGGCCGGCCTCGCTCCAGTACACGTCATCGAGGTGCAGGATCAGCGCGAACTCGTCCAGCACCAGACCCGCGCCCATGCCGAACAGCACGGCGGAGATCAGCGCGCCGAAGCCGTGCCCGTCACTGGCCACGGCGCCGAAGCCCCCAGCGACGGTGAGCACGACACCAGGGACGACGTGGTGGATGTGGACGCCGCCGCTGCCGCTGATGTTGCGGAACGGACCCTTGCCCGCGCGGATGAGACGGGTGACGACGCGGGTGATCAGGAACGTAAGGACGAACGCGGCGAGGGCGAGCAGCAGCGGCAGTTTGCCCGGCTCGATGACGTTCCGCTCCCACCAGTGACCCATATGCGAACTTTATCCATGACTGCTCCCGGCCGCCGCCGAGCCGGTCCGCCCCGGCGGATAGCCTGCGCCGGTGTCCACGACCCCCGAGCCCCCCGTCCCGTCCGGCCCGACGCTCGCCGACGGCCTGCGTTTCGCCTTCGGCACCCTGACCGTGCTGCCGGTGACCGTGCGCCGCTGGGACCGTGAGGCGGCGCGCGTCGGGATGCTCTGCGCGCCCGTCGCCGGGCTGGTCGTCGGCCTGGGCGCGGCCCTGCTCGGCGGTCTCCTGCTGCTCCTGGGCGCCGGGCCGCTGCTCGCCGCCGTGGCCTCCGTCGCCGTACCGGCCGCCCTCACCCGGGGTCTCCACCTGGACGGGCTCGCCGACACCGCCGACGGCCTGGGCAGCGGCAGGCCCGCCGAGGACGCCCTGCGGATCATGAAGCAGTCGGACATCGGGCCGTTCGGGGTCGTCACCCTCGTCCTCGTCCTGCTGGCCCAGGTCGCCGCGCTCACCGAGGCGTACGGCGAGTCCTGGGCGGTGGGCGCGCTGGCGGCGGCCGTCGGCGCGACCGCCGCCCGGCTGGCCCTGACCCTGGCCGCGCGGGCCGGTGTGCCCGCCGCCCGGCCGGAGGGACTGGGGGCGGCGGTGGCCGGGGTCGTGCCCGTGCGCGGCGCGCTGCTGGTGGCCGCCCTGACCGGGTGCGCGGCGGCGGGTGCCGGGGCGTTGTTCGGGCCGTACGACATCGGCCGTACGGTCCTCGCGGTCGTCCTCGCCTGTGGGGCCGCCGAGTTGCTCCTGCGTCACTGTGTACGGCGGTTCGGGGGCGTCACCGGGGATGTGTTCGGTGGTCTCGCGGAGACGGCGGCGACGGCGGCGCTGGTGGTGTTCACCTTCGGCTGAGCCCCTCCCCCGGGGTCAGCAGGCCTTTCGCCACACCCCCAGCTCCCACTTCTTCAGCAGGGAGCTGAGCTCCAGACGGCGGGCCTCGGGGCAGAAGTCGCCCGTCTGCATCTCGTACTCGACGTGGAAGACGGCCTTGCCGGCCTCGATGAACGGCGTGAGGTCCTCGCACTCCTCGTACTGGGCGCACTGTTCGTTGACCGCGAAGTCGAAGTCGTCGACGAGTTCGGGTATCTGGTCGAGGTCGTTCTTCAGACCGACCGCCAGGCCTCGTTCGTGGGCGAGGCGGGCGACGAGGCGGTTGTAGCGGAGCTGGTCGGCGGCCGTGAGGGCGAAGCCCGTCTTGTTGCGGTAGCCGTCCATGTTGTCGGGCTCGACCGCGTCGAAGCCCTTCTCCGCGCACATGTCGATGCGGGCGGCCATCAGCGGTTCGAGGACGTCGGTCGCACGGATGTCGAGCCAGTACTCGCCCTCCCAGCCGTTGCTCCTGCCTATCACCGCCTTCGGGAAGTCGTCGGCGTCCGGGCGCCAGTCCTCCCAGGCGCCGGTGGAGAGATAGCAGATGACCTTGCGGCCGTCGTCGTGCAGCCCGGCGACCGTGTCGGCCGACTGGTCGAAGCCGTCGATGTCGTAGACGGGGACGTCGACGGAGGTGTCCAGGCGCCCGCTGAGCTGCCACTGCCATTCGGTGCCCGGCTCCGGTCGCCAGCGGGCGGCCTCGGCCGTCCCGCGTCCGGTGCCCGGCTCGTCGTCGGGGGCGCCCGTGCACCCGGCCATCAGCAGGAGCAGGGGCAGCAGGGCGCTGCGGGCGAGGACGCGGCTCATCGTCGGGGCTCCAAGGCGTGCGGCAACGTACCCCAGGGATGATCCCCCACTCCGGGCACCGCGCAGTGCACGGAGGCGCCCCGGGCACGGGCGACACCTTCGACGTCGGTGCCCGGCGGCACTCCGTGCACCAGATGGCACACCCGCGCCCCGAGGCCGCCGCTGCCGCCGGGCCAGGGCTCGGGCGGCTGGTCCCGGTACGTCTCCCAGGCGCCCTCGAACGTGACGACGAGGTCGGCGATCCGGGCGTACGCGGGGTGCGGCGGGGTGCCGGGGTTGAGGGCGAGGGTGGCGGGGCCGGCGCCCCAGACGGCCGCGGCGAGCCGTCGGTAGTGGTCGAACGCGCCGGGTTCCGCGGCCACTTGGTCGAGGAAGGCGCCGTCGGTGCCGTACCAGGCGTGGTGGCGGGTCAGCTCTCGTACGACGTCGGTGACGGGTCTGCGGCCGTAGTCGGTGTCGGCGTACCCGAGAAGCCGTACGCCGGCCGTCCGCAGTCGGCCCGCGACCCGGATGAACGCCGGGTCGGGGGCGTCGCCCGGCCCGTTCGCCGGGTTGAGGACGACGCCGTAGAGGCGGGGCGCGGCCTCGACGAGGGCGTCCCATTCGGCGGGGCGGTCGCAGGGGTGCTCGTAGTAGGGAACCAGGAGGGACCGAGGCGAGGCAGGAGAGGGAGGGCAGGGCTCGGTGGGTCGGCCCGTCCTCGGGCGCGCTGTTCCATGTGGGGTCATCGGTGTGCCGTCGCCCTCCCCAACAGGCCGCAGACCAGGCCCGCTTGGAGGGCGGCGGCGACGCCGTACACGAGCAGGCCGATCCCGTGCGGGTCGCCCGGGTGGGTCGCCAGGGCCAGGGTCTGGGCGGCGGCCGTGGCGCAGCAGACCACGGCGGCGCCCAGGACCGCGCCGAAGGACTGGAGCAGCAGGCCGGTCCAGAGCACCGCGCCCAGCAGGAGCAGGCCGGCGAGATGGACGCCGTCGAGGTCCGGGGCCTCGGGCCACAGCGCGGCGGTGGCGTGGGCCAGGACCAGCAGGGTGGCGAGGTAGCCCGCCAGGCACTGGACCAGGGTCACGGAGGTGGCCCGCCAGAAGGCGGCCGGCGTGCTGGTGGAGCGCAGTCCGGCGAGGCCTCCGCTGCGGAAGCGGTACAGCAGCCATTCGGCGGGGCCCATGCTGAGGGTGAGGGCGACGGCGGCGGGTGCCGCGGCCGTGCCGCCCCCGTGGGCGATGACCTCCCCGAGCGTCGCGTACAGCACGAGCACCCCGGTGCCGAGGCCGAAGACGGCGTACGGGAGGGAGGCGGCGAGCCGGGGCGCAGCTGGGCCCCGCTCCGGGGCGCCGCCGGGCACGCCGAGGAGGGTGACGGATCCGGGCCGGCGGCCCCGGGCGCCCGACTCCCGCAGGGCGGGCGCCACTTCGTGGACGGCGAGGAGCACGACCGCCACCAGGGAGGCGGCCAGCAGGGTGAGCCCGGACCAGTCGGGCACCGGCCGGACCAGGGCGAACAGCGCTCCCGCGGTCATGGGCGTCAGACAGTGCAGCAGGGCCCGTTCGCGGCCGAGGACGAGCAGGACGGTCGCGGCACCCAGGTAGCAGGCCTCGCCGGTGGCGAAGGCCACGGCGCCCGGGTCGCCGTCACCGGCCGCCAGACAGGCGACCGTCGTGCACAGCAGGGCGCCCACCGGCGCTCCGCGGGCCAGGGAGCGGCGGCACGCGTCGCGGTCGCCCAACGCGAGCCAGGAGTAGGCCCGGTGGGCGAGTCCCTGGTTCCACATCCAGCCGCACAGGGCGCCGGCCAGCAGCGGGACCGTGCCGGCGGGCAGGCCGGAGCCGTCGCGGGGGCCTGCCAGCAGGGGTGCGCCGAGGACGTAGGCGAGGCCGGGGAGGGCGAAGACGACGCCTCTGAGGAGGCAGCCGAGCAGGCCGATCCGCCAGGGGTCGGGCGCGGGTCCGGCCGGTTCGGGGTGGGTGCGCTCGACGCGTTCGTACAACTCCTCGGCGAGGGCGAAGGAGTTGCGGCAGCCATAGCGTGCGCGGGTCCGGTCGTCGGAGATGCCGTCGGACTCCAGCAGGGCGGCGATCTCGTCCGGGTGGACGGCGGCGGCGATGAACTCCCGGTGCTGTTCGGCCAGTCGGTCGATGGGATCGGGGTCGGCCCGGCGCGGCCTGCGCGGGCGGGGCACGGCGGGGAGCGGGGCGGGCCGTGCGCCCGGGGGCGGGGTCGGGTGGCCGCTCACCGGTCGGTTCCGTCCGTCGTGCCGGTCCGGTACCAGGGGTCGCGCAGTTCGGCGGTCCAGTCGGCGACCGTGGCCGGCGCGGGCTCGTACACGATGTCGTCCCGGCCCGCGAGTTCCTGGTAGATCATGCGGAAGGCGTCCACGGACCGGCGCAGGGTGAACCGGTCGATCACCCGCCGCCGTGCCGACTCCCCTAGGCCGCGGCGGCGTTCGTCGTCGCGCAGGAGGCCGAGCGCGGCGTCGGCCATCGCCTCCGGCTCGCGGGGCGGCACGACGATCCCGGTGTCGCCGACCGCCTCGCGGACCCCTCCGACATCGGTCGACACGGTCGTACGGCCGCAGGACATGGCCTCGATGAGGGAGTACGGGAAGCCCTCCGAGATCGAGGAGAGCATCACGACGTGCCCGGCGGCGTAGGCCCGCCACACCTCGCTGATGCGGCCCTCGAAGGTGAGCCCGTCGGTGACGCCCAGTTCGGACGCGAGCTTCTCCAGCTCGGTGCGGTACTCCTCGCCGCCCGGTGGCACGGGCCCGAACAGCCGGAGCCTCGTCCCGGGGATTTCGGCGCGGACCATGGCGTAGGCATGCAGCAGCGTCTCCAGGTCCTTGATGGGGTCGACGCGTCCGCACCAGGTGAGGGTGGGTACCTCGGGTTCGGGGCCGGCGTGCGGGAAGGCGGCCGGGTCGACGCCGTTGTAGACCGTGCGGATCCTGTCGGCGTCGGCGCCGCCGCGCTCCTCCCAGCGGCGGTTGTACCGGTTGCAGGGGGTGATGAGGTCGGCGGCGCGGTAACCGAGCCTGGTCAGCTCGCGGTGGAAGCCGAGCATGAAGGCCTTCACGGGCCAGCGCTGGTCGGCGGTGCGGTGGCCGAGGTAGCGCTCGCGCAGATAGATGCCGTGCTCGGTGAGGAGGAACGGTACGCCGTCCAGCTCGCGGGCGGCGAGCGCGGGCAGGGTGGCGAGGCCGCCGCTGACCGCGTGGGCCACACAGTCCTCGGGGATCCGGGCGCCGAGCGGGCGCAGGGAGTGTTCCAGCAGATCGGTCGCGGTGAGCGCGTCGTGGACCGTGGGGCGCGCGGCGGCCGTCGGGAGGTGCGGCATCGTCCAGATCCACATCAGCGAACGGAGCGCGGACTCGGTGCGCAGGGCCGCCGACAGGCGCCCGTCGCGGGCGAGTCCGGCCAGCTCGTACAGGGCCTCCTCGAAACCCCGGGGCGCGTCGGGGTCGAGGACGGAGAGCAGCAGTCGCTCGTAGGCGTCGGTGAAGCGGCGGCGGGCCGCGCCGTACGGGGCGCGGGCGCGGCCGGGGCGCGGGCCCCAGGTCGGTACGGAGGTGTGCCGGTACACGTTCGGCGGCAGGTCCCAGGTCACGGGTTCGCGGCCGGTTCCGGTGAGCGACACGAGATGGAACTCGACGTCGGGCATGCCGTTGACGAGCTGGTCGCACCAGGTGCTGACCCCGCCGTGGACATGCGGGTAGGTGCCTTCGGTGAGCATGGTGACATGACTGCCGGTGCGCATGGCTGCGCCGCTCCCCCCTGTTGCTGTTACGCGGATGATGTACGGGGAACTGCGGGTCCGGACCCCGGGTGCGGGTCGGTGGGGCTTCTCGCGCAGTTCCCCGTGCCCCTTCGGGGCGCCGGCGCGCTCTAAGGCAGCTTGAGCTTGACGGCGGACTGCAGTGGCGCGGGCGTCGTCCAGGCCGAGCGGGCTCCCGCGTACGGAGTGCCGAATGTGGTGGTGCCCAGCGGGAGTTGCTGGACGGTGCCCTTCGGCGCCGTGACCGGGATCTCCAGCCACTTGGGCGCCGTCACCGTCACCGCCGTACCGATCCGGTACGCCGTGACCGTGCCGTTGGCGACGGCGGTCTGCCAGGCGGCCCGGCGCTTCAGCTCGGTGCCGACCGCGCCGTGCCGGGGGTTCTCCAGCGGGGTGTCGGAGGCGAAGAGCGCCCGGTATTCGACGAGCAACCCGTCCAGGACCGGGTAGAGCAGCCGTTCCTCGGCCAGGTTGGACTGGTGCGCGTAGTGCGGTCGCGGGTCGTTGCCGACGGCGTGCAGCAGGGCCGTACGGACCTCCTGCGGGACGATGTGCGTCGTGTACCCGGTGCCCGGGTCGAGGGGGGCGGCCAGGCAGGTGGAGGTCGCGTTGTTCTCGCAGACGCCGCTGCCGCCGTCGGCCGCCGAGGTGTAGACCCAGTTGTACTCGTCGACCATCTCCGCGGCGGTGCCCACGTTGTAGTAGACGTTCATCGGGTGGCGCGGCACGGTCAGCGCGGCGCCCACCGGACGCTGGGCCGGTTCGCGGGAGTTGTCGGAGGCGATCCACTTGACAGCGTTGTCGGCGAGGGCGCCCGCGAGGTTCGGGTTGTCGTCCGGCTGCTGCGGCAGTGTCCTCAGGCCCGAGTGCTCGCCCGTCACCAGTTCGTCGCGCCGCACGGGCAGTCCGCGCGCGACGGCCCAGGCGTGGTTGTCGCGGATCTGCGCGGCGATGTCGGCGCGGCTCAGATAGCGGGTGGTGCCGTCCGCGTTCTTCGCGCAGCTCCACGGGACGGTCGAGGTGTCCTGGAGGCAGCCGAGGTACTGGTGGGTGTAGGTGTGGTTGATCCAGCGGAACGCGTTCCGGTCGGCGACCAGTCGGTCGGCGAGGGCGTCCGTGCCGCCGTTCGCCTCCTTCCACTCCTCGCCGCTGCCGCCGTTGTAGACCAGGTCGAGGGTGAGGCCGCTGGACCGCTGCCACTGCTCGGCGTACTCGGCGTCGGCGGCGGTCATCCGGATCGGCTCGGTCTCCGTGCCCTGCCCGCCGCCGCAGTTGAAGCTGCCGGGCGTGCAGTTGTTCTCGGTGTCCCAGCGGCTGTCGGGTGCGAAGACGTCGTCGATGTGGATGCCGAAGTAGTTCCGGTTCCGGCCGAGGTGCACGCCGTCCGTCAGCCACTCGACGATGCCCCGGGCCAGCACCCGGAACTGCCGCTGGTGCTGGTTGTGGGCGAAGGTGACGACCAGTTCGCGGCGCCCGTCGTGGGCGTACTCCCCGACCAGGCTGCCCCGGCCGCTACCGCCGGGCACCGGGAGGTCGACATAACTGGTGTAGCCGGGACGGGGCCGGGCTACGAAGCCGTAACTCTCCTGTGTGGAGGCGGAGTTGTCCTCGAAGGTGAACTGCCCGTCGAGATAGCCGAAGCGGCCCGCCCGGCCGGCGTCGGTCACCGTGGCCTCCCGGCCGTCGAGGGAGCCGGCCCAGCCGCCCTCGCTGGTGTAGTCGAGACCGACCCCGGGGTGCGCCCAGGTGTAGGCGTCGACCTGCGGGATCCCGTACGTCCGCTCGTACGTCTCCAGCGCGTTCTGCTCGGCCGAACCCGGCCCGAAGGGGGCCTCGTTGGGCAGGACCACGCCCTGGTACCTGGCACGCGGGGTGCCGCCGACCGTGTCGCTCAGGAAGGCCGCGTCGATGGTCGGGCGGCTCGCGTCGCCCAGGTTCACGCGGGTGTACGGGATGCCGGTGCTCTCCAGCTCCGCGACGATGGCCTGGACGGGGCTGTCGCCGTTGTCCACCACCAGCACCCGCAGATCGACGCGTGGTGCGACGGCGGCCGACGCTGCCGGTATACCCAGGCCCGCCACCAGCAGACTCGTCGTCGCCACGACCGCGGCGGCGCTCCTCCATCCGGGCACGCTGTACGCCATGTTCGCCCCTTCCCCCGAGAAGATCCCCCGGCGCCGACTGAACGGCCGCACCGAGGGGAATCTGTGGAAATGATGCAAGCCGATGAGCTGATCACTCACCGGCGGGACGAGTGTCACCCAGGTCAGGGCACATGTGGGCAGGAAAATGACCATGAAGCCACATAGGGGTGAATGCCCGCAGGGGTGATCGAAATCGACGGCGGGACGCTACGCGCGGAGACCGTCGGCGCTACGCGCGAAGACGATGGACGCGCGCCCCCGAAGCCGCGATAAGGGATCCCCCTATGCCTCATCCATGGGGATCTCCCTGCACGTCGGCGACGGAAAGTCGGGGAGGCTGGTCGCAGCGGACGCCATGCGGACGGCGCGGCGCAACCGGCCGACGCCCCAGGTCCGATGGGCCGAACAAGGGCCTAGGCTCGTTCTCGGCACGTCGACCCATCCGTTCGGCCACCGAAACTCAATCGGAAGCGAGATTTCACCACCGTGACTGCTCTCACTCTCAGCACCGCCGCCGTGTCGGGCCTCCGGGCCGACGCGATCGTGGTCGGTGTCGCGAAGGGCCCTGCATCCCGGTCCGGGGACCTGGTCGTAGCGCCGGGTGCCGAGGCCGTGGACCAGGCGTACGACGGCAAGCTGGCCGGTCTCCTGGAGACCCTCGGCGCCGCGGGCGCCGAGGGAGAGGTGACGAAGCTGCCCGCGCCGGCCGGCTTCAAGGCGCCGCTCGTGGTGGCGGTGGGCCTGGGCTCGGTGCCCGAGAAGGACGGCACGTTCACCGCGGAGACGTTGCGCCGCGCGACCGGTGCCGCGGCCCGCGCCCTGACCGGCACGAAGAAGGCCGCGTTCACGCTGCCCGTCGTCGACGCCGACGCCGTGGCGGCCGTCGCCGAGGGCGCGCTGCTCGGCGCGTACTCCTTCGACGCCTACAAGGAGCAGGGCAAGGACAGCAAGGCGAAGAACGGCAAGGCGCCGCTCGCCGAGGTCGTCCTGCTCGGCGCGAAGCCCCGCGACAAGGCCCACAAGGCGGCCGTCGAGCGCGCGGTCGCGGTGACCGAGGAGCTGAACCGCGCCCGCGACCTCATCAACACCCCGCCGAACGACCTCGACCCGGAGGCCTTCGCCGCCGTCGCGCAGACCGCGGCCAAGGAGCACGGCATCAAGGTGACCGTCCTCGACGAGAAGGCGCTCGCCAAGGGCGGCTACGGCGGCATCCTCGGCGTCGGCGCGGGCTCCGCGGCCACGCCCCGGCTGGTGCAGCTGACGTACACCAGCTCCAAGGCGAAGAAGCACCTGGCGTTCGTCGGCAAGGGCATCACCTACGACTCGGGCGGCATCTCGCTCAAGCCCGCCGGGCACAACGAGACGATGAAGTGCGACATGAGCGGCGCGGCCGCCGTGTTCGCCGCGGTCGTCGCCGCCGCCCGGCTCAAGCTGGAGGTCAACGTCACGGGCTGGCTCGCCCTCGCCGAGAACATGCCGTCCGGCTCCGCCACCCGCCCGGGTGATGTGCTGCGCATGTACAGCGGCAAGACGGTGGAGGTGCTGAACACCGACGCCGAGGGCCGGCTCGTGCTGGCCGACGCGCTCGCCAAGGCGTCCGAGGACAAGCCGGACGCGATCGTCGACGTGGCGACGCTGACCGGGGCGATGATGCTGGCGCTGGGCAACCGGACGTTCGGGATCATGGCCAACGACGACGCGTTCCGCTCCGCGGTGCACGAGGCGGCGGAGGAGTCGGGCGAGCCGGCGTGGCCGATGCCGCTGCCGGACCACCTGCGCAAGGGGATGGACTCGCCGACCGCCGACATCGCGAACATGGGCGAGCGGTACGGCGGTGGCCTGGTCGCCGGGCTGTTCCTGAAGGAGTTCGTGGGCGAGGGGATCACCTGGGCGCACCTGGACATCGCGGGGCCGGCGTTCAACGAGGGCGGGCCCTTCGGGTACACGCCGAAGGGTGGCACCGGGACGGCGGTGCGGACGCTGGTGCGGCTGGCCGAGCGGGCCGCGTCCGGCGACCTGGGGTGACGATCGCCCAAGAGCTCGGCACCTGAGGGGCGCGGGCGACTGCGGGCCGTCCGTGGCTGGTCGCGCAGTTCCCCGCGCCCCTTCAGGGCCCGGCCTCGTCACATCTGAGCGTGTGGTGTCTCACACCCCGGCCCGGCGTCTCGTTCGCCCGCGACAAGTGCGAAGATGGGGCTCGGCAGGACAGGGCCCCCACCACAGGGCCGAAGAAGAGCGGCCGGACACCAGCCGCCGCGCGGGTCTCGGACGACCGGCGTACGGCGCACATGCATGGAGGACGTGACGTGGCGAACGACGCCAGCACCGTTTTCGACCTAGTGATCCTCGGCGGTGGTAGCGGTGGTTACGCCGCGGCCCTGCGCGGGGCTCAGCTGGGCCTGGACGTCGCCCTGATCGAGAAGGACAAGGTCGGCGGCACCTGCCTGCACCGGGGATGCATTCCCACGAAGGCCCTGCTCCACGCGGGCGAGATCGCCGACCAGGCCCGCGAGAGCGAGCAGTTCGGTGTGAAGGCCACCTTCGAGGGCATCGACATCGCCGGGGTGCACAAGTACAAGGACGGCGTGATCTCCGGCCTCTACAAGGGTCTGCAGGGTCTCGTCGCCTCCCGCAAGGTCACCTACATCGAGGGTGAGGGCCGTCTGTCCTCCCCGACCTCCGTCGATGTGAACGGCCAGCGCGTCCAGGGCCGTCACGTCCTGCTGGCGACCGGCTCCGTGCCGAAGTCGCTGCCGGGCCTGGAGATCGACGGCAACCGCATCATCTCCTCGGACCACGCCCTCGTCCTGGACCGTGTCCCGAAGTCGGCGATCGTCCTCGGCGGCGGTGTCATCGGCGTCGAGTTCGCCTCCGCCTGGAAGTCCTTCGGCACCGACATCACGATCATCGAGGGCCTGAAGCACCTGGCCCCTCTCGAGGACGAGAACTCCTCCAAGCTTCTTGAGCGCGCCTTCCGCAAGCGCGGCATCAAGTTCAACCTGGGCACCTTCTTCTCGAAGGCCGAGTACACCCAGGACGGTGTCAAGGTCACCCTCGCCGACGGCAAGGAGTTCGAGGCCGAGCTGCTGCTGGTGGCCGTCGGCCGCGGGCCTGTCTCCGCCGGTCTCGGCTACGAGGAGCAGGGCGTCGCGATGGACCGCGGCTACGTCCTGGTCGACGAGTACATGCGCACGAACGTCCCGACCATCTCCGCCGTCGGTGACCTGGTCCCGACGCTCCAGCTCGCGCACGTCGGCTTCGCCGAGGGCATCCTGGTGGCGGAGCGTCTGGCCGGCCTGAAGACCGTTCCGATCGACTACGACGGTGTCCCCCGGGTGACGTACTGCCACCCCGAGGTCGCCTCCGTGGGCATCACCGAGGCCAAGGCCAAGGAGATCTACGGCGCGGACAAGGTCGTCGCTCTGAAGTACAACCTCGCGGGCAACGGCAAGAGCAAGATCCTGAACACCTCGGGCGAGATCAAGCTCGTCCAGGTCAAGGACGGTGCCGTGGTCGGCGTTCACATGGTCGGCGACCGCATGGGCGAGCAGGTGGGCGAGGCCCAGCTGATCTACAACTGGGAAGCCCTCCCCGCCGAGGTCGCCCAGCTGATCCACGCCCACCCGACGCAGAACGAGGCGCTCGGCGAGGCCCACCTGGCCCTCGCGGGCAAGCCGCTGCACTCGCACGACTGACCCCCTCGGTCGACGAAGCGACGATCCAGACTTCCGCAATCGTTAAGGAGCAACAGAAACCATGGCGGTTTCCGTAACCCTTCCGGCGCTCGGCGAGAGCGTCACCGAGGGCACTGTCACCCGCTGGCTGAAGGCCGAGGGTGAGCGCGTAGAGGCCGACGAGCCGCTGCTCGAGGTCTCGACCGACAAGGTCGACACCGAGATCCCCTCCCCCGCCGCGGGCATCCTGGCGTCCATCAAGGTCGCCGAGGACGAGACCGTCGAGGTCGGCGCCGAGCTGGCGCTGATCGACGACGGCACGGGCGCGCCCGCCGCCGCCCCGGCCCCGGCCGCCGAGGAGGCTCCGGCTCCGGCCCCGGCCCCCGAGCCCGCCGCGGCCGCGCCCTCCACCGAGCAGGAGACCCCGGCGCCAGCTCCGACCGCCGAGGCGGCCACCGGCGGCGGCTCCGCCGAGGGCACCGACGTGGTCCTCCCGGCGCTCGGCGAGTCCGTCACCGAGGGCACCGTCACCCGCTGGCTGAAGGAGGTCGGCGACTCCGTCGAGGCCGACGAGCCGCTGCTCGAGGTCTCCACGGACAAGGTCGACACCGAGATCCCCGCGCCCACCTCCGGTGTGCTGCTGGAGATCACCGTCGCCGAGGACGAGACGGCCGAGGTCGGCGCCAAGCTGGCCGTCATCGGTGCCCCGGGTGCCGCTCCGGCGGCCGCCCCGGCCCCGGCGGCAGCTCCGGCCGCTCCGGCTCCGGCGCCCGCCGCCGCTGCCCCGGCCCCGGCCCCGGCTGCTCCCGCGGCTCCGGCCCCCGCGCCGGCCGCGCCTGCTCCCGCTCCCGCCGCTGCTGCTCCGGCCGCTCCGGCTCCGGCGCCCGCTCCGGCCGCCCCGGCTCCGGCCGCCGCCCCGGCCGCGTCCGCCGCCACCAAGGCCACCGACGAGGGCGCCTACGTCACCCCGCTGGTGCGCAAGCTCGCCGCCGAGAACGGTGTCGACCTGGGCTCCGTCAAGGGCACCGGCGTCGGCGGTCGTATCCGCAAGCAGGACGTCGTCGCCGCCGCCGAGGCCGCGAAGGCCGCCGCCGCTGCTCCGGCTCCGGCCGCCGCCGCCCCGGCTGCCTCCGCCGCCAAGAAGGCGCCGAGCCTGGAGGCCTCCCCCCTCCGTGGCCAGACCGTCAAGATGCCGCGCATCCGCAAGGTCATCGGCGACAACATGGTCAAGGCGCTGCACGAGCAGGCGCAGCTGTCGTCGGTCGTCGAGGTCGACGTCACGCGTCTGATGAAGCTGCGCGCCCGGGCCAAGGACTCCTTCGCCGCGCGCGAGGGCGTCAAGCTCTCCCCGATGCCGTTCTTCGTCAAGGCCGCGGCCCAGGCGCTGAAGGCGCACGCGCCCGTCAACGCCAGGATCAACGAGGGCGAGGGCACGATCACCTACTTCGACACCGAGAACATCGGTATCGCGGTGGACTCCGAGAAGGGCCTGATGACCCCGGTCATCAAGCACGCCGGTGACCTCAACATCGCCGGTATCGCGAAGGCCACGGCGGAGCTGGCCGGCAAGGTCCGCGCCAACAAGATCACGCCCGACGAGCTGTCCGGCGCGACCTTCACGATCTCCAACACCGGTTCGCGCGGCGCGCTCTTCGACACGATCATCGTGCCGCCGGGCCAGGTCGCGATCCTCGGCATCGGTGCCACGGTCAAGCGCCCGGCGGTCATCGAGACCGAGGAGGGCACGGTCATCGGCGTCCGCGACATGACGTACCTGACCCTCTCCTACGACCACCGTCTGGTGGACGGCGCCGACGCGGCCCGTTACCTGACGGCCGTCAAGGCGATCCTGGAGGCGGGCGAGTTCGAGGTCGAGCTCGGTCTGTAGCCCCTGGACACACGCACGGCGGCGGTGCCCCGTCCGGAGTTCTCCGGGCGGGGCACCGCCGTGTTCGCGCCGGGTTGGGGTCGAGACCCCTGAGCCTGGCCGGTACGGGTCTTTACAAACCAGTCCTCCGTGGGAGCGTGTAAGTCTCGTCTCACCTGCGCGAAAGCACCCCCGTGCGCCTCTCCACCGGACGGCCACGGCTTTATTGTCTAGAGGTCAACGCCCTTGGGGTTCTGTCCCCCGCCGAAGGAGCCCGCATGACCACCGCGCCCGTCGTCCACTCGCTGCGCGAACAGATCCGCGAGCACATCGTGGAGGGGATCGTGAGCGGACGATGGAAGCCGGGCGAGCGGATCGTGGAGCGGCGGATCGCGACGGAGCTGGAGGTCAGCCAGACGCCCGTGCGGGAGGCACTGCGTGAGCTGGAGTCGCTGCGGTTGATCGAATCCGCGCCGAACAAGGGCGTACGCGTGCGGAACCTGACGGCGGCCGATCTGGAGGAGAGCTACCCGGTCCGGGCGGGCCTGGAGGCGATCGCGGCGGAGCTGGCGGCGGAGCGGTTGGCGGAGGACTGCTCGGCGTTGGAGCCGCATGTGGCCGCGCTGTACGAGGCGGACCGGAACGCCGACGGGACGTCCCAGGTGCGGCACACGGTGGCCTTCCACCGTGAGCTGGTGCGGGCCGCCGGGAACTCGGTGCTGCTGCACACGTGGGAGGGGCTGGGGATCGAGGTGTTCACGGCGCTGTCGATCCGGTGGCTGGGGACGGTTCAGCAGTCCTATGCCGAGGAGCACGAGGAGTTGGTGGCGGCGTTCCGTCGGCGTGACCCTCGGATCGCGGACCTGGTGAAGGCGCATGTGTTGGGCTGCGCCCCGCACACGGACGACGAGCCGGTTCAGGGCGCCCAGTAGCTCGGGGGTTCGGGCGCGTTGGCGGGTGCGGGTGCGTGGGACTTCTCGCGCAGTTCCCCGCGCCCCTGAAAAGCCGGGGCTGCGCCCCATGCTTTTCACCCCCGCGGCCCCGTCGCCTTTCAGGCCCGCAGGGGCCTGAAGCATTCAGGGGCGCGGGGAACTGCGCGAGAAGCCCCACCGGGCCGCACCCGCCAACGCGCCCGAACCCCCGAGCTGTTGAGCGAACCCCCGCTCAAACGCCGCCCCACCTGCATAAACCCGGGACCACCAAGGCACCCGGTGTCTCCGCCGAAGGCACCCCGTGCCGACTTTCTCGTGATCAAGATATTTTGCCCGCAACCCTTTGATCGATCATCGATCAGCGGGTTACAGTCGCCGACGGGCTTCCACCGAAGCCCGTCGCCCTGTCCTGCCAAAGACCAAGGGCACCCCCGAACCCTTACCGATGAGGGAACCCCCTTCGACTGAGGAAGGCGGCGCAATGACCGACCCCAACGCCATCCAGCCGAGCGCGCTCGACCAGCTCCCCGACCGCGATCCGGAGGAGACCGCCGAATGGCAGGCCTCCCTGGACGCCGTCACCAAGGCGGCCGGGCCGCACCGCGCGGCGTACCTGATGCGCCGCACCCTGGAGCGTGCGGAGGGCAACGGCATCGCGCTGCCCAAGCTGCTCGAGACGGACTACGTCAACACCATCCCCACCGCCGCCGAGCCGGGCATCCCCGGTGACGAGGCGATGGAGCGCCGTATCACCGCGTGGAACCGCTGGAACGCGGCCGCGATGGTCACCCGTGGCTCCAAGTACGGCGTCGGCGGCCACATCGCCACCTTCGCCTCCGCCGCCTGGCTCTACGAGACGGGCTTCAACCACTTCTTCAAGGGCAAGGAGGCCGACGGCTCGGGCGACCAGCTCTACATCCAGGGCCACGCCTCCCCCGGCATCTACGCCCGCGCCTTCCTCGACGGCCGGCTGAACGAGTCCCACCTGGACAACTTCCGCCGTGAGTCGGGCGGCGACGGCCTCCCGTCGTACCCGCACCCGCGCCGTCTGCCCTGGCTGTGGGAGTTCCCGACGGTGAGCATGGGTCTCGGCCCCCTCTCCGCCATCTACCAGGCGCGCTTCAACCGCTATCTCACCAGCCGCGGCATCAAGGACGTCTCGAACTCCCACGTCTGGGCGTTCCTCGGCGACGGCGAGATGGACGAGCCGGAGTCGACGGCCGCACTCGCGCTGGCGAGCCGCGAGGGTCTCGACAACCTGACCTTCGTCATCAACTGCAACCTGCAGCGCCTCGACGGCCCGGTCCGTGCCAACTTCAAGATCGTGCAGGAGCTGGAGGCCCAGTTCCGTGGCGCCGGCTGGAACGTCGTCAAGTCGCTCTGGGGTTCCGCCTGGGACGAGCTGTTCCAGCTGGACACGACCGGTGCGCTCCTGCGCCGGCTGCGCGAGGTGCCCGACGCGCAGGTGCAGACGTACCAGACCCGCGACGCCGCCTACATCCGCCAGGACTTCTTCGGCAAGGACCCGGCGCTCGTCGAGATGGCGAAGCTGCTGAGCGACGACAAGATCCTGGAGTGCTTCCACCTCTCGCGCGGCGGTCACGAGGCCCGCAAGGTGTACGCCGCGTACAAGGCCGCCGTCGAGTTCAAGGGCGCGCCGACCGTCATCCTGGCCCAGACCGTCAAGGGCTTCACCCTCGGCGAGGGCTTCGCGTCGAAGAACGCCAACCACCAGATGAAGAAGCTGTCGACGGACGAGTTCAAGCAGATGCGTGATCTGCTCGAACTCCCCATCAAGGACAGCGACTTCGTCGACGGGGTCGTGCCCTACGGCCACCCGGGTGCCGACTCCCCCGAGGTCCGCTACCTCCAGGAGCGCCGCGCCGCGCTCGGCGGTCCCGCCCCGGCCCGCCGTACGCACGCGCTGGCTCCGCTGCCGGCCGCCGCCGACAAGACCTTCGCCGCCTTCGACAAGGGCTCCGGCTCGCAGAACGTCGCGACGACCATGGCCTTCGTCCGCCTGGTCAAGGACCTGGTCCGCGACAAGCAGACCGGCCGCCGCTGGGTGCCGATCGTCCCCGACGAGGCGCGCACCTTCGGTATGGAGTCGCTCTTCCCGTCGCTCGGGATCTACTCCCCCAAGGGCCAGACGTACGAGCCGGTCGACCGCGACCAGCTGATGTACTACAAGGAGGCCAAGGACGGGCAGATCCTCAACGAGGGGATCACCGAGGCCGGTTCGATGGCCGACTTCATCGCCGCTTCGACGTCGTACTCGACGCACGGCGAGGCGATGATCCCGTTCTACATCTTCTACTCGATGTTCGGTTGGCAGCGGACCGCCGACCAGATGTGGCAGCTCGGCGACCAGCTCGGCCGCGGCTTCCTCGTCGGCGCGACGGCCGGCCGTACGACCCTGACGGGCGAGGGCCTGCAGCACGCCGACGGCCACTCCCCGGTGATCGCGGCGACCAACCCGGCGGCGCTGACGTACGACCCTGCGTTCGCGTACGAGGTCGCGGCGATCGTCAAGGACGGTCTGCGGCGGATGTACGGCGAGGCCGCGCCGGACGAGGACCCGAACGTCTTCTACTACCTGACCGTCTACAACGAGCCGCTGCCGCAGCCCGCGAAGCCGGCCGTGGCGGGCGTGGACGAGGGCATCGTCAAGGGGCTGTACCGCTTCAACACGGCCGAGACGGCGGGGCTGTCCCCGGTGGCGAACGCGCCGCGTGTGCAACTGCTCGGCTCCGGTACGGCGATCCACTGGGCCCTGGAGGCGCAGAAACTCCTCGCGGAGGAGTGGGGGGTGGCGGCCGACGTCTGGTCCGCGACCTCCTGGAGCGAGCTGCGGCGGGACGCGCTGGAGGCGGACGCGGCGCTGCTGCGCGGGGAGGAGCGGGTGCCGTTCGTGCGGCAGGCGCTGCAGGGGGCGGAGGGGCCGGTGCTGGCCGTCTCCGACTACATGCGGCAGGTTCCCGACCAGATCGCGCAGTGGGTGGAGCAGGACTACTCGTCGCTCGGAGCGGACGGGTTCGGCCTGTCCGACACGCGTGAGGCGGCGCGGCGGCACTTCGGGGTCGACGCGCAGTCGATCGTGGTGGCGGTGCTGGCGCAGCTCGCGCGGCGGGGTGAGGTCAAGGCGACGGCCGTCAAGGAGGCCCGGGAGCGGTACGGGCTGTAGGGGGCGCCTCATAGCTCGGGGGGCGCGGGTTTCGTCGGCGGGTGCGGGTCCGGTGGGGCTTCTCGCGCAGTTCCCCGCGCCCCTGAAAAGCAGGGGCTGCGCCCCATGCTTTTCATCGAAGGGCCGAAGGCTCCTTCAGGGGCGCGGGGAACTGCGCGAC